>JAGBLF010000028.1 GCA_017635595.1 Alphaproteobacteria bacterium
CCCAAAGTACCGCTTAAAGCCCATACATCACCGCGTTTGGTAATTTCAGCGCACTTAGCCGCTATAGCCTCGGTTTCCTGCTCATTATGCGATATAAAAATCTTTTCCATTAGAATAATCCTTTGAACATATTCATATTAAATCCCCAGCCGTCTGCAGAATCTGATATAGGTTCCGGTGAGGTTACATGAATTTCAACCTTACGATTTTGGATTTTTTCCCAATCCCAAGGTTTGTAAAATTCACCTTCCCACAAGCCTCGGCGATTATCTGCCGCTTGCTGTTCATACGGAATATAGATTTGCGTATTTTTAGTATAGGCGACCGCCCAACCGGCATTTGTAACCACCGCAGCCAAATCATATTTATTATTATCCGTAAAGCAAGCCCCCGTTGTGCGATTATTGACAACATTTCCCAAAATATAGCACGTAACTTCTCTGTTGCCGAGCCAATCCTGCAACCACGTTGCCGCCTTACGACCGCAATGGTACCCGTAACCATGTTTATTAGCGCAAGTCTGTTGCAAATCCGGCGCAGCAATCCCGAATAGCTTAACCGTAATACCGTCAACATTTATCAAACTTCCGGTAATGACTCTGGCTTCTCCCTTAATCGACGGATAATCAAACGGATTGATATCGGCAATACTCGGTTGCTGAGCCGCCGTATCACTACCGAATAACATTGTTTTCATTTTACCGATTAAACCGCCTGAATTTTCAGCCTGTTGACCTTGACGACGCTCTGCTGACTGAGGTTGCGGTCTGGCACGTTTGTTACCTTGAATTTTTCTTAATTTAAGGCCTTTATTTTTTTTCTTTTGAGCTTTATTTTCACCGGATTTACCGCCAAACATTTCTTGAGATAATTCCGAAACATCATCAGATTCTTCAACGTCACCGGCATCTTCTTGGTCTGCGTATTCTTCTTCAACAACGGACTGACCGGTCAAAAACTCCGAAACACTTTTTCCGTTAAAAAAGCCGAGACAATATGCCGAATAAACGCATATAACAACAATAATTAAAACCGTTGTGGCCGAGCTCAAAACCTTTGGAATCAGTCTATATAAGATATATAAGCTCCCCAAAGCCATTACCACCGACATAAATCCCATGCCTTGTGCAAATGCGCTGTTGCTTTGGGTTCCGATTCCCCCCCAATACATGGCATACAGAAAGAAAATTCCCAAAAAAATGTTCTTTAATAAGTTCATTAGAAAATCCTTCTAATAATAAAATGATACATATTAGAACACAGTTTTTTCTTGTTTGCAAGCTATTTATATAAATCAGGCAACGGCTTAACCGGCGCGGCGGTCTTTTTCTTTTTATGTGTTTTTTTCAAGACATCTATAATAAGATTATCATCCAGCACTGCGATTTTATCGGCATACAAAATACCGTTTAACTTTTCCATTTCGCCGGCAAAACCCGCATCATTTATACAACCGGCAACATCATCCAAATTATTGACTTTAACATCGGAAAAGGTTTTACCTGCCCAAGCCAATATATTATCGCGCGAACCGCGGTAATCTTTATTTTTCAAGCTGTTGTACACAGCATCCAGATATTCGGAAGGAGCTTTATCATCTTCTTTTTCATCGCGTTTGCGCAGCAGCAGAAAGCTAATAAGTAAACCGGCGCAAAAGGCAGATACGGCAAGCAAAACAACCTTAATTTTTGCATTTTCATCATTTTTTATAGGTAAAGATATTGCCTGTTCGGTCTGATGCGGAGCCATTTTTACCTCGGCGGAATTGGCGGCCATATTTTCGGCAGCCGCTTTAATATGCTTTTTATCGCCTAAAACTTTGATTGTTGTTGCCGGAACAACAGCATATTGCATTTTATTATCTAAGACATCAAACCAGGCGACCTTTACTTCCGGCAGTGTTTGCATACCGGAATCTTGCGGAATATACACAACCCGCACGGTTGATTTGGAATAAACGACATCATTACTGATAACGGATTCTGTTTGCGGATTTTCAGGATATTGTTTAATATTCGGACTTTCCGGAAATTCCAAATTCGGAAGTTGCGTTTCAGCCACACCGGCAGCGGTTAATACAAAATTACGGGCAATCGTTTCGCCAACCTTAAATTGCGGATTTTCGTTTTCCCAGGCAGCATAAAGACTTACCGCACTTGAAGGTAACCACCAGTTATCCCCGTTTTCGGGTGCTATAGGCTTAACACTTACAACATCTTTGTGACTTGTCAAAGTAACCGTTTTTTGCTGCTGAAACATCGGATGAATATCTATATCCAATAACTTAAAGAAACCGCCGACATTTTGCTGCATCAAATCATTTTCATCATACACAAGATAAAAACCGTCTACCTTTGCAATCGGCAATTCGACAACACCGCTTTTTTGCGGAAACAGCGCATAGTAGAATTTAATTTCACGTTGTCCATTATTATCATCTACTGTCGGTTGGCGCAATTTTTTGATAATCCAATCGTCGGCTTGCAAAAACTCCGGTTCCTGTTGCAGGGTTAAACCGCCTGACTGACGGACATTATCATAAATTGTCAGTACGGCATTTACTTGCTGTTGTACATACGGATTTTCATTATCAACGGTTAATTGTACTTTAAATTCCGGTGTTTGAGACTTTTGATCGGCTTTATTTTGCGGCTTTTTCAATTTCGGTTGCAAACCGGCAGCCAAAACGTTTATTTCAATCGGTGATGTTGCGTATTTACCGACACTAACCGCCGGAATGGTTTGCTTACCTTCTGTCTTAGGCATTAAGCTGATACGCCATTCGCGCCGCTGCATACTCTGTCCGTTAATAAACTGCATAGAGGTCGAATTTGCTGTAGAATAAATAGTATATTTATCCTGCAGTACGGATAAATCGGGTTGCATGGCATTACCGTCACTGCCTTCATACGAAATTGTCAACAAAACGGGGTTACCGTATGCAACCTCGGCATTATCGACATCTGAGGTTAACGTTCCGGCCGATGCCGAGACGACCGACATTAGTAAAAAACACCATATAAATGCAACTTTTTTAAACATTTTTTCCTCTAATTATCATTATATCTGTTCTTTTCATATTCTCTTAAAATAATGGCACGCAACAAACCGCCTTTATCTTCGGGAATTTCTCTGAATTTTTGAAGTCTTGCCCTGATTTTTTCTTTATCTTCCACCGTTTTTCCGCCGGCTTGAGTTTGTAAAGCTTTTGCCTCATGCTCGGAATTTTCATCTTCATTTCCGTAGGTTATCTGTTTTTCAGCCTCGACTTCCGTATTAGGATCACTGTTTTCATCCGATGACTTTCTTTGCGGATTAGTCTTATGTTCATTTCCGCCGCCGGCACTGTCCCCTTCATCTTTCTGCTGTTTTTCGGACGACGGCGACTGTTTTTCCTGCCCTTGTTGCTGTTCGTTTTGCTGAGGCTGTTCATTTAAATCTTGATTTTGCTGTTTCTGACTTTGCTGTTGTTGCTGATTTTCTTGATTACCCTCTTGTTGTTGCGGTTGTTTTTGCTGCTGTTGCTGTTCCTGATTCTGATTTTGTTGCTGTTGCTTATTTTCTGATTTTTGCTCGTTTTGTTGCTGTTGATCTGGATTCTGCTCTTGGTTTTGCTCATTTTTTTGTTGTTCTTCCTGATCATCATCCTGATTTTGCTGCAGGTTCTGCTGTTTTTTATTTTGCTTTTGCTGTTTTTTATTATCCTGGTTCTGTTTTTTATCTTGTTGTTTCTGCTGCTGATTTTTTTGCTGTTTTTTCAAATATTCCAAATTAAACCGAGCATCTTCAAAATCCGGATCTTTTTGTAAAACTTCCTCATATTTTTGTATGGCTTCATCAGTTTTACCGCTTTTAGCCAAAGCATTACCCTGATTATAAAGGGATGTTGTATCCGTACCGTTTGCATAATCTTCATAGGCACGCTCAAAATCACCGTTTTTATAGGCCGCTGCCGCACGCCATTGTACATCATCAAAAGTCTGCGCCGCTTTTTCAAATTCACCGGCTTTGAAATATTGCATTCCTTCCTGATTATTATTCAAAAACATTCCGGCCGTAGCAGGTGAAACCAATAAAAACAGAGCAATTACCGCCAAAATTCCCTTGCGAAAATAAAACATCAACAGCACAAACGGCAACCATAAAAGATAGTATCCCATATCTTCCCAAACCGACTGCAAATTTTTGCTTTGTTTAATTTCTTTATTGAAAATATCATTGATTTTAGCAATCAATGGTGCCAAATTATCCGAATAATTTAAATATAAACCGTTGCCTTTCTCGGCGATCATTTTCAATTTATCACTGCTTGTACCGCTGACTTGAATAATATTGACATCAAAACCTTCGGCATGAGCTTTTTGCGCACTTGATAAAGCCGCATCAAAACGCTCATCGGCATTGGCGGACAACACAATTAAATTACCTTTAGCGTACCCGATTCCTTTAAGATGTTGCACACTCAAATCGATTGCTCTGTCAAGCCTATCACCTGATGTCGGCACTATATCGAATCCCACCGTTGGCAATAGATTGTCGATAATCTGCGGATCTTCGGTCATCGGGGTTATAATAAAAGGCTCATCGGTATAAACCATTAAACCGGTTTCGGTAGATGACATTTCTTTAAGCATATCTTTAATCAGATATTTGGCTCGTTCGGCTCGATTCGGCGACACATCTTTGGCAATCATATCTGCCGACAAACTGAGCATAATCATCACCGGATTATCGACACTGACCGCCGGTGCTTCTTTTTTGTGCCATGTCGGTCCGGCGACAGCCGTAACCAATGCAAAAGAAATAATGGCAGCTAAAATAATGGGAATACGACGTTGTTTACTCTTTCCTTTAACTAACAAATAATTCAATAAATTTTCATCGCAAACATCTGCCCATGAAGACTGAATTTTCTCATTATTCCACAATTTCCACATCAAAACCAGCGGAAAAACCAATCCTATTAAAAGATAAGGACGTAAAAAATGAAATTCCGTCAACCACTCCATTTTACCACACCTTTCTCGTTAATAAAATCAATAACATAAAAAGCAATAGTGCCAAAGATGCCGGATAATAAAACAGTTCTTTTGTTTCTTTCACAAAACGCCCTTCTTGTTTTTGCGGTTCAAGCTGATTAATCCGTTCGTAAACCTTTTGCAGTGAATTAACATCATCGGCTCTGAAATAAGTTCCTTCCGTTGCATCTGCCAATTTTTTTAAGGATTCTTCATCTATCTCTGCATCACGGCGAATCGTCAAAAGGCCGCCCAATACAGCCGTTTCATCACTGCCGACACCGATTGTATATACTTTAACATTTTCCTGCTGAGCCAATTCAACAGCCTTCAGCATAGATAAGCTGCCGTCATTGTTTTCACCATCGGTAAGTAAAATAACCACTTTTCCGGCACTATCGTCGGTCGGCATATTCTTAAGGGCAACCCCTATGGCATCACCGATAGAAGTTGAATTTCCTGCCATACCGGCGGCCGCCACATTTAAAACATCTTTAACAGCCTGTTTATCATAAGTCAATGGTACCTGCATATAAGCACGAGTGCCAAACAAAACCAAACCGATTTTATCTTCAAGACGTTTATCTATAAAATTGCTTACAACCTCTTTAACAACCGACAAACGCGTATAGTATTTTCCCTGATATTCAAAATCGCGTTCCAGCATTGATGTAGAAATATCCATCACCAGCAAAACATCTCGTCCTTCATTTTTAACACGGACAGGTTCGCCTACCCATTGCGGACGGCACAGTGCCATTACCAGTAAGGCCCAAACCATTGAAAGTAAAAACATTTTAAAATATGAGCTTTTTGCCGTTGAATGAATAATTCTGAGGCTCTTAAAATTTGCTTTAACTTCCGAGATATCGTTTAAAAACGGCACTTTGAGAGCATCGCCGTACATCTGCCGTGCCGCCGGTAGTGTATAATAAATACAAACAGGTATTACCAACAACCAAAACAACTCCGGATTGATAAACTCAATCATAGATTTTCCCCTATCCATCGATTGCAAAACAACCACAAATCGGCCACATCGGCAGACGTGTACATCCGGCTGTCTTCGGGCACGAACGGTGCATTTTTCAGAAGTTCGGCAACTTTGCCTTGTAGCGGCTTTCGGGTTTTGGAATTAATAAATTCAATCCATTGATGATCAGCCAAAGCCACGGCTTCGGGATATTTTCGCACACAAATACGACGCAGAATTTCCGACATTTTAACAGCCGCTTCAATATTATTACTATCCTTAAGCGGCTTTAACAAATGGCGGGCATACAATAGAGCACTGGTCCGCCGTATCCAGTGAATAACATAAATACTGACCGCAAGCACTGCAATACCGGCTAAAATATACCACCAACCGTAAGCCAGAGGAAAAATTGAAATATCCTCGCTCGGTAAATGTATATCTCGTAATTCCGGTAAAGTATCCATCTGCATCTTCTCCTACATTTAAAGATTTAAGTTTTTCACATCAAAATATCAAGTAGAGACAAACATTTTCGGATTTTATCTTGAAGTTTGCCTTATCTTTTTAGGCTTGCGTACCGGCACACGAACAACTCTGAACGTCTTTGCCAACAACGGCGATTGTCGGACTAAATATTTTTCACGCAATTTTGTAACCGATTCTTTTACCGGATACACGATTTTTCCGGTATATTTAACCGTTTCTGCTTCTGCAACTGGTTCGACCGGTGCATCCGCTTGCGGGCCATCCTCCTCAACCGTCTCAATCGGTGAGGATGCTATTTTTGCTTCATCTTCTTTTTCGGAGACTGCGGCTTTTGATTTGATTTCACCGTTTTCTTTCGGTTGTTGAATCGTCTTACTGTCCTCTGCAACAAGAGTTTCTTTATGTTCGGTCTGCGATATCGTTTTAGTATCCGCCCCGGTCAAATGCTTTATAAGCGTTATATTTGTTGTCACATCTTCTTCAGGTGCTGCCGAAGGAATCATCACAACTTTTTTGACATTATGGCTGGCCAATTCTTTAGCGGTTTTTCCAAGTTCTAATTTCTTTTCGACTTTAACTTTAGCAATAGTTTCCTTTGCCGCATCAATACGTCGCATTTCGCGTTTAAAGTCAGCCAATTGTCGGCCGGTTAAATCATTGCCGGTTGCCACTTGTGCTTTCAACGGATTAATACGCTGTCCCTTACGGATAATTTCAAAATGCAAATGCGGTCCTGTTGAACGACCGGTACTGCCGACATACCCGATAACCTGCCCTTTCCGAACACGAACCCCCGGACGGATTCCTTTAGCAAAGCCCTGCATATGTCCGTAAGCCGTTTCATATTCCGAATTATGGCGGATTTTCACAAAATTGCCGTACCCGTTGACATAGCGCGCCATTTCGATCGTACCGTTACCACTGGCAAAAATTTGCGTACCTCTCGGTGCGGCATAATCAACACCATTATGAAACTTTCTGGTTTTATGGATAGGATGCATACGATAGCCGAACAATGATGAGATTCTGGCATTACGGAACTGCATAGGCTTTATATCCAAACCTGTTTTTTTAGCCTCACCTTTATCGGTATAAAATTCGTCTTTATAGCGGTACAACTTATATGTTCTGCCGGATGTGGCAAATGCTGCATACAGCAAATTTCCGATTCTGACAACACTGCCGTCGGCAGATTTGCTGACTTCATACTTAACGGTAAACTTGTCCCCCTTGTGTACATCGGTACGGAAATTTATCAAATGACTAAATCTGCGAATTATTTCATTAACCATAAAATTTGGCACGCCCGCTTTGGAAAGCGAAACCGAAGTTTGAGCCGTTATTTCACCCTTAATCACGCGTGTATCGCGCGCAAATTTTTCCTGATCGACTCTTGCCTCAAATTTATCGTATTCGTTGACTTTTAGAATGTATTTTGTACCGCGGGATGGTTCAAAAGTCAACGTATCCAAAGCTTCCAATTGACGTGTTTGGACATCAAACGTACCGGTTAATTCGAGATATTGATTAACTTTCAAATTACGGGCATCAAATACCTTGCGTAAAGTATTATAGGCCTCGGTAGCCGTTTTGGTATCCATTCCCAAATCTTTGAGCATACCTATAAATGTATCGCCAGATTTAACAACCAAAACGTGACGTTCTTTTTGATAGATACCCGGAATTTCTTTGCTTTCATATTTCGGCTTAGGTTCTGTCGGCATAACCACTTCGGTTTGTCCGTTCTGTGCCAATTCAAATTTTTGAATAATTATTTCATTATCACTCAGCAACGGTACGCTGTTAACCTGAGCATACGCCAGTTCAAACGGATTATCGGCTGCAGAATCTTCAAAAGCCGGCGTTAAAACGTTACTGTTAAAATCGTAAGCTTCATCAGTAATATGCCTGATCGGAACTTTATAATCAGATGCCGGCTTATTTAAAAGCGACAAAAACAATGCACAGGTAACCGCAAAAGCGTATCCTGCAAGCAACATTGTTTCTATCCGGCGGCGACGCACCTTTTTCCTTAAATTTTTAAATTCGGGCATTACAATTCCATAATAAAAAAATCTTCTAGATAATGTCGTATTTTATTACTTATTGCAAGCATATTGACCAAGTTATACATCATAAAAAAGTTTTACTTGTCCACAGAATGAAAAAAAATTAAAAAAAATAAAAAAAAGTATTGCATTTTATTTTTTTATTGTATATAAGGTTGAATGTTCGTTGGGGGTGTAGTTCAGTTGGTTAGAACGCTGCCCTGTCACGGCAGAGGTCGCGAGTTCGAGTCTCGTCGCTCCCGCCAACAAAAGAAAGGTCGCTTTTAAGCGGCCTTTTTTTTGTTGCGCGGTGCGGTGAGCCGAACGAGCGACCGTATGTCGCGAGCCGGAGGCGGAAAAACAACCTCAAAATGTTGTTTTTCAACGACGGGCGAAGGTTGCTCGTGAGCAAACAAGCGCAAGCGAAGGGAAGCGAACAAATCGCAACCGAGTGCCCGAAGCTTAAATTTTCTTTTGAAATATAAATAAGTAAATTTAAGCTAGACGAGTCTTCAATGCTCCCGCCAACAAAAGAAAGGTCGCTTTTAAGCGGCCTTTCTTGTTTTAAACAAGTTTTGTTGCTTTATGGTAAATTAAGCAAATTTTACCCTCGGTGGTTCTTTCAAATTTTAAAAACAGGTGGTGCTCTAAATTCATCTGGTTTAATATCACTATGCCCCTGATTGTTCTTAAAAATTTAAGTATCCAAAAGGAGCACCACCAGGAAAGTGTAAGTTACCATAAAAGCCTTACCTTTTATCTTAATAATATTTTTCAAAAAAACTAGACAAAAATAATTGCATGTGGTAATATTAACCATATTCTTAACAATTTTATTTTATAATCAAGCTATAAAATAAAAGCATTTACGGAAGGATAAAGCGATGAATACGATAACGACTCAAGAAGAAAAGCAAGGGTTTAATCATGGAGATATGCGAGCCTCAATTGAACAATATCAAAAATATCTGAGTGATTGGTGGGAGGATAAATTAACACCTTATCTCCTGGATAAACAAAATAAAGAAAAACAAGAAGACGCGTTATTAGCTACTTATACATATGCTCGACTATTCAATCATATGATTATAGGTGTCATTAAGTATGGTGATAAATTTAAATCGGCATATACACCTGATGAATATATGGAGGTTGTAAAGAATAAAGCTAAAGCTTTTCAATCAATAGATGGTAAAGAACAACTTATACAAGAGGGTTCGGAACATCATAGAAAAATATCGCAAAAAGGAGAAGATTATACAAGTAAATTGGATTTTCTAGCCCCCAAAACAGAACAAGTCGAATTAACTAGAGAGCTACCTATTTCTCAAATTCGTAGATTAATGAACAGACTAATGAAAAAAGAAAATCCAACAGAGAAAGTTGTAAAAGAGCAAGACCTTCCAGAAGAAAAACGCAAAGAGATAATTCAAGAACAATTTTCTCAATCCGTTAAAAGAGATTTTTATCAAAATATTGCCGGTGAAACACTTTTAACATTTGATTGTATTTTTTCAAATTTATATGATAATCTCTATGCCTCTAAAGCCTCAAGGAAAGCAAAAACTTTCGAGAGTATTAGTGCTGTAAAAGAAATGGCTCTGGAGATATTGAGTAGTAGACCAATGTGGTTTCATGCTTATGAAAGACAATCTGGAAAGAAAGAAAGATTCCAGATAAGAAATGATATATATAGTGAGGACGGTTTGTTTAAGGTATATGTTCATTTACCTAAAAAGACAGGAAAAACCGAAGGACTGCGTAGAAATGTTGCAGACCAAATGAAATTAAAGTATATTAATGAAAAATCGAATAAAAGGTAATTCATATCGGCCCTACTGTAAAAAAACGCACTGCTTCTCCAATCAGGGCGTTTTTTTTGTTAAAAGGTTAAGCTACTTTTGATGCCAATTTATCAACCGTTGGAAAAGATTTACGTATCTTCCCTATTTCCATTATATCGAAGTAACATTCCTTTCATAATATCACTAATTGCTCCCGCCAACAAAAGAAAGTTCGCTTTTAAGCGGCCTTTTTTTGTTGCGCGGTGCGGTGTACTGAACGAGCGACCGTATGTCGCGAGCCGGAGGATAAAAAACAACCTCAAAATGTTGTTTTTTGACGACGGGTGCAGTCTGCCAATAAGCCGATACGGTAGTAACGGCGCATTGTTGCAGACAAACCGAGAGCGTAGCCGAGTCTTCAATGCTCCCGCCAACAAAACAAAATCGTCGCAATTTCTTGCAACGATTTCGATAAGGATTTGATTACAGGTTCAGCTTGAATTCTGAGGTTAAGCATCAAATAACGCAAACTATATATGGTAAGCTACTTTATCTATCATTTTTCGTATTTTACCTTTGAAGCTGTGCGTATTATGTGTTACACGTACCTTACGGCCGGTTTCAGCGGCAATTCTGGCTTCTTCTCGCTTTTCTGCCTCAATATGTTGGGCTGCAATTTTTTTCTTAGCTAAATATATACGGGTATCATCTTTCCCCTCATCATTATAATGATGTATGTCTATCTGTTGTTTTCCGTCTTGCGAATACTTGATCTGTAATCTCTTTTTACCACGTTTGTATAAAGTATGTTCCACTACTGTCTTGCCATCAGAAGCAAATACATATTCATCCGATAATTTATTATTTTCGTATCTGGATTCTTTCATTAAAATGTTATTTGGCGTATATTCTAAAGATCTAACTTTTTTGCCCTTTATATAATAATCTTTTCTTCTGATGGGCCCTTCTATATTATCATAGAAATATAACTGTTCACCATCAAGTGCATCTTTAGAATAATTTCTAATACATGGCGTATTTTGAGGGTCATCACGCAAACTGAAATATATTATACTCTGACCATGCAAATATCCGCCATGATAGCTATCCACCCTATAAATCTTATCTTCATATTTATGAAAAACCTGACCTTCAATTTTACCATTTACATAAGTTCCTTCTACCGTCGAAGAAGTCTTGGCGCATTTATGACCATATTTAACTTTATCTATATCCATTTGATAAAAAAACGGACCTTCTTTTTTACCATTTTTACGATAAAACTCGCCTACTAACTTTTTCCCTTTGTCTCTATGATACATTTCAGTATCCTTTACATAACATTTCCCATTAAGAGGCATATAAATTTCCCGCGAACAACTTCCTACGTCCCTGTACATTTCTTCCAGAGACCCTTGAACAATAACCTCACCATCTTTAATTTCTTCGTATGAAGTCAATTTATACCTGTCAGGAGCTGAACCTTTAATACATCCATCCGAATACGGCCCATCCTCCCAGCAAAAATCTTCTTTATAGTGTTTTCCGGTAAACTTGCCCTCATCCCAGTTCCCATCATACTCACCTGTTGATTTCCCCGAAAGGATATTATCTTTGTAGGTATAATAATCATAAGGGTCTTCAGAACATGTCCGAGCGTTATGGGTATTCAAATCAAATTCCACGCCAGGAAATTTTTCAACACGCAATTTCCCGCTGAATTTTCCTTTCTTGAAATATCCCTCACAGAAACGAGACTTGCACTCACCTTCCAAAAAACCATCTTTTACAGTATATTTCGCTCTTGACATGTACATAGGAATGTTCGCGTATCCATTGAATTCTTTCTTATCCTTAAAGTTCATTTCATACACAACTTCACCATCATAGGTAAGGCGAATATATTTATAATCGTCTTTTTCACCCTCAGTATACGCTGTCATAAGTTCACTATCGCAATGAAGATACTGTATAAAAGGGGATACCCTATCAATAAAAGCAATCGCATCGTCCCGTGTATTATAATCTGAAGAATTATCTCTGGTCATCTTCTCTATCCCCCCATGAACTTTGTTACTTATTTGTCTAAACATAAACTAAATTTATATTTTTGTCAACAGTTTTTTTATTTGCGGTAAGTTTTCATACCACAGACTTTAGTCTTGACATTTTCAGACATATTGCCTATCCTGTTGCAGATATTTTTACAATTTATAAACCAATTAATCTAAAATAATTATGGACTTGCAGTTTGTTACAATTTCCGGAGCCAACGAGTACACAAATGTGCCCGATTTGGTCCAATTGCTCGAAGATTATCCGATTGCAGAAATCGGCGTACAGGTATCTGATGAAAAGTGCACTTACGGGTCACCGCGCTTCAACTGGATTAAGAACCTGGTCTATTACGTCAACTACTTCAGGTTGTCGGTCAATGCCGCACTCCATGTGAACCTCAAGTGGGTAGAAGCCGTTTCGCAAGGCAAGATTGTCCCCGAGTTGAGAGATTTGCTTGCTTATCGCGATACCAACGGCGACTACTTCTTCAAGCGCATTCAGTTAAACTTCAAAATTGGCCGCGAAGAAGTGTCTCCCGATAAAGAGAAACTGGCCGCGCTCATCAGCAACTTGAAGGGACGTAAAGTTATTCTTTCGTACAACGAAAGCAATGCCAAGCTGATTCGGGAATTCTATTGCAACGGGGTGCGCTTTGATTGTCTTTATGACGGCTCGTTCGGCAAGGGTATTGAACCGGAAAAACGGCAAATTCCTGCATTTGCTGACATTGTGCAAGGCTATGCCGGCGGTATCTCACCCGACAATGTCTGCTCAGTTTTGGATGAAATCCGGAACAGTTGGCGACAATCTCCGACGACGACCGGCATTTACATTGATGCACAAGGCAAACTCGAGGACAGCAATGGACATCTTGACCTCAGTAAGGCTCGCCGCTACGTTGACAATGCCCGTAAATGGAAACTCGAACATTGCAACGATGATGACTTAATACCGTAACATTCTCACATTAAAATTAATCCCGTTTCTTAATGAACGGGATTAATTTTTTGCCAAACTTTTTTCATCAAAGTTGAAAGCGCATATTTATCCAAATCCGCCGGGGTAACAAATGTACCGTCAATTTTAGGATCATCCAATGATAAAGTAAAAATTTTAAGCTTTAATTTAATATGAGTAAATATATGCGTGACCTCTTTGCCGGTATCCGTTGCACCGGACAACAACGGCTTTTCGCCCCACGGAAATTCATATAATCCGGACAGCAACCCTTTTTCAGTACGTTTACGGATAAATATTTCGCTTTTCTTATTGCGAATAATATACACATTGCCGAACATCTCTTTTTTATCCGGTTTATTGCGATACGGAATCTGTTCGATATTATCCTTGCCGACCGATAAGCAAGCCTCTTGCCACGGACATAACAAGCATTGAGGATGTTTAGGCGTACATATCGTTGCGCCCAAATCCATAATCGCCGAAGCATAATCGGCCGGATATTTTTTTGAACTTAAAGCAGCTGCTTTTTGAAAAATTTCATCTTTGATTGTTTCCAAAGGTGCCGTTAAATAATGCAGACGGCACATAATGCGCATCACATTGCCATCAACCACCGTTGTCGGTTGATTATAGGCCAAAGCCAAAAAACTGGCGATTGTATAGGTACCGAAGCCTTTAAGTTTTGCAACATCTTTTTCATGATGCGGAAAAACACCGCCATAAGATTCTACAACCGTTCGGGCTGCTTTCAACAGTGAACGCGCTCTTGAATAATAACCTAATCCCTGCCAATATTGATATACTTCATCTTCGGTTGTCGATGCCAGCGTAAAAACATCCGGAAAACGCCGCATAAAACGCTCAAAATACGGTATAACGGTTTTAACAGTCGTTTGCTGCAACATTACTTCGGAAACAAAAATAACATACGGATTCGGATGTGCTTTGCCTTTAACACGCCACGGCAAATCACGTCCGTTCAATTCATACCAATCCAACAATTTTTGCGTTAAATTCTGTTTTTTCATCGCTAAACCGCACCTATACAAAAAAGCTCCCTACATTAGGGAGTTTTTTGTTGGTGCCCTGAAGAAGACTCGAACTTCCACTGCCGGGGGCAACATGCACCTGAAGCATGCGCGTCTACCAATTCCGCCACCAGGGCAACTTTCGAAAATAAGATATAACCATGTTTAAGCAAAGTGTCAATCTTTTTTTCAAAAGGTGTTAGAAGTTATACTTAATACCGGCGTTCAAGACGGCAACACTGTCTTTTTCAAAGTACTGGCTGCCGCGCAGGTACATATCAAACATTCTGTAAGTGTAGGTTACATCGGCACTGATCATAAAGCGATCGCGTTGGAAAATACCGTCGCTTTCAATCTTGTACCAACCATCGGTACCGCGCATACGCGCCTTAATCGAGCCGTACGGATGTGCCCATTCGTGATAGTAACTGCCGCCGACACGACCTTTAAATTTACCGTATTTTTCAAGGTTGAACTCTTTGCTTGCATACAAGCCGATACCGCTTTCTGCCGAGAAGTTGTTTGTACCCTTCATCAAAATTGAGCCGTCCTTATGTTCTTCGTTGATACGACGTTGATAGTAGCCGGTAAAGTTCATCTCCAACTGCGGCTCTATAGTTACATACGGCGTTTCGATACCATAGCGGAATTCGTTTTGCAAGCCGTATACGAAGTCGTGCAGATTACCGTCGACATCACATTGATTCAGTTTACGGGTATATTCACCCCAACCGTAACCGCTGTGCAATACGCCGGCATAGCGCCACTTGTTACCGAAGTCGTACATATATGATGCCAGCAATTGGGCAAACATTTCATCGCGGTCGGAATCATCATCGTAATCCGAATTAAACTTCGTGATGCTGACACCTAAACCGAAACGAGAACGATTGTTCAGAGCTTTATCGCCGATAAAGTACGAGCTGTTTGAAGTGTTTTCATAACCGGTAATACCTTTGTGTGTATCGCGTGATAATGCCAGATAATCATAGCCGACCATCATACGTTCATTTGTCATTTCTTTCGAGAACAAGTTGTCGGTGATTAAGTTACCTAAGCTGCGGAAGACATTAAAGTTTTCTTGTGCAAAGTTCGGCATTAAGCACAAACCGAGTTCTTTTGACAATACTTTGTTGAATTCGGTCGCATTTGAAGCCGTTTTCAGAGTTGCGAAGAATTCTTCGGCATTATTGCCTGTGTAGTTATCTTCAAGATAATTAGCAAGTTTTACCGACTTAACCAACGTATCAAACGGTTTACGTGTCATCACGCCGTCAACTGAATTTTCATCATCTTCGTTAACAGCTGTTGAGGCCGTAAACATTGCCGAGCCGGATTCGACCGTTAAATCGTCGGTATTACCGGTAACCAAGTTGTTTGTAACATAAGTATCTTCGTTACCCTCGGCTACAATATCTGTATCAAGTGTTAACGTACCCGATACGCTCGGTGCGATAATATTGGCTCCGCGTTTCATCATCATCCGGCCGCTGCCCAACAATTTGAGAGGTGCTTGCGATTCAACCGTTCCGCTGTTTTCAATAGTCGACGTTTCATCAACCGAGATAAAGCTGGTTGAGTTTAATGTGACATCCGGCTCATACGAAGTATAATATGCATATCCCGAAAGACTATTTGTAGAATCTGTAACTTCAGAGTGGAAACTGTTACTATTGATAACGATAGTTCCGGTGTTGGTCAAATGCCCGCCATTTATTGCTCGCATGCCATACGCTCGTATTAGCGAGCTATTTTCATTATATCTTATGAATATATCGCCTGAATTGGTGATACTTCCACCATTTGCCATCATACCATAGATAACCCCTTCCTCATCAGTTGCAGAGGTGCAATCGATGGTAATTGTGCCTATATTTATAGCCGAAGAAGGAGTATGGGTATCCCCCGGAGCTACCCCTTCGGCATACATACCGGCAATAAACTCAGATGCCAAAACATTAGAGATTATTGAAACAGTAGAATAATGCCCTACCGATGTAGATACATTCGCGCCATCAACCGCATGCATACCGATAATGCGAACCGGTTTCACACCAACTGAATATGACGAATTATCAACAGTCATATTTACAGCGCCTCTGCTGACTATAGATGCACTTGAACCATCACCTTTAACATAAACACCGGTCATATTTCTACCGTTTTTCATCTCAATTATTCCGGCTAGATTGACTTGTACAGATTTGCCACTTGTATTATCAGAAGAATCAATGTATACGCCGTAAGAATTTCCTGAATTAGACAAGCTGTCGTTAACTGTAATCTTACTTTCTGAACCCGCGTCTATAGATGCATTTCCATTAGCTCCGACACCTAATATGTGTCTTATACCATAGGTGGCATTACCTTCAATTGCCGTGGTTACATCTATATTTCCGCTTAAATCAATACTGGTATCGCTGTATGCATCCATACCGATAACCATATTACCTGAGTAGTGTGGATTAATCTCGATGTTTCCGGAGTTAACCATTGTACCACCTTCACTGCCTTGCATACCGACGGTCAAGTCGACATCACTGTATGTATCAAGATATATATTTCCGCTGTTATTGACACCACGCAAACCATAGGCAGAATTATCATGCTCAATACTGCTGGTATTGCTACCATAGATGTCCATATCTATTGTTGCACTACTTGTCAGCGTATTACCATTTGATTGAACACCGACAGCATAACCATCGACATTTGTTTGATTAGACAAACCTGCCGTAATTTTAATGTTCATAGCTTCGGTCAAATCAGCTGTTAAACCGTTAATACCATAAATGCTATTGGCACGAATAAATTCATTGCTTGTTGTCGCCCCGCCAATGGTAATTGACGAATATTCGCCGCCGCCTTTGCCGTTTTCAAGCCCGATAACTGTATTGACATATACATTATTATTCGTGTTTTTAACAATCTTCACCGTACCTTCTTGGTCCAACTCTACACCTGAAATGGCCACAACTTTCACGGCATTGGCATTATTGTTCAAATTCCAACCTGAACCGAGGTACACATTAATACTTCCGCGTGAACCATTGACACTGCCTGAACCCAAAACAGTCATTTCCCTTATATTACTTACCGGAGTTTCGGAATAAACATTAATAACACCTTTTCCTTTATCGTGTGAGTTTATCAAACCGATGATAGGGTACGGCGTGCCATAAATATTGATTGTACCAACGGCACTATCTCCGGAAGCATTGTAACAAGTTGTTCCTGCGGCACAAATTTTAATATCATCTGCAGAAGCCTGATAGGTCGAGCTGCCAAACGTAATTGTACCGTTTGCTCCAACTTCAAAGTTGCCCTTTGCATTGTATGCCGTAACACCTTTTAAGGCTGTACCGCCATACGGCAAATCAATTGTACCATTGCTGTAATGCGCATTATAGGCCGTACCTGTTCTCGATGAAACACCGAGCCCGTTATAAGATAGAAGTCTGATTAAACCCGATGAATTGACAGAACCTATCCTATCACCCATTGCATTATAGGCATCTCCGTTATAAGCATATACACCCGTTACCGTATTGGCGGTTATTTGCTGCGGATATTCCCAATTCATCTGTATTATTTCAGCAGTTGCACCGGCAGCCGCATTGACGGCACTGCCATTAAGAGCATACACGCCATACAATTTCGGATGATCTGACCCCCCATACAGATTAATGTCACCGTCCGCCCCTGAGCCATAAGCATTATACGCATTGTTTCGAGCATATATACCATAGTTTGTTCGATGATTGTCAATACTCAAAACGATGATACCGTTTGCTATAGCCGCAGAATGTGTTGAATAAGCATTGTAAGCATTTTTATAGCCATATATTCCATAAACCGCAAATTCAGCATCCTCATCTGTAGGCTCATAATTGATTGTTATGCTGCCGGTTTGCGTGTGTGCCGTTTCTCCCCAGGCAATTGCGTTATAAACGCTGGAATTTCCAACCCAATTTCCACCATGACTGCTCCGGCTGTCTTCCGCAAACGCTGAAGATAAACCGATGAGATAACCGGCATCTGAAGTTGATTCATTTAGTTTTTGACCGGAACCGCCTATTATATCTGCTCCATCCAAAGTAATACTTGCAGACTGGTCAGTGCTGCTGTGATCACTGTATGAAGTATTAAATACATCATACTCGGCAAAGTTATATCCGAATTCAGGATGATTTGAATGTTCTTCATCCAGAACTATTTCCCTTGTAGACGTAAATCCGATAATCGTTGCATCAGAATACATATCACCACCGCCGCCATTATAGTGCGTATTAATCAGAACTGTATCACGCTCATAACGGGTATTGTTATCTCTTGGAGCATTTGATACATGATATTCATATTTGTCGCCCGCAACATACGAGTCGTTACGTGTACATGTTCCGCCTGACAAGTCAAAGCCTTCATAGCATTCAGCGCATCCTGATGCATCAGTTAAATATGTTTTGCATCCGAACATTGCCGGTTGAATATGGCAAGAACCGCCGCTGGCATAATAACCGCTCAAACACTCTAAACAATAGTCCGGATAAGAACTCTGAGCATATGCCTTACAGTGTTCTTTTGTACCATCAAGACAAGTCCGATATGTCGTACTGTAACCGCCTGTTGCGAGCGGACAAAACTCAGGATATTGCTGAGATACCGTACATCCGGTCGTATTGGTATAGTGCGTATCAAGGTATGTGGTACAATATTCCTGTTCGGTATAGCATACACCGTTGGTGCCTAATTGAGGGTGTGTACTCTTACATGTAACACATTTATTTTCATAACCGTAACTGGTCTCACAGTTAGGAACTTCGGAACAAGTACCGCTGTCATTTATATAATATGCTGAGTTACACTGTGTGCATACATTATAAGTACCTTCACTCGCTCGGCAATTGTTAATTAACGTACATTTGTTGCCATCAATGTAATATTTTGAATTACATTGCTGACATTGATCGATTTTACCGCCGCTTTGGGAACAGTTGGCAAACGAGGTAATCTCGGAGCATACCGTATTATCATTGGTCGGATAATACTTGCTGTTACAGGTATCGCACTTATTTTCGTTTGCCACATAGATCGAGCATTGATCGATATTTTGTGCCGTACATATACCTGATGCGTTCGGATAGAAACCTGTATTACACGTCAAACATGCATTGTTAACACCATCACTGTAATTACAGTTACCGGAGTCAATTTGTGTACAACTTGCCCCGCCGTCTGTTACATAATACAAATTATTACAGGTCTTACAACTGCCGTCTTCGTTATAATCGTGACAGTTAGGAATAGTTTCGTTTGAACATGTACGATATGTCGAACTTTCACCCGCTCCCGGCAATGGACAGAAGGTTGTTGTTTGCCAATCTTGACAAGCAGAGGTTTGAGTATATCCGGTATAATTACAATAGGTTTGTTCGTTATAGCACTGCTTATCCGTGTACAAATAGAAGTTGGCCGAACATGTCGTACATTCGTTTCTATAACCTAAACTGGCCGCACAATTCTGAATTTGCGAACAAGTACCACTTTCATTTATATAAAATGCCGAGTTACACTGTGTGCATACGTTGTCAACGCCGCCACTGGCCGCACAATTTTCAATCAGTGAGCAGGTACCGCTGCCATTTATATAGTATGCCGAGTTACATTGTGTGCAGATATTATCATAACCGATACTCTCTTGACAATTTTCAATTAAAGTACACTGATTGCCGTCAACGTAATATTTTGAATTACATTGCTGACATTGATCGATTTTACCGCCGCTTTGGGAACAGTTGGCAAACGAGGTAATCTCAGAGCATGTTGCACCGTCATTGGTCGGATAGTACTTACTGTTACAGGTATCGCACTTATTTTCGTTTGCCACATAAGCATGGCAGTTTGGAATATTTTGCGCCGTACATACACCTGATGCATTCGGATAGAAACCGGTATCGCAGGTCAAGCAGGCATTGTGAACGCCATCGCTGTGATTACAGTTACCGGAGTCAATTTGTGTACAAGTTGCCCCGCCATTTGTTACATAATATAAATCATTGCAGGTTTTACAACTGCCGTCTTCGTTATAATCCTTACAATTAGGGATACTCCCGTTTTGGCATTTGCGGTATGTCGAACTTGTACCGACATTAGGCAACGGACACCAGGTTGTAGTCTGCCAGCTTTGGCAGGCCGAACTCTGATTATACCCGTAGTATGAACAATAGGTCTGTTCGTTATAGCACTGCCTATCCGTGTACAAAAAGAAGTTTGCCGAGCAGGTCGTACATTCATTTTTATAACCTTCGCTGACTGCACAATTCGGAACCGGTGTACATACTCCATCTTCCGGATAGTACGATGAAGCGCATCGAGTACATGTTTTGTTGATACCATCACTTTCGTCACACTTCGAAATCAGCGTACAAACACCATTCTCCGGATAATATTTTGAAGTACATTTGGTACAATATTCATTACTGCCGCTGCTCTCAACGCAGTTTGGAATTATAACGCATAAAGAGCCTTGCGGACTGTATGATGAATAACATCTTGAACAAGCATTCTCTACACCTTCACTTTGTTCACACAAATTATAGGCATCAATCTGTTTACAAACCGCACCGCCGTTATCAGGATAATACAAACTCTCGCATTGAGAACATTTGTTTTCATTATCTGCATACAGTTTACAATTACCAATTGATTGTCTCTGGCATTCGCCGTTTGCATCAACATAGTAGCCTGTTGAACAAGTTATACATTTTCCGGTATCTTGGTCGGCAGAAGAACAGTTGGACGGACCTGCTTTACACGACCAGTAATTTGTATTGTAAGAGCCGTTAGGCAGCAGGCAGAAATCTTTAACCATCGGTTGATTACAAGACGGTGTTCCTTTTTGTCTGACTTGAGTACAGAAAGTATCATCATTATAGCATTTACCGCCATCTAATATCGGATATGTCGATAAACACTCGACACAATTGCCTGTGTTATCATATTTAGAACAGCCTTCAATTTGCGGCACACATTTTGTTTTATCTTCTGATGTTGCATAGCTATCATCGCACTGAGTACAAGTACTGCCGTCCGCATTGTGAATTTTACAGTGTTCGATCGTCGGCACGCATTTCATTCTGTCTTCTGTAGTAGAATAGTTTGCTTCACAAATCTGGCAGGTTCCGTCACTATTAATTACAGAACAATGATCTATATTCAAAACACAGGCACTTTGATCCGTACTTGGTCTGTAACCACCATCGCAATTCAAACAAGCCCCGCTTGCCGAGTAAGAAGTACAATGTTCAATCGGCAAAACGCAGGCATCCTCGTTAACACTGGCGACATATCCGCTTTCACATTGTGAGCAAATATTCGCACTTGAATACGTTTCGCAGTGATCAATAGTACCTTTTTTACATACACCGTTGTCAAGATAGTAACCGTCTTCACACGAAGTGCAGGCATCTTCATCCGCAACAAAACCCGTACAGTGGTCAATAACCGTACGCGGTAAGCAATCGCTTCCATCTAAATAATAAGCCACCTGGCAAACTCGGCATTCATCCTTATTAACAACAAAAGCCGCACAGTTTTCCGGTGTATTTTTTGTATTTTTAGAGCATTTATGATACGAAGTATCTTCTTCGCAAGTTCCGGATATATAATAACCTGCCTCGCAATCTTTTTGAGTGTGTCCGGAGCACTTGCCGCTACCACCGCCGCCACCGCCGGAAGCCAAAGCAATACCGCCGCCGACAGCCAACGCCGCAATTACATAACCGGCTTTAGGAGTCAACAGGGTCGACCAACTGGACTTAGGGCGTGCAGATTCCAGCGCTTCCATACATCTCGGGTTAGGATTAACGCCGGCATCCAACAAATTATTGTAGGCCTCTTCATCATGATTACGCACGGCAATACACAAGGCTGTATCGCCGTATCTGTTTGTCACATCCATATCACGTCTGGATAGCGTAGATAGTTTATACGTATTACCGCCGCGTGCCAAATTATAAATTGTACTGGCCGAGTACGGATACGACATTCCTTGCATTGTTGCCGCATAGCTAACTGCCGGCTGAATTACAAAGGAAATAACAGTCATCAAACTCAAGAGTAAACGTTTCATAATAAATGCCCTCACATATTATATAGTGTAGCGGATACACTAATCCCATTTATATATTTTTGCCTTATTATTGACACAGAAAGGTTATTAAAACGTTAAGAGTTAAATTTTTACTTGAAGCGAATCGTATTTTTTTTAAACGATTCATATAATTACAATTATCCGAACGGTTATATTGAATTATGCGCAAACTTTCATACTTAGCTGATGTAAAGATATCAACAACTTTTAAATAAGGAGAATAAAAATGACATATGGAGTTCGTTATCCGACATTAGCATTTATTACCGGCGGCGCCGGACAGTCTAACGAGGGCATTCCGCCGCAGCCGTTCGAAACTTTTTGCTATGATTCGGCATTAATGCAGGCCAAAATCGAAAACTTTAATGTTATCCCCTACACTTCTGTTCTGCCGAAAGAAGTTTACGGCAACATTGTACCGGTTGACCGCGTAGTTAATCAATTTAAGCACGGCTCGGTATTGGAAGTAATTATGGCCGGTAACGGGGCCAGCCGTGACGAACATAAAGCGATTGCCACCGGTGTCGGTATTTGTTGGGCCAAAGATGATAAAGGCGAGTTAATCGGCGGTTGGGCGGCCGAATATGTCGAATACTTTGATACACACATCGACGATGATATTGCCCGCGGTCATGCCGAAATGTGGCTCAATAAATCGTTACAGCACGAGCTTGATATCCGCGGTGTTGAAAAGCACAGTGATTTCCAAATGTGGCACAATTACCTCAATATCACCGAGCAATTCGGCTATTGTCTGACCTGTTTGGGCTTTTTAAACTTTGAAACGGCAGAACCGGCTAAAGCATAAACACACTTATTTATATATAGGCGGCGTACAACACAGCGCCGCCCTTTTTTGCTGAAAGGATAAAAAAATGTCTGATAAAAATAAGACAACTGTGACGGCAAAATCCTCTGCCGGTCTTAATGTCTGGGCAATGGCGGCGATTGTCGTCAGCTCGATGATCGGCGGCGGTATTTACAGCTTACCGCAAAATATGGCGGCCGGCGCCTCGGTCGGTGCGGTGATATTGGCGTGGCTTATTACCGGTATCGGTGTTTACTTTATTGCCAATACTTTTAGAGTTTTGTCGGTTGCCAAGCCGGATTTAACAGCCGGTATTTATATGTACAGTCGTGCCGGTTTCGGTCCGTATGTCGGTTTTACCATCGGTTGGTCGTATTGGCTGTGTCAAATTTGCGGCAATGTCGGTTACGCCGTGATTACCATGGATGCCTTGAACTATTTTTATCCGCCGTATTTTGCCGGCGGCAACAATTTAGCATCGATTATCGGCGGCTCGCTGTTGATTTGGGGCTTCAACTGGTTGGTATTGCGCGGCATTAAGCAAGCCACGTTGATAAACTTTTTCGGTACAATCGCCAAAATCGTCCCGCTTATCTTATTTATTTTGATAACGGCTTTTATGTTTCACTTAGATAAATTTGAGTTTGATTTTTGGGGCGAAAATCCGACAACAGCGGCAAAACTCGGAAGCTTGCCGACACAAATCAAGAGTACGATGCTGGTAACGCTGTGGTCATTTATCGGTATTGAGGGCGCGGTTGTGATGTCTAAACACGCCAAATCGCCTAAAACCGTCGGCATGGCAACATTTTTGGGATTTTCGGGCTGTTTGCTGATTTATATTCTGCTGTCGGTACTGCCTTACGGCTTGATGAGCCAAGAACAAATCGCCGCGATTGCCAATCCGTCCACAGCCGGAATTTTGGAACGACTTGTCGGCAAATGGGGTGCTTGGCTGATGAACATCGGTTTATTGATTTCGGTATTGACAAGCTGGCTGGCATGGACCATGGTAACGGCGCAAATCCCGCAAGCGGCCGCCGAAAACGGCACATTTCCGCAAATATTTGCGCGTGAAAACGAGCATCAATCGCCGTGCGTTTCGCTTTGGGTAACCAGTGCCTTAATGCAGCTGTTTATGCTGATGGTTTATTTTTCGGACAATGCATGGAACACCATGCTGAGCATAACCGGTGTGATGGTTTTGCCGGCATATTTATCGAGCTGTGCGTATTTGTGGAAAATCTGCGAAGACCACGAGTATCCGGCCAACCTGTATATTCGCCGCGGTGAAGCATTGTTTTCCGGCATTATGGGCGCGCTTTATTCGGTATGGTTAATTTATGCCGCCGGATTACAATACTTATTGTTGGCCGTAATGTTTATGGCAATCGGCATACCGGTATATATGTGGGCCTGCCGCGAAAACAATCCGGATAAGCCGGCGTTTACGACGGGCGAGATGATTATTGCCGGATTTATGCTGATTTTGGCGGCATTTGCCGTTTATGCCATGACTCGCGGCATTATTCATGTGTAATGTTTTAGCCTTCTTTTTACTATGTCATTCTTGACCGAGCGATTTTTTTATTATGTCATTCTTGACCGGCGAAGCCGTGTCGAGAATCTCTCACAACCGGCAACGTTTCCTAACCGATAGAGATCCTCGCATTCGCAAGGATGACAGTAAAAGTAAAAAACGCAAGGATGACAGTAAAAATAAAAACGCAAGGATGACAGTAAAGAAAATACAAAGCATAACGGTATAGGCATTTAAAACGAAAAAACCGTCTCACCCCTTGCAAGGCGGGACGGTTTTTTCTAAGTTACATGAGTTTCAGACCAGCCTCCAAGGGCAAGGGTTACTTGCCACTGGGGACGTTGAGCAGGGTGTTAGCCTGGTTGCCGCTCATAATCACCGTTGTCCAGTGACCGGCGCTTTCAGCCATCTTCTGCTGAACGTCGAGCTTTTTGAGTTCAAGGTACTGAGAGTTACGCCTAATGGCTGCGCCCTCAATATCCATAGCCTTTGCTTTACCTTCAGCAGCAGCGATAGCAGCGTCAGCCTGAGCCTTAGCCTGAATAACCTTCTGCCTGCCTTCCTCTTCGATCCTTACCGTTTGGTTCTTGGACTTCTGTGCCTCCTGTTCAGCTAATACCTTCTGCTCAATGCCTTTCTCGAAGGCATCGGAGTAAGAAATGTCATCCAGCTTAATTGATATTTCACAGAAGAAACCCTTTGGAAGTTCTTCCTTAAGGCGGTCCTCAATCTGGTTTGCCACCTTATTTCTGTTGGCAACCAACTCTGTGGCCGTCCATTTTCCGAAGATACCTTTCAGAGCGTCGTCAAGCGCTGGGTCGATTAGTTTATTTTCATAACCCACGCCGGCAGAACGGTAAAGTTCGCAAGCACGTTCCGGCACAATCTTGTAGGTGAAGGTATACTTCACCTTTGCCGGTTGCAAGTCCTTGGTATAGGTTTGATCCTCCAAGGACATGCGCTGAGTGGTCTTTTCGAAGCGTACGTAACGGGTCACAAAGGGAAGTTTCCCGGTGAACCCATAAGATGGCTCCGAGCCGACTTCGCCAAGTGTAACCGGAACACCGACCTCCTCGGCTCCGATCACAACCCAGCTGCCCCATGCCACGAGCAGAGCGAAGATAGAACCGATAACCAAAAGAGTCAAATTACCAAAACGAACGTCACCGTCTTCAGAACGAAAGAATGTCTTTTCCATAGTTGTAACTAAAATTTAATTATATAAGAATGTTAACTATAATGCTTAAGTGAAATTAAGTTTACTTTAACAACTTTTTTCCATTTTGTCAATAATATTTTGCACGATTTATTTAAGAATCGTCAAAAATGTATTTTTATGCCATCCTTTCCCTGTATTTTTATACTGTCATTCCCCGCATTTTTTTACTATGTCATTCTTAACCGTTCTTTTTATTATGTCATTCTTGAGCCGCAGGCTCGAGAATCCCGGCTATAAAAAAATGTCATTCTTGACCGGCGAAGCCGTGTCGAGAATCCCGGCCGCTTTATGATTCAGCCGAGACTCTCGCGCTATACGCGCAAGAGTGACAGTATTATTTGGAATGTCATTCTTGACCGGCGAAGCCGTGTCGAGAATCCCTCGCAATCGGCAACGTTTCCTAACCGATAGAGATCCTCGGACTAACGTCCAAGGATGACAGTAAAATAAAAACGCAAGGATGACAATATTGTGATTCAGCCGAGATCCTCGCCTTCGCAAGGATGACGGAACGAGTAAAAAACTGTGCAAGAGTGATATGATTTGATTATTGTCACCCCTCCGTGATACAATCGCCATCAAAGGGTATTGATTGGTTGTACCTTCACTGCCACTCCTCGTTTTCGCAGAAAACGTCAAGGGGTCTCGAGAGCCCATGCGAAATATCCCTAAATCACTTGATAATACCAGTTCATCAAACAGCGACAAAAAGAAAGTTATTTTTCTGTTTCCGGTAATTTCAAAAATTGCACCGGAACATCTGTTGTCATTATTTAACATATTTTAACCCATATTATATAAAATAAATTGAGAGGTGTTAAATGAAAAAATTTGTTCTGGTTTTGGGGTTATTTGCGGTATTTATAGGTTTAAGTGTAATATTTTTCGCATATAATAAACCCAGAATTACTCTGCCAAAGCCTGTAGAACAAGGATTCAAAAACCCTTTATTCTACAGACCGATGTACGGATATTCAAAACTTTGGTATTCGTTTATTTCTAATACAGTTATAACTCCGTACAGCATTACCGATTTTCAAGAATGGACAGACGAAAACAATGAACCATATTCTTTAGCCGAAACATTTTTATGTGACATAATCGAGAACGAAAATGACCACGTCAAATTTGATTGCTATGCTTGTCATATTATGTTTTATGCCGACCATTCATGTCATCATGAAATTATTTCATATCATATAGAAGAATACGATGAAAAAGAGCAATGGTATTGGATTGAAGAGAAAAATACACAATATATTAAGAAATACGGTGTGTATGAAACATCTTCGTCTACAAAAGTAATTCCGTATCCGTAACTATTTTGTTTTTAATATCCTGCCTTTTATATCATCATTCCTTTCTTTACTTATAATTATTCTCCCGGATTCTTTGGCCATTCCTGAGATATCATTTGCATTATATGCCTTCTTAAATTTCCCGAAACTTCTGATATTTCCTGTATTATATTGAATATCAAAAGCAACATCTTATGCGACCTTTGGCGCATTATCTCAAAAATCAAACGAGAAAATAGAATTTCAGTGGAAACTGGCGCCGCCCGTTAGAAGTCAACAATAAAAGTATATTTTTTAATCAACAACATCTATACATTCATGTCGCAATTCATCTATATATTGAAGAATTATCCTTTTTAACGTGGTATATGTTGCACCTTCTGCCTCTAGAATATATACTTCTGCAAAGTGATTATCTGTTGCCCAATCACTTCCTTGCACAAGATTATAATTAAGGTCTCTGATTGCTTTAATATACGTATCAAAAATTTCTTTTGATTGAAGATTTTTCTTTGTATAATACTTATCAAATATCGTATATGCGACCGTTTTGAGACAATTCTCAGCATTTGTGTATGCCTTTAACATTTCATCTGTATTATAGTTCTTGCCATAATCAATTTTGCAATTATTTAATTGTTGCTCCAATTGATTTAAATCTTCATTATTTTCTGATAAACAAGGCACATCATTAGCAAAAGCATTAAGTGTGCTCAGTGCTGACATCAAC
Source organism: Alphaproteobacteria bacterium (assembly GCA_017635595.1). GTDB lineage: Bacteria > Pseudomonadota > Alphaproteobacteria > RF32 > CAG-239 > RUG410. Next base: position 28,106 of record JAGBLF010000028.1, read on the forward strand.
ATTATAATCAGAAGTTTTTTCATATGCTGTTCTCCTATTTCCCATTGTAGTATTGAGGATATTTCTTTCGTATATAGTAGTCAACCTTTGATTTATATTATTTAATATATTTTAACAGATGTTAAGTACAATAACCTGAGGGGTAAAAGATGAAAAAATTTGTTTTGATTTTGGGAATGATTTTAAGCTTTGGCGCAAATGCTCGAGCAGATGATAATATAATAGATATAGTAAAAAAATTCAAAAATATAATAACTACCAATAATCAACAGTATATAGCTACAAATGTTATATATCCATTCAACATAGGTGACAACTGTCCTAATATACAAAATGAAGAAGAATTTATTCAAAGTTTTGATACAATATTTAATTCCGCACTATTAGCTCAAATTATAACCTCCGATGACAGCACATGTAATTTGGATAAGAAGCAGAATATGATATTTTGTGATAGTCCTTATATTCAACTTTCTTTAGATGGACATCTAATGGATTTAGAATACACTGAAAAACGAATACAAAATAATGAAAAATGTATATTGAAAGAAAAGAATAAAATATACCCTTCATTAAAAAAATATCTGAAAAATGTATATACTCTCGAGACTTCTGAATATATTTATAGAATTGACCTGACAGACGAAGGTTTAAGTGCTGCACAATATCGACTGGCAATCTGGCATAAAGGACAAAAAATATCTGAAAAACCATTAAAATTTATTAATAATGGAAAGCTAAAACTTTATGGAAGCGCGAACAATGAAAAATATATTTTTACAAACAAAGAGACATCTTATATTATACAAATAAACACTGCTCGCGCTTTGGAAACTATCCCTATTGAAATAATTGTTATGGATAATATATCAACAAAAAAATATCCAGCTGTAAATATTACTAATAATCCCAATCTTTATTAGATCTCAACCTTTCGGCAATACTATCATTTCTGCTTTTTCCGACATCCGGTCTAAAACTTTCCTCAATCATTTTATCTAACTGTTTTGCATTTACCCATTTTCTAAAACGTACGAATTGCAGACAATTCCCGGTATTATATTGGAAATCAATAAAAACATCTTGAATAATTGGTGGATATTTATAAAATTCAGGAATATTCTTTTTTATAAAATCAATATCTTTTTCAAGATGTGCTGTGATTTTCTCTGATATTACCTCAGCAGATAAGTGTATCGAAGAATATTTTTTATAAAGGCTCTATTAAATAATTTTGTTGAAATATAATCCTTAAAACAAAAAACTCTTGCTTTTCAATAAGCAAGAGTTTAATTTTATCTCATTAACATATAGTAAATGAGGTGAAAAATGACAGAACAAGAAATAGAACGATTA
>JAGBLF010000029.1 GCA_017635595.1 Alphaproteobacteria bacterium
AAAATCCAATTGATAATCTGATTCTGCCGACGCCGACCAATTCTGTCCCACCAATCAGCCAAACGCGCCCACATACTTTTACCTTGTTTTTCTGCTTTTGGTTCCGCTTGTGGCACGTCAACACTTCCGCCGTTACCACTTGGCACTATTGCACCGGATACCTCCGGCTCTTTAATTTCGCACCGATAAGGCGTAATTGTGCTGATAATGTCATCATTGCTGACATAAGCGCCCAAAATGCGGGTCAAAGTGCCATTTTCTTCCAATAGCAATGAATCACCTCGCCCTAAAAGCGTTTCTGCACCTGTGGTGTTCAAAATGGTCATCGAATCTGTGGCGCTTGCCACCTTATATGATAAACGTGTCGGTAAATTTGCCTTCACACTGCCGGTAATCACATCAACCGACGGACGCTGAGTGGCAATAATCAAATGAATACCCGACGCACGCGATTTTTGCGCCAACATTTGCACCTGTTTTTCAACCGTTTTATCAAACAGCATAATATCGGCAAATTCATCTATCACACACACAATATACGGCATTTTAACATCATGTTTTTCATTATATTCGCCAATATTGCGCACCATATCTTTTTCAAACTTGGCATACCGTGCGTTCATCTCTGCGCCCAGCTCTGCCAAACAACGGCTTGCCACACTCATGTCCGTAATCACCGGACGCAACATATAAGCCTGATTATTATACATACTAAATTCTATGCGTTTCGGGTCGATTAAAACAAATTTTAGTTCCTGCGGTGTTTTTTTCTTAATCAGCGACAAAATAAACGAGTTCAGCCCCACCGATTTTCCCGAACCGGTTGTTCCGGCAACCAACAAATGCGGCATTTTGCTCAAATCTTTCATCACCGGCACACCGCGCATATTCACCCCTACACAAATCGGCAACGCATATTTAGAACCGGTAAATTCTTCTTGCTCGCTCAGCGGTAAAAACGGCACACTCTGCGGTTCCGGATTCGGCAATTCAAAACTGATATACGTCGAGTTTGGAATTTCTGCCACCCGAATGCCACTCACCCCCAATTCGCGTGCAATATCTTTAATGGATTTTTCCACCGCGGAAAATTTTGAACCTTTATTCAGTTCAAATTCAACCTCCGTAATCAGCGGGCCTTTATATTGCTTGCCCATTGCGCCGAAAATGCCGAAATTTGCCAGCACTTGCGGTAATTTTTCTGCCAGTTCCTGCATTGTTGATTATATTCCTCGTCCCGAACTGGTGCCGCCTAACGGATTATATACACCGGCACCGCCAAAATATTTACGGAAGAAACCGTCATCTCTCTCGGTCAGCTTTGTTGTGTCTTCGTCTACCGAAATATTGTTACCATCTGCCAACGTCCGTGTTTCAATTTTGCTCACTTTACCTTCTTTGAAAGTAATGGCTAAAATATTGCGGTCAAGCACAGTCGGATTCATAAACGCCACACGTTTAGTGGTTGAAGACATATAGATCCAATGATTTTGGCTCAAACCGGTTTCCAAACTCGGACTGCCCAGAATATCCATAACCTGCTCTTTAGTTTGTCCGCTGTGAACTTTAGCAATATCTTCCTGTGTCGGATAGTTACCGTTATGCGTAATAAACAAATCAGATGAACAAGCCGAACAAATTAAAATCCCTAACATAAAAAACATTTTGCGTATTGACATATTTTTATTTCCCTATATGTATTACTATTATCAATATATATAGCACAAGGATTTCAGAATGCAAAAAAAATTTTCATATCCGCTTAAAATAGATGAATTAACTCAGAATGAATATACATTTGCCTTAACAGCCGATGCTGATGAGCTTGTGGATATTTGCTCGGTTTTGCAGGTTGAAAAGGTTTTGTCATTCAACGCTAAACTCAAGCTAAAATATAATATGCGCGAACATTTGTTGAAAGTTTGGGGTAATGTTTCGGCTAAATTAGAACTTCAAAGTGTTATATCGTTAGAAAATTTTGTGCAAAAATATGATGTTCCTTTTGAACTATATTTTGACACTAAAGCAACCTACCGAGATATCCGCGATTTAGGAAACGACATCAACGCAGATGTTCCCGATATTGTAGAAAACGGCACCATCAATTTAGCCGATATTGCCATAGAGCAGATTGCCCTGAAAATAGACGACTATCCGCGTGCCGAAGGCGAAATTTTTCAATATCAGTGCGTTGGCGCCGATGCGCCGATAGAAAAAGAAAGCCCTTTCGCTATTTTGCAAAAATTAAAAAAATAAAACTCAAAAAAACACACCTAATACAAAAAAGGATTTTTCTATACAGAAAAACCCTTTCATGTCATATTATGCAAATTTTATTTATTAACGATATTTTGCAAAGTTTTGCCAGCCTTAAATTTAGCAACTTTGCGAGCCGGAACTTTAACAGCCTGACGCGTACGCGGATTGATGGCTGTTGTGGCAGCTCTGTTTGCAGTAGTGAATGTTCCAAAACCAACCAAGCGAATATCATGACCGGATTTCAAAGTATTGCAAACAGAAGCAATAAAAGCGTCCAAAGCCTTAGCGCTTTCAATTTGTGTTAATCCGGAATAATCAGAAATGCTTTTAATCAAATCACTTTTATTCATTTTTTCTTTTCCTTTACAGTAGATTATATATTGCAACTATTGAACTCTTGTTCAATTCGTATTGAATATAATATTTTATATGTTGTCAAACAAAAAAGTCTCTCCTTGCCTGAATTTAGGCATTTTTGCTTGTTTTTATATAAATTGTGCGCCTTTTTTATTCATATTTGACAAAGATACATCCTTTAATATAACATTATGTCATGATGAGGAAGGGAAAATTTAATGAGAATCGACTATATTGCAATTATCTTAATGTTGTCGCTAACTTCTTGTGGCGAATCAGACCATTCAGAAATATATAACGAAAATAATACCAACGTTATTAACGGTGTTGTTTATAATTCGAACGAAAAACCGATTAATGGTCTATATCGTACCTATTATGCCAATGGTAATTTGAAAATGGAGATTTCCAGCCGTGGCGGACTGCCGAATGGTATCGGCAAATTTTACGGCGAAGACGGGAATCTTCTGTATCAGGGCGTATTTAAAGACGGTAAATTAGACGGTGTTTTGTATCAATATTATCCGGAAGGTTCTGTCCACAATGAAATGAATTATAGTGATAATATGTATGACGGTGCTCAAAAAATTTATGACACAGATGGTAATCAAACCGCTGAAATTGTTTACAAAAACGGTAAACCAATCAGCGGATACGTTATTTTGAACGACAATAAAATAGAATTAACAACGGAAGAATTATCTGCTTTAGCAGACGAAGATATTACACAAGAACAAACTGAAAATACGGAAAAAAATTGAATATTCTAGTTCATTCTGCTTATACAAGAAACATAAAATGGCAAAGTAAAAACTATTTCTCGCGTTCTTTCATATTTTCCATAACCATCGTCATATCATCGGCTTTGGAATACGCTTTAAGCTCGCCGGTCAACGCCAAATATTCATTATAGTCATACTTTTCGTTTGACAATGGTTTGGCAATAACTTGATAAACTTTCTCCAACCTCTCAGCCGTTTTATCGCTCATCGGCAGGCAGTTTGCCGCCATGTCGTTCAGTTCGTTAATGTCGCCGCTGCAATAAAGAGCCAAGTCACAGCCGGCTTCCAAAACTTGCCGCGTTCTTTGGCCGATTGTGCCTTTCAGGGCATCCATTTCCATGGCATCGGAAATCAGCAAGCCGTTAAAACCGATTTCTTGGCGAATAAGCGTGTCTATGCCTTTTTTGCTAATCGTAATCGGCTTTTGGTCATCCACCGCCGAAATGACGATATGTGCCGTCATCGCCGCCGGAGCATTGTGATTAACCATAAACGGATAAAAATCGGTTGCCAATTCTTCCAAACTCTTACTGACAACCGGCAAGCCGAGATGTGAATCCGTAACCGCCGAGCCATGCCCCGGGAGATGCTTCATGACCGGACATACGCCGTTTTTTATATAAGTAGAAATCATTTCGCGCCCGAGTGCGGCAACGAGCTTTTTATCACTTCCGAAAGAGCGTGAGCCGATAACCGAACTGGTATCGAAACGCAACACATCTAAAACCGGCGCACTGTTCATATTCAGCCCCAACTGTTTAAATTCTTCGCTGATTAAACCAGCATGCAAGCGCGTGGCTTTGGGCGAAATCTGTCCCAATCTTTGCTCCGGCGCATAAGTGCGAAAATCTTGCCCCGCCAGACGACAAACCTGCCCGCCTTCTTGGTCAATATAGAGCAATATTTTTTCATTGTCGGTAACATCTTTTATTTGGTCAAGCAGTTTTTTGAATTGCTGTTTATTTTTGATGTTATTATCAAAAAAACTGATACCGGCGGGCTGATTTTTAGCAAGCCAATATTTCTCGTCATCGGTCAACTCATATCCGGCAACGGAAGCAACAATCGGTAACATCTTTATGACTCCTGTTTTGATTTTGTTTAGTTCATCTATAGCATTAACTTTAACTCTAAAGCAAGTAAAATAAAGTTTTGTTATAGGGTATTGCTTTTATTGTAAAAATACGCTATAATCGCGGAAAATTAAGCCTTAAGCCAATGGAAAATAAGATATGAAAAAATTAAAATGTCCGGCCGACATACTCTATGAAAAAGAATGGCGTGCCGCTTACGGAAACCGTTGTAATGCTATTTTTTTAAGCAATCTGATGCATGATGGCGAATCAATGCGCAAACTGTTCCATAATGAAGGAAGCACGCACTCTTTCCCCGTAGAGGCAAAAATTTTTTACGATTATTATAAAGACCACGATAAAGAAAAAATGCTGGACAGGGTAAAGAAAGCAACAACCGGTAGTGATGGTTATCATTATTTCGGTCAGCCGTTTTCGGTTGATGAATATGAAGGAAAACGCGTTCTGTGGGATTGGAGTTGCCGGCACTCTTCTTATGTTGCAAATCAGGAATCTCCGTGGGCAGATTTAAGTAATTATGAAAAAAGAGCCACAATGAAAGTAACTGATGAATTCAGCTCAAGACAAAGTGTTTATTACTATAATAAGAGTGCTGCCGAAGTCTTAAAAGATACGGCGGAAAAGACAACATTTTTAGAAAAACAAATAGAAGAACCGACCGGCAATAAAAATTTGGATTTATTGGTGCAAAACCTACAAAATAATCGTGATGAAAAACTTGATATTCCAACCTATGCTTTTGCTTTGCGGTTGATAAATAATGATTTAACTCATGCTTTTGATGGTAAAACAGAACCGCTTGCTCCTGAGGCCTATGTGCCGGTCATCATTATGCTTGATGAAATGTCGGCGGAAGTGTTTAATCAGATAGATTATAAGCAGCAACGCACGTTTCATAAATCTGATTTAGGTCAGGAAATGCTGCGTTTTTCGTATTTAACCACTCAAAATATGTACGACAAAGATAAATATGAAGGCTTTTCTTCAGAGAAAATGAACGCTTGGCTGTCTGATATAAAAAATACCGATTTGTGGCAGGTGGCACAACGCAAAATCACGGAGGCGATTGTTGAAAGATTGGCGTATCGCGTTAAAGTCGGCAGTTTGCTTAATAACAGAATGATGGAATTAGCAACAATTAAGCCAAAGCCCAAAGAAGCAATGTATGCCGATTATTGGCAAGAAGACAAAAACCGCTCAATGTATATGAATTTATACGTTAAGCCGCAAACCAGTCGATAATTGTATTTGCTGAATAAAAGGTAACAAAATGACAGATAAACGATACACCGCCGTGTTGGCGACTTTATTTGACTCGGCTTCCGATGCCACGCTGGACTATGCCGTCAGCCGCCACAATATTCATAAAATGGTGTTTTTACTCTCGCTGATTGCCAGTATCGGGCAAGTGGCTATCGGCGCGTTTATTGGTATTGAATGCACATTTAAGGCCTTGCCTTATGTGGCGCTTCACGGCATATTGATTCTTCTCGGCTACATTTGCTTTTTAAAAGCATTGAAATACACACCGATTGCCCTGATTGGCTTGGTGCAAAGCAGTGAGCTGTTTTTTACCGCCATTATTGACTGTATGCTCGGCTATTTAACGCTTTCGACGCGCTTTTTGGTGTTATTGAGCTTGTTTGTGTTTGCCATCGCGCTGTTTTATATTAACTGCATCAAAAACGAAAATACTTCGGTTAAAGAGGTCAAGCCGGTTGGGATTGTGCTGACACTCGGCACAATGTTCTTGTATGTGGCGGCAACTTATCTGATTAAAATTTCGGCGGCGTATGGGGCAAGCGAAATCACGCTCAACCTCGGCTATTATGTAGCGGCGTTGCCGTATTTCGGCTACCTTGCCCTCAAAGGCAAAGATGACGATACAAAAGACACTGCCAACCCGCACTGGTATAACGGCTTTTATTTTCTGGCCTTTGCCATCGGCATTTTGGAAACGATTTTTTATGTGTTGGAAACGTTCAGTTTTATCAACGACACGCCGACCATCGTGATGGCAATTAAGCAAATGGGGATTTTTGTGATGTTCTTCCTCTCGGTGCTGTTCAAAACGGATAAATTCACACCGCAGAAACTCCTCGCGCTTATCCTCGGCTTTATCGCCATCACGGGGCTGTATTTTAATTAAAATTCACATTGCCAAAAATTTATATAGTCTTTTGTAGAAATAAAATTATGTTGTATTTATTTAAAAATCCTCACGACAAGGCGTGAGTAATTTTAGAGTTATGGAAAAAGCTTTTTTGAAATGTTTTCTGAACGGCTATGTGTTGGCGCTCTTAGTAGCAACATTAGCTCTGGCTTATGGGTTCTACCATATTACCCCCATGCTTTCGACTTGGTGGCAGCAAGCACTTGCCATTTTGGGCGTGTTGGTGTTGGAAGATTTGTTAGCTTTCGTTATCAGTTGGCGCATTATCTTCATATGGAAGAGAAGTTCCAATGTCTATGATACCAGAATAATAGGTATCACAGGGACGTTTTACGCTTGCTACATTGGATCAGGCATTTTCGTCGGTATTTACGCTTGGATGACAAATCCTTGGCTGTTTATAACAACTGTGGCTTTGGTAGTTATCTTCGGACTTCTCGGCATCTGTATTGTTAACTCGCCATATAGCACTATGAAAGAGTTTGACGATAAATTCTCTGAAAACTAACAATAACCCCTCGCCGTTTAACCGCCGCGAGGGGTTATTGTTTTAATCGAATATTATTTTATGCTTACAGTTTATAGCGTTTTATTTACAGATTTACTTAAGAGCCAAATAACCTTTACTGAACCACCGGTCTAGCCGGTGGTTTTCACATTGCAAAAAAAACACATCGCGTTGATATTATCTAAGCGATGTGTTTTAATATAAAGAATAAAAATAAAACAATAAACAAGGAGTAGTAATCAGAAGAACTGGCGGTTACCGACTCTCCCGTGTCTTAAGACAAAGTACCATAGGCGATAAGAGGTTTAACGGCCGAGTTCGGAATGGGATCGGGTG
>JAGBLF010000030.1 GCA_017635595.1 Alphaproteobacteria bacterium
ATTCCACCGTTATTTGTTTCATACCCCAGCGGCGATTTATATTTTTTCCATATATCCATTTTTTCCTCCTGTTAATTTTGATTTATTCATAAGCTTAATCCTTTCTTTAATATTAAAATTCTTATAAAATGGATACTGATTTTTTTGCCTCCTTTCACCTTAATATGGTTTAAAATATAACTCTATGCAAATGAATACCGCTCCATTTCAGGATAAACTTTATCGCAGAAAATAATGAATGTCAAGTTTAAAAATAAGAAATATATAATATAATTAAAATATAAACAGAAAATACTTATTAAGAACACAAAAGCAAAGCGCCGTTTGTCCTCATTAAGGAGAAACGACGCTTGTACTTTGTAAGAGAGCTTTTCTACTCTTCTTCGCTACATTCAGCCTCGAGCTTTTCAGCATTGACTGAAATTAAAGCAACGAAGATTGTCATTAGGAAAACGGCCACGGCTAAAACACCGCCTTGAGCCGCACCGTAGACACCGATACCAAACGGCACCAACACCCAATATTTTAGGTATTTCTTGTTTTTAACATCAGCGAACATATACAGCACTGTAGTCGCAAAACCGCACACTGTGATAATGAATGCAGACGTGATATCGGCACCCAAAAGCAGATATGCTATCAGAGATGCGCAAGTGATGATACCCAGTTTACCACTCTCTTTAAATTTCATGAGCTCTTTCATAGTTCTATCGTTTTTTTGGTTTAACTTCGAAGTTTGAGAATATGCATTATGTTAAATCCAACAAAAAAGTCGAACGGAAAGAGATGTCATAAATCACCTATAATCCTTAAAACATAATACTTACTCATACTGCGGGTATTATAAAACTTATTTGTCTAAATTGCAACAAAAAAGCTTTATTTACATAAATTTTTGCTTATACTGATTAAAAACAAGGAGATTAATGATGTTGACACATACTTATAAAATAGGCTTTACCACGCAATACGAATATATTAAGCATAAAAAAGCCCCAAAGTTTACGGTGTTATATACGCACGGTTTATGTTCCGATCCGTGGGGCAGCAAGCCGGAAAACGTTAAGCAGTGGTGTGTTGACAATAACATCGATTTTTATCGTTATGAGCTGGCCGGACACGGCTCGGATAAGGCCAATTACCCTCAATGTAGTCCCGAAGAATGGCGCAAGCAAATTTTAGAAATTATTGATTCGGTTATTAAAGGCCCGATTTTGGTTATCGGCTCATCGCTCGGCGGTTGGCTCAGTATGATGGCCGCTCTTGACCGACCGGAACGCATTATCGGCTTTATCGGGTTGGCGGCCGCACCGGACTTTACGCATTATTTGCGTGATTATTTATCGCCCGAGCAAAACAAAGAACTGGATGAAACCGGACAAACCGCTTTTGATAATGCCGACTTTGGCTATTTCTATACGCTCAAATTAATTGACGGCGGCAGCAAAAATTTGGTAGCGCAAGGCGACAGCATAAACATCACCTGCCCCGTCCATTGGATTCACGGCATTAAAGATGCTTCTATTCCGTATTGGTATGCCGTTGAGGTTGTTAAAAAAATCACATCCGAAACCGTGATTTTGAAGCTGTTAAAAGAAAGCAATCACCGCTTAAACGATGAATTTGCCGCCGCAGCTATTGTTGATTCTCTTAATTGGTATTTACAACATTAAAAATGAGCTTAGCATGAAAATTTTTCAATATCTAAAATCAAAACTCGGTGTTTTAATCAGCCAACCATTTATTTTATGCTGTATTATGGCGCTGACAATGTGTTTGGCCGGGCAAAAGAAAGTCGACAATATGTGGGACTTCCAAAACTACCATTATTACAATGCATTTGCTTTGTTTAATGATACCTCAAATTTTTTGGTTCCAGGAGGTATTAATACTTTTTTTAACCCGATTTTAGATATTCCGCTCTATTTATATATTCAATTTTTCAACAATTATCCGACATTAATTTACGCCCTGCAGGGTATTTGGGGCGGATTATTGTTTTGCGCAATATTTAAAATTACCCTACTCTTCTTTAATCGCTATTCCGTTAAAGCAATTTCTTATGCTTTATTAACAATTTGTATCAGTTTATGCGGTCGCATAACATTCACACAGATAGGTTCTTCAACCAACGAAGTTGCCGTTGCCGCCATGGATTTATGGGGAATTTATTTTATTTTAAAAATGATAAAATATCAGCGTTTGCAAACATGGTATAAATGGATTTTATGTGGCGTTTTTTTAGGCATAGCGCTAGGGTTAAAACAAAATTCGATTACCGTTTGCATTGCCGTCGGGCTGACTTTAATTTGTATGTATCCCTATATTAAAGGGACTTTCAAACACATTGCACTTTTTGCATTGGGCGGAGTATGCGGCTATATCCTTATCAACGGTTGGTTCATGTATCAATACTGGCAACAATACGGCAATCCGCTTTTTCCGTTTTTGAACGGCATTTTCAAATCACCTTACTTAGATCAGATAAACTATAATGATAAGACCTGCCTACCCGAATTATCTTTCAAAACATTCAAATATTATTTGTGGAAATCAACGCAACCGAAAGGTAATTGTGAAAACTTTTTCAGAGATGATTTTCGCACAAATATATATAATACATTTGCTCTGGTTACACTGGTTTGGGCTCTTTTAAAAAGCCGGATAAGGCACATATATAAGCAATATCCTTTACACGTTGCCGTTTTTCTGCTTTATAATTTTACTTATTTTATCTGGTTTTTTGCCTTTTCGGTACTGCGCTATATGGTTTTTATTGAAGCTATAGCCGCCATTATGTTTGTACAAATCTTTCAAATTCAAGCCGTTAAAAACAGATTTTTATGTTTTGTATTTGGGGCAATGTGTTGCGTATTATGCTATTGGAGATTATCATATTTACATATTAGACCATATAGACAAGTAGATTCTTATTTTACGATGGAACGCTTAAATTTGCCGGACAATACTTTGGTTAAAATTTATGGCTCACAGTCTTCCTTCATTATACCTGAACTCGCCAAAAACAATACAAAATTCAAGTCTGTTACTTATTACAACAACCATTGGAATGGTGTTGGTTCTGACTGTGCCGAGCGCGGTAAGTTCCGTCTACAACGCGATAAAATCGAATCTGGACACAAAGGTCCGGTTGTGTACTTTATTCATGATGAACAATACACCCATCGCATTCAAAGCCTTGTTGGTAAACGTGACTTTTTTATCAATAATCTGGGGATTGACAGCTTGGAGCCGAATATGTTCTCTTGCCGAAATCTGAGGTACAACGGTGTGCAACATTTCTTAATTTGTACTCCAAATGAATATCGAGATATAATTTACGGAATTTAATGAAACTCCACCGGCTTACACCGGTGGAGCTTCATTTTTTGCTAATAAATTAATAGAAATAATAGCGAGCGCCGATTGAAAATTCTTTCGAGTTGGCATAGGCATCACTGTCAACAATCGAGTAGCGATACATAGCTCTGAATCCCCACTCAGGTGTCGGATTAAATTCACCGCCAATACCCAAACGTAAAGCATTACCGCTCTCTTTTTGCGTTTTGCCGTTGAATTTCGTTTTGGTATTCATACGACCGTAACCGATAGAGCCTAAAATTGCGCCTTCACTAAAATTATAACCATTGACCAAAACATCTGCACCCAAACTGTACAAACGTCCGCGTGCAGTATTCCCCATAAAAGAATTCTTTTCACGTTTTGAACGTTCGGCAAAAATTTCGACCGAGCCCAAATCAACAAATTTAATACCCGCGTTAATATTACCGATATCATAGTTATCCGGATACTGATCAGCCACATTGAGTGTTCTGTTTACATAATCAAAACCGACATAAGGCATATATTCGCCGGCCTGTGCCGAAACGGCAAATAAAACACTGCAGGCAACGGCTGTTAACAAACTTTTTTTCATATTATCGTCTCCTTATCATAATATAGGATGTTGTTAACACAAAAAGACTAAAGTTTCGTTAAAAGATTTAAAATAACGAAAGGAGAAACTCAGGTTTGAGTTTCTCCTTTCTGAATTTAAGATTCATAGAGATTAAACACTTTTTGCAGCGATGCCATCAGCCACGTTGCTACCACCACAGTGAAAGCAAGATACTCTACCTTCATTTCATCTGCCGGAATTTCATCTCCCATCACAAAGAATGCGCACTCTATCCCAAGCACATAGCTGGCACTGCACAATGCAATGAAACTGACTTCCTGGCAGGTGCACAACCACATCAGCAGCAATATAAATAAAGCTGCCGAAAGAGACATCCCGAAATTTCCCTGTGCGACAACAGCCACTAAATAAATAAGCAGCCCTAAAATCAGGAAAACGATTCGTTCAACCGGAACATCCAGCGCTTTCAGAACTTCTACAGATATGAGCAAAAAGCCCAAGACGAGAAGCACGGACATCGCAAATCCAAACATCCCCAGCCAGATAAATGCTGCATTTAAGCCTGTGCTGACTAAAAATAATACAACGGCAATCAACCCGTAGTTGCCGAAAATTTCAAGATTTTTCATAATGATTCACAATGATTAAGATTAAAAATTTTGAATTGGACTAATATAAGCACACTTTTGCATTTTTGTCAATATTTTATCTATATATTTCGCAAATTATTTTTTCTTTAACAGAAAATGCCGCTTTATACAGCGGCATTTTCATTAAATATCAAACCGACTTATAACGGCAATAGCGGCGACCAAGCCGGATCGGAAGCTTCCGACGGTGTAATGATTCGACGTTCGTTATATCCGGTCAAGTCAATAGTATAGAGTCTAACCGGACTGCCGCGATCTTGTCTGAAGAACATAAGCACACGACCGTTCGGCGACCAAGTCGGTCCTTCTACCAAAAAGCCGTCAGCCAGCAAACGTTCACCGCTGCCATCCGGTGCCATAACACCGATGTAAAATGCCCCGTTAGCCATTTTGGTAAAGGCGATATAATCGCCGCGCGGCGACCAAACCGGCGTTGCATAGCGGCCTTTACCGAAACTGATGCGCTCAACATTACTGCCGTCGGCATCCATAATATAAAGTTGCTGATTACCGCCTCTATCCGAATTAAATACGATTTTTGAACCGTCCGGCGAATAGCTGGCCGAAGTATCAATAGCATTACCGAAGGTTATTTGCTTAATGGATTTATTGCGCAAATTCATTTCATAAATATGCGTTGCTCCCTTGCTGGCATAACTCATCAAAACTTTAGAGCTGTCCGGGGAAAATACCGGTGCAAACGTCATACCCGGGAAATTTCCCAAAACCTGACGGCTGTTATTGGTTAAATCCATCAAATAAACACGCGGATTATTACCGACATATTCCAAATAGGTAATTTTTTGCATATTCGGTGAAAAACGCGGCGTTAACACCAAATTACGTCCGTCGGTCAAAAACTTGTGGTTTTCGCCATCCTGATCCATCATAGCCAAACGTTTAATCTTACGCGTCGCCGGACCGCTTTCGGAAACATAAACAACACGTGTGTTAAAATAGCCTTTATCACCGGTTAACCTTTCATAAATGGCATCGGCGACCACATGGGCAATTCGACGCCAGTTATCTTTAGTCGAAGTAAATGATTTACCCAGCATTTGCTGCGAAGCCGGAACATTCCACAATCTGAAATCAACTTTGAGCTTTTCGCCCGGCAACTCGGTAATTTGGCTCTGAACCAAAGCCTGAGCCTTAATTGCCTGCCAATCCACAAATTGCGGTTGTTGATCAATCGAGTTCAAAGTTTCGATATAACTGTTTTGCGGAATAATCTTGAATAAGCCGCTTCTGTCCAAATCGGCAGTAATAACTTCATGAATTTTGCTGCCGTAATCCCGACCGACCAATTTTGTGAACAGGTTGGAACTGGAACCGATCATTTCCGGAACGGCAATCGGCATCGGGTTACGCGATGCGCCGTTGACATCGATTTCCAATTCGGCATACGCCGGCGAAGCCAACAGCATCATAACTGCAGTCAGTAAGTATTTGATTTTCATTGTACAACACCTCTAACAAATTTAAGAATTGATTTACATTACTATTGATTATCTGAATAGTAAAGTAAAAAAAAGTTTATAGACAACCCATAATTTCGTTGACATTTAACTTAAATCGTTTAACTCTGAATTTAAAGAGAGGACAAATGGATTTATCTGATTTTAATGCACAATTAAAACCCTACCGAGCCGTTTTAGGCGTTGATTACGGTTCTAAGCGTATGGGCTTGGCCGTATCCGATTTATTGCGCAGTATTGCCACATCTTATAAAATTTTGCAACGCAGCTCGTGGCAAAACGATGTGGCCGAACTCAAAAAAATTGTTGAAGAAAAAGAAATCGGCGGGATTATTTACGGTCTGCCGCTGCAGATGAACGGCGAAGAAGGCGACATTGCCCGCGAAGTTAAGTCATTTGCCGAAAAACTGGCGGTTGAAATCCCCTTACCTTATGCTTTTTGGGATGAAAGATTATCTTCCTCCGCCGTTGAAAGATTCTTAATCGACGAAGTCGATATGTCTCGTCAAAAGCGCAAAAAAATATTGGACGCATCCGCTGCCGCTTACATTCTGCAAGGGGCTTTGGATGCACTTCAATATCAAAAATAATCTAACGGCAAATCGCTTTGCGTGCGCTGATAAATTCGGCACTGCTTTCAATATCTTCCAAACAAACCGGAAGTTTACGGCGCCAGTTCGGATGCTTATCAATATCCGTTCCCGGCAGATTTTGTAAAACTTCGACACCGAAAATATCTTCGATTTGCGCCAAATAAACTTCACTGGCACTCGATGAAACGTATTTTTCAACTGCTTCCATAATCCCGTTCGGATAGCCTTCGCCGTAAATACAGTCGCCCTGACGCGTTTTATCTGCAGGCCAAACACCGGCGGCATCCAACGCACTCAACAAACGACGGCGTTCATCTTCACGTCCTTTGTATTGTTCATGACGTTCGGCTTCATCAAGCATACCTAAATTATACATTGTTTCAATATCATAGCCGAACCAACGCATTTTCAATGGCGCCATATCGTGCGTGCCGACCGAACTGAAAGTTTTGGCGGCAAAATCTTGCGGCATCTTAAAATCGCCAAAGCCGTTCCAGCGTTCTGCCCACAAAACACTCAAAGAATATATGCCGCGCTCATGCAGTTTTTCTACAAAACCGTCCGGTACGTTACCGATACTTTCGCCGACAATCATGCATTTATTCAAATAGCTTTCCAACGCAACAATACCGAGCATATCATCAAAATTGTAATAAATATACGTACCGTCATCTTCTTTATCCGGAATAATATATAAGCGCATCAAGCCCATAACATGGTCAATGCGCAAAGCACCGGCACCTTCCATAGCCGCGCGCAGCACTTGGATAAACGGACGATAAGCGTTGGCCTTTAAGGTAAACGGGTTAAAAGCACCCAAACACCATTTTTGTCCTTTCGGGAAAAAGACATCCGGCGGTGCACCGGCGCCGCAATCTTTAATAAATAAATCGTGACCGCTCCACAATTCGGCACTGTCCTTGCATAGCCCGACCGGTAAATCGCGGTACAAACCGATATTTAACCCGCATTTGGCAACTTCGTCATAAACCTTATGCAACTGCTCGGAAGCAACAAATTGCAAAAACTTAAAGTAGCCGATTTCTTTTTGATGCGCCTTCTTAAATTCGATAACTGTTTTAGATTCCGGATTCTGTAACTCGGCAGGCCATGTGCTCAATCCATAGCTGTACTGATGGCAATATGCCGAATGTAAAGCCTGATAGGTCGCCAGGTTTTCAAGTTCAGAGCCCTGTTTATCGCAGTAAGAAACAAATTTTTTATATTCTTTCGATTTTATATCGGCCGTAAAGTCGTCATATAATTTTTGCAATATTTCGTTTTTCAGCGTGTAAACACCGACATAATCAATATCGGCAGTTGCCCGCAAACGTTCTATTTCAGCCTGCTTATCTTTAATGTATTCCGGTTTAAATCCGATAACTTTTTCTACATCAATGTAAATTGGATTTAAATACAAGCGGCTGATAGAGGCATACGGGCTGGCATTTTCAGGATAATCGTGTACCAAAACGTTCAGCGGATTAACCCCGATAACATCCGCCCCCTGATTTTTACATAGGTGCACAAAGTTAACTAAATCGGTAAAATCGCCGACACCCCAGTTGCGGTGACTTTTAAGCGAATACAACTGCACGGCAAAACCCCAGATTTTTTTGCGGTTCAAAATTTCCGGAATATAGCAACTGTCCGGTGTTACCGCCAAAATCCCGCGGCTTTGTTTTTTACCGCACTTGATTTCTAAATTATAATATTGCGGTGCCATAGCCGTCGTAATCGTAATCCGTAAACGCTTATAAACTGCCGAAGCTTTAGTTTTACTTTCCAACTCGGTTACGGTATAATCGACCGAGACATCTTTGCCGGTGCCGTCCGTAACATATAATTCAAATTTATCCGCCTCATCGGCCTTCAAAACCACATCAAACGATTTATTGTTTTGGCGTACGACATATATGGCCTCCAACGCATATTGCCAGCGTTTATTTTTAATTTTTTCCAGAAGTTTATCGCTGTCGTCAATACTTTTTAAGGGGTACCCCAAATAATTAACCATTTTACGCAAAACTTCATCATCTATATGATACACTTTTTGGTTTTGAGCGGCATCACTAAATGTTTTAGCAATACCTAATTCTTGTAATAATAGATCCCAACTGTTATCCATTTTATTTCTCCGGTTGACTTATTTTTAATAATACAACACTCCAAGCAGGCACTTCAAGCGGAAGAGATGCATCTATTTTCACATCATTTTCCAATGTTTCACTGCTGTTAAATATAAGTTCTACTTTAAGTTTTTTAAAAATCGGCGACAGTTTCCATTTAATATTCTGTGCTTCACCGTTAAAAATAACCTGATACGAACATTCACCGTTAAATGCCAAAGACGCCAGACATCTGCGATTTTCGGTTAACCAGTCCTGATTGGTAAATTCAACACCCTCTTGTGTCAGCCATACCAAATCTTTAACTTTATAACTGCCGTACTGCATAATATTGCCGTTAAAAAATTTGGTACGCGAGAATATTTCCATTTTTTTACGCAGTGCAATCAACTGCTTGACATAGCGCACCAATTTCCAATCGACTTTATTGATTGCCTCCCAAACAATCCATGTTATAACATTATCCTGACAATACGGATTATTATTACCGAACTGCGTATTGCCGAACTCATCACCGGCAACCAACATCGGTGTTCCAAATGACAAAAACAACGTTGCAAGCATCGCACGTAAGCGCAGCAAGCGGTTATCTTTCACGGACTGATTATCGGTAAATCCCTCGGCACCGGAATTCCACGTCCAGTTGGCATCATTGCCGTCGCGATTATTTTCACCGTTTACCATATTATGCTTACAATCATAACTGACGGCATCACGCAAGTTAAAACCATCGTGCGAAGTTAAAAAATTAACACTGCTCCAAATATCGCGATTACTGTAACCGAAAATATCACTCGAACCGGTAATGCGGCTGGCAAACTCACCGGCCTGCTTTGCATCACCGCGCCAAAAACGACGTACCACATCGCGGTATCGGTCATTCCATTCGGCCCACCCCGGCGGATAGGCACCAATGCGATATCCGTCCATTGTGGCATCCCACGGTTCGGCAATAATTTTAACATTTCGGAGAGTTTCATCTTGTCTGGCAGCGAGCAAAAATCCGCTGTCTTGCGTAAATTTGCCGCGCACCCGGCTCAAGCTGGTTGCCAAATCCAAACGGAACCCGTCAACATGCATGGTATTTACCCAATAACGCATAGAATCCAAAACCAACATCAACACATACGGATTCTGCAAATTAAACGATGCACCGCAACCGGTACTGTCATAATAAAAGCGTTTATTTTCCTGTAACGTATAATAACTTTCATTGTCGATACCGCGATAGCACAATGTCGGTCCGAGCTGATTACCCTCTATCGTATGGTTATATACAACATCCAAAATGACTTCTTTATTATTGGCATGCAGCGTTTTCACCATCTGCTTAAATTCATCGATATTGTTATTCATCAAATATTTTGCTTCAGGCACAAAATATGACAGAGTTTCATATCCCCAATAATTATCGATATACATACCGTCTTTGTCACCGAAAAAAGAAAATACCGGTAACAGCTCAACCGATGTCACGCCGAGCCAATTCAAATAACTGATAACATTCGGCGAGGCCATACCCAAAAACTTACCGCGTTGACATGATTCGACTTTCGGATGCAGCATGGTATAACCGCGCACATGGGTTTCATAAATAATCGTTTCCTCAAAAGGGACCGTCGGACGTTTTTCATCGCCCCAGTCAAACGTGTCTTCCACGACAACTGATTTAGGTACATACGGGGCACTGTCGAGCGTGCTGAAAGATAGGTCTTTATCTGCACTGTTGATATCATAGCCGAATAAAGCTTTATGCCAAATTAATTTTCCGATCATCTTTTTGGCATAGGGATCTAACAGCAATTTGTTCGGATTAAATCTTTTCCCCTCCTCCGGTTTATACGGACCGTACACACGGTATCCGTACACCTGTCCGGGTTTTACACCTTCAAGATAAATATGCCAAATATTATTATCATTAATATTGAGTTTATAGCGGCCGGTTTCTTTGGTTCCGTCATTATTGAACAAACACAATTCGACCTGTTCGGCATGAGCCGAAAACAAAGCAAAATTAACTCCTTTGCCATCGAATGTAGCACCTAACGGATAATGTCTGCCAAAAGAAACTTTAATCGTCATACCCGCAACTTTCCGCTATCTGATCGGTTTCAAAACAATGGTTGACAACGGCGGCAGAACAATTTCAACCGAATAAGGCTTGCCGTTTACACCGTAGTTTTGAGCTTGCTGCGGACCTTCGTTGCGAATACCGCTGCCCCAATAGTTTTTATCATCACTGTTAAAGATTTCCTGATATGCACAGGCTTCATAAACACCCAACCGATATCCGTGACGAACCACCGGTGTAAAGTTGCTGACAACAAGCAGGTAGTCATCCGGATTATGACCGCGGCGGATATAAGAAATAACACTGTCATCACAGTCGGCATAATCAATCCATTCGAAACCGCGCGAGTCAAAATCTTCTTCAAACAGCGGTGCATTTCCTTTGTACAGCAGGTTTAAATCGCGTACACAATTTTGCATACCTTTGTACATCGGATATTCCAATAAATGCCAACGCAGACTTTCGCCGCAATTCCATTCCCAATCCTGTCCGAATTCGCATCCCATAAACAAAAGTTTTTTACCCGGGTGCGTCCACATAAAGCCGTAATAAGCGCGCAAATTGGCAAACTTTTGCCATTCATCACCCGGCATTTTGGATAGCATTGAGCCTTTGCCGTGAACAACTTCATCATGTGAGATCGGTAGAATAAAATTCTCGTTAAACGCATATAACAAACCAAAAGTCAACAGGCCGTGGTGATACTTACGATGTATCGGTTCATGACTGATATAGCGCAACGTATCATTCATCCAGCCCATATTCCATTTATAACCGAAGCCTAAACCGCCGGCCGAAACCGGACGTGATACCATCGGCCACGCTGTGGATTCTTCGGCGCAGGAATAACCGCCTTGCGACTGTGTATAAATAAGCTCATTCATTTTACGAATAAAGGCAATGGCTTCCAAATTTTCATTACCGCCGTAAACATTCGGGATCCACTCACCGGCTTTACGCGAATAATCCAAATACAGCATAGAGGCCACCGCATCAACACGCAAACCGTCAATATGAAATTCTTTCAGCCAATACAGTGCACTAACACACAAGAAATTGCAAACTTCCGTACGGCCGAAGTTATAAATTTTTGTTCCCCAATCTTTTTGCTCGCCTTTGCGCGGATCGGCGTGTTCATATAAACATGTCCCGTCAAACTCGCACAAGCCGTGCCCGTCTTTCGGGAAGTGAGCCGGCACCCAATCCATAATCACACTGATACCCGCCTGATGGAATTTATCAATCATATAACGAAAATCATCCGGATTCCCAAAGCGTGATGTCGGTGCAAACAAACCGGTAATCTGATAGCCCCATGAAGCATCAAGCGGATGTTCGCACAAAGGCATAAATTCAACATGCGTAAACCCCATATTGCACACATACGGTACAAGTCTGTCGGCAATTTCACGATAAGTCAAAAATTCGCAACCGTTATCACCCTTGCGGCGCCATGACCCCAAGTGCACTTCATAAATAGACATCGGTTTATCATAGGTATTGGTATTCTGGCGATAGGCCATCCAATCGGCATCGTTCCATTGATAGTGATTTATATCAAACACAATCGAAGCATTATGCGGACGGACCTCTGAATATGTTGCCATCGGGTCGGCTTTTTGCAAAATATAATTTTCCTGAGTTTTAATTTCAAATTTATAATATTCGCCTTCAACCAAGCCCGGAATAAAAATATCCCAAATACCGCAACTGATGTGTTTACGCATAACATTGACACGACCGTCCCAGTTATTAAAACTGCCGATGACCGAAACACGTTTGGCATTCGGTGCCCAAACGGCAAAGGCCACACCTTTAACACCGTCCATTTGCATAACGTGCGCACCCAGTTTTTTATAAATTTCATAGTGATTTCCCTGAGCAAACAAATATTCATCTATATCGCCGATTGTTGAAGGGAATCGGTATGTATCTTCCGCCACATATTCATGTCCCTGATCATTGATGATACTGAATTTGTAGTTAAATTCCGAAGTTTCATTACTATTAAACTGGAAGAAACCTCTCTCATCTATTTTTTGCATTTTGCCGATAGGCTTTCCATCGATATCGATAACTTCTATGGAAGAAGCAAAAGGTTGATATGTACGGATAAAAACTTTTTTGGAACCCTTATCGCGATGAATTCCCAACACTGCAAAAACATTGCTGTGATCTCCGTCTACAATTGCGTTGATTTCTTCTTGTGATAACATATTGTCCATAATAAACTCCCGTGTATATAAAAAATAATATCCGTTTGCCGATTTAAAACTTACACTTATATCTATATAAATTAATCGATAAAAAAGCAAGTAAAATAAATACGTCGCCGGTCAATACCGCAAAATAATTCTTCAAGCGAAAATATTCTTAAATTTTATGCATTTAAAGTATTGACGATATAAAAAAAAAGATTATACTCTATTATGTTGTTATAAAACTAAAATTATTGGAGAAATTTAAAATGACTAAAAATTATAACGAAAATTACATTCGTGAAGCTGCTTACTACAACTGGCAAAATGCGGGCTGTCCTTCCGGACAAGATGAATATTTCTGGAATCAAGCAATTTGCCAACTCTATGGTTCTAATTCTTCTTGTGGTTGCTCTAAGAGTTCTTCTTCGAAATCTTGCTCAACCAAATCAAGTTCTTGCTCGACTAAATCAAGCTCTTGCTCAAGCAAAAAATCTTCTTCTAGTTCCAGCTCATCCAGCAAAAGCAAGAAATAATATGTAAGAAATAATTTCTATTTGTTTCTGAAAATACCCGCCGATCGGCGGGTATTTTTTTGATGTCAGAAAACAATCTTTTCAAAATTTAAACAACGCGCTCCTTTTACTTTGGTACAAAAAAAGTACATAAGCAAAAAAACAACAGGCACGGCGTACGGGGAAAGCTCGGATAATGTGGTTAATACGATAGTTCGTCCTTTTGCGCGGTGTATAGATTAATCCTCGTAAACTGCTTAGAATGCGTCTAATAGAAAAAGGTTTTTCCCGTAGTGTACAAAACAGTAAAAAACAACAAGCACAGTGTACGAGGAAAGCTCGGATAATGCGTTTAATACGATAGTTCGTCCTTTTGCGCGGTGTATAGATTAATCCTCGTAAACTGCTTAGAATTTGTCTAATAGAAAAAGGTTTTTTCCCGCGGTGTACAAAACAGTAAAAAACAACAAGCACAGCGTACGGGGAAAGCTCGGATAATGAGTTTAATACGCAGAAAGTCCTTTTGCGCGGTGTACAAAACAGTACATAAGCAAAAGGACTTTCAAGTAGTAACCCGTTAGACGAGCTTTAATTAGTTGGCTTTTTTCAAAGCCTCACCCAAAGCCTCTCCGAGAGAAGAACCGGAAGCTGTATTAGAATATTCTTCCAAAACTTTCTTTTCTTCGTCTACTTCAAGAGCTTTAATAGATAAACCGATTTTAACATTCTTTTTATCTACGGAAGTGATTTTAGCTTCAACAACATCACCTTCTTTGAAGTTTTCCGGATTTTGTGAAGCTTTATCTTTAGAAAGATCTGCTTTCTTGATAACGGCGGTTAAACCTTCAACATCAACGGTAACACCTTTGTCGTCGGTAGATTTAACGATAGCTTTAACAACTTCGCCTTTTTTCAAGTTAGCCAAAGCTTGAGAAACATTGTCTTCAGACAATTGTTTGATACCCAAGCTGATACGTTCTTTTTCAACATCAACATCGATGATTTTAGCTTCGATTTCTTGGCCTTTAGAATAATCTTTAACAGCTTCTTCGCCGGATTTTTCCCAAGAAATATCGGACAAGTGAATCATACCGTCGATTTCATCTGTCAAACCGATAAACAAACCGAATTCGGTAATGTTTTTAATTTTACCGGTAATAACAGATCCGACCGGATGTTCTTCAATGTAAGCAGCCCAAGGGTTAGGCATACATTGTTTAATACCGAGGCTGATACGTCTCTTATCACCATCCACTTCAAGAACGCGAACGGTAACTTCTTCAGAAGTAGAAACGATTTTACCCGGATGAACGTTTTTACGTGTCCAGCTCATTTCGGAAACGTGTACCAAACCTTCGATACCGTCTTCCAATTCAACAAATGCGCCGTAGTCGGTAATGTTGGTAACTTTACCTTTGTAAACTTCACCGACTTTATATTTATCGGCAACAGCTTGCCACGGATCATTTTCAAGTTGTTTCATACCTAAGCTGATACGTTGAGTATCTTCGTTAAAGCGAATAACTTGGACTTTAATTGTTTGACCAACAGTCAAAACTTCGGCCGGATGGTTAATACGTTTCCAAGAAATATCGGTAACGTGCAACAAACCGTCAACGCCGCCCAAATCAACGAATGCGCCGTAATCGGTAATGTTTTTAACAACACCGTCCAGAATAGCGCCTTCTTTAATGCCGTCGATTAATTCGGCACGAGCTTCGGCTCTGGTTTCTTCCAAAACGATACGGCGAGAAACAACGATGTTGCCTCTTACTTTATCCATTTTCAAAATTTGGAACGGTTGAGAAATACCCATCAACGGAGAAATATCTCTGATCGGACGAATATCAATTTGAGACCCCGGTAAGAAAGCGATGGCACCGTTCAAATCAACGGTGAAGCCGCCCTTAACGCGACCGAAGATAACACCGTTAACGCGTTCGCCGGCATTCATAGATTTCTCTAAGTCGGCCCAAACTTCTTCACGGCGGGCTTTTTCGCGAGACAATACGATATTACCGTCTTTGTCTTCATAGCGATCAACCAAAACTTCTACAACATCACCGGCTTTCAATTCAGCATTGGTGCCGAATTCGCGAACCGGAATATTGCCTTCGGATTTCAAACCGACATCAACGGTAACGAAATCCGGTGTAACTTTAACGATAGTACCTTTAACGACACTGCCGAGAATACCTTTATCACCGAATTGTTCATTCAATAAATCGGCAAAATTTTCGGTCATTTCCGGCATTGTAAATTCTGTATTAGACATATAGATTTTAATTTCAAAAAATGCCAACCCGACAAATTGGGCGGACTTGTGCGAGGTTACAAAAAACAGCTGCAAAAAGCGCACCCTTTGAGCAACTGTCACTTTTATAATCGAAAAATATTATTTTTCAAGCATTTTTTTACGTAAAACAGACTATTTTTGATTAATAATGGCATCTATTTCCGAAGTTATCAAAAATGCAGACCTTTTCTACACCTCAGACAAAAGAAAAATGATAATATTTTTATTATATTTAATCGCGGAAATATGAAATATATTAAAAAATACTTGACATTAAGTAACTTGCATGATATAAAGATTATTAGAGTGGATTTTCAGGCAAAATTCACTCTATTGGCAGAACGCATTTTAAGAGAAAACTTGCGTTCTTTTTTTATATCAACAGCAAAACCGTACGCTATGCAAACGTGCGGTTTTTATATTTTAAAGGAAACAAACAAATGAGTAAATTATATGATTACAATCGAAACACCCAAACCGATGAGTTTGGTGTTTGTCACAAAGATTTTTCTTTGCGTGATGAAATTGAATATAACTTTCAACGTGCCAAAGAAAGAGAAAGGCAACAATGCTTGATGCCTCAAAACATGCAAGTTCCCCAAAAGGCCGGTTTACAAAGTATGCCCGAAACAAATTGGAATAGCATTATTGCAGCAGGTATTGCTGGAATGGGCGAAGGTATGACAGCCGGCATTAACCGCGGTTTAAATGCAGCTTCTTTTGGATTATACGGCCGAGCTGCTGATGCCATACTTGATAATATTTACACAAACCAACAACAAAGATTACAAAGCCAAGCTGAACAAGTTGGGTTGGGAAACTTTAATAAGTTAGCAAACAAGGCTATCGATGTAGGTTCACAACTTCCGATGGCAAAATTTTTAAAGTTGTAATTATAATATATTGACAATTGCTGAGTGTGTAGTAAAATACACATTCAGTATTGTTTTTTAAGGATCAGGTTATGGCAAAAACAGATAACTTATTTACGGAAATGCATTTATTATGGCATAACATTTTTTATGGCAATGATAAGATAACTTCCATTTTTTCGTTTAACGGAACTTTGAGCAGATCTTTAGGATGGGCAACCGCCGCCGTATTATATTGTATTTTACAAATCATAAATATATTCGACATCAAAATTCTTACTTACATATTCGGTTTATTAATCTTCTACTGTGTACTGGCGTTAGCACAAAAAAGATGCCGAGATTTCGGCAGTGCCGGTACGTTTTGGATAATTTTTGTAACAGCTTTAATGTTATTAGAAAGTTCTTTGTATTTTCTGGACACAGAAGATATAAACTCGCTATCTGCAAAATGGCAGAAAGCAGAAAACATTTTATATTGTTTTGCATTTATACCATTCCTTATCCCCGGCAAACCGGAACCTGACTTAAATTTACGCAGTCCGCTATTAAAATACCCGCTGATATATACGGCGGTCTGTTGGATTTTAGCCATCACTGCCACTGTTATTGTTAACCACTTTGCCGGTATCTGATATAAAAATATCGCTATCGTCTTCAAGTATGTACTCAAAGACGATAGCGTATGATGTATTTTTATTCTTTTATAAATCTTTTAGCCATTTCCAAATCGGCAACAAAATCTTCCAATTCCTGTTCGTGTTCAAGTTCTTCTTTTAAGATTTTTTCAGCGATGCGGAAGGTTTCGTAATCATGTCCGTCGGTTTCAATGCACAGACCTTCATAGCGACTGATGGCACAACGCTCCGCTTCCAGATTATCATGCAGCAAAGAAGCTACATCAAAATTATCCGGCGCCAGATACTTGCAGTGTGCCTTAGCTTCCCATTCCGACGGACGAATGAGCGGCGTACCGCCGAGCTGGATAATACGGTCCGCCAGCCAACCGGCATGTTTTAATTCTTCATTGGCATGCTCAATAAATTCGCCGACCAAATCCGAACGCTGCAACCCGATGGCAACTTTTGAGCCGAGCCAATATTGATAAAAAGCCAACCATTCCTCAGCATACGCTTCATTTAAGGTATTGATTAAACTTTCCAAATCGATTTTTACGATTTTTTTTGCCATTTCGCCCATGTTTTTTTCTCCTTATATATCAATTAATGAACTGTTGTCGAATGTGAATGACTGTCATTTTCGGTATGATGCTTGCGGCACCCGTTACAGCAGCAATCATCGCTTTCAAACAATGCATCGTGCACATCCTCGGCGGCTTCTTTGGTAATATCCCAAGCATCACTGCCCATTTCTTTGGTTTTGTGCCATACTTTTGCCGAACCCTCTTTTGTTACCGTCCATGCCTCACTACCGAATTCTTTGGTTTTATCCCAAGCCTTAGCCGTTCCGTCTTTGGTCGCCGTCCACACGTCTTCACTCATATTTTTGGTTTTGTTCCATATATGCGAAGACGCCTCTTTGCCCGGTTTGGCAGATGAAGCATGCACTTCTTGCAGTTCGTCCGGATTTTGCATATTTTCGTCAGACATATTTTCCTCTCCCTCTGTTAATTGATTACTTTGCAAAGCCTCGGCATTGGAAGCATCGGCAACCGCAACCTGATAAATACAAAAACAAACCATTGCCGTAAAAGCCGTTACCGATACCAAAGCTGATTGACGCATTTTCCCTCACTGTTATTTGGTTGTCATCGGTTAAAATAATCATTGAACGGCAGCCGACAATAAAACTTTAGCACACAACTTTTAAGCCTAAAAAAGTAAAGACCGCCCTTTATTTAGGGTGGTCTTTGCATACGATAATCTTGCGAATTTATTGAACACATTTCGGATAAGTCAACATCCAAAAACGAGCAAACCAGTTGGCGTGATTCCACAAAAACTCAGAACATTCAGGCACTTCAGGATGTTCGCCGGCTTTTTCTTTAAGATACCTCCTGGTCGACTTCTTTTTGTATTGATTCCACAAATCTTCCCAGTCAACTTCCTGCGGATAATTTTCCAAAAATGCCGAATAAAAACTATGATGTTTTCTGAACACATCAAAAGCTCTATGTTTCAGCAGTTCATCTTTGTATCCGCTTCTGAATGCTTCTTCGGCATAACCTTTATCGACGCAATACTTGATAACATCCGAAACAGGTTCTATTCCACTGAGGTTCAAAAATTTCAGCAACCAATTCACGGCACCGTGGTCAACCAAATACTTCCATCCCTCTTCCGATATCAGAAAAGCACCATAGCAACCTGTGCCGAAAACAAGTGGAGCATACTTTACAAAATCCAGTTTCAACAGCGCCTGTTGCGCGGCAACATTTTTTTGTTTAGACAAAATGCCGTAAGGGTCGGAAGCGTTATTTGCCACAAGTTCATACTCTTTTCGTTCACACAGCGTTTTCCAGAGCTTAAACCTGACACAATCCTCATTTGAGGGATAATCTGACGGCAGGTTTCCTTCAAATTCGGGCAGAACATTTATCAACTCGTCGATTGAAAAGAAATTCTGCATCCACTTGACGACATTATCATTCTCGATACATTCAGTCTCAATCAGTACCTGTTTGATGTACTTTTTATTGTACTTCAACACAACCATGCTTGTCAGCATAAAGGCTGTCAGAGGCATACCGTTTTTAAGAAGCTGCAAGAATGACGGTAAATCATGTCTTTCCAGACAACTCAACGCCAGAAACTCGTTCTGTCGCGTAGAATTCATTTCCAAGATTTTTCTGTAGTTTTCCATACGTTTTAATTATTTAATGTTAATAATAATCTTAATAGCCATAAGTGTCAGCCATGGTAGCTTTCTTTTCAAATGCTGTCAATATTTATTTACGCCTTAAAATTAACATTATCTTCAATATTTATTGTTAGATATTATATATTGAGATCACAAACGGAGACAATTATGTTTAGTATTTCTGAATTTATTCGCGTAAATCGTTTTTACTTTATCTGGACCGCATTTTTAGGAATATTGTATATGTTCCGCAGTATGTTCGGCTTAGTCTTTATGACCTTTATCATGTGCTTTATTTTTGCCGGTATCGCTCATAAATTAAGACGCAAATTTCATTGGAATCGCCGCTTTATCGTTGTTTGCATATATACGCTTTTTTTATCTTGCGAAATTGCATTTCTGGCATTCGTTCCGCGCGAATTATTATCTGAAACCATCAGTTTTACCGAACAGCTCCCAAAAAGTATTAATTCTCTCAAATCTTGGATAGATACAACCTTTGCCGATAATGACTTTGCGCAACCGGTTATGCAGCAAATCGAAACAGGTATATCACCGGAAAAAACCGTCATTAAGGCTTGGAATATATTGCGTGGTATTCTGGAAAAAGGCTTGCACTATATCGGATGGTTTTTCTTGGCTATGTTGTTCAGTTTTCTTATATTGCTAGATTTACCGGAACTTTCATTGGGTACGCGCCGCTTGCGTTATACCAAACTGGCCGAAACTTATAAAGAAACGGCTGACAGCATTATCTTGTTTGCCCGCGTTGTCGGCGAAAATTTCCGCGCCCAATTGTTAATTTCAGCCATCAACACTACTCTGACGGCAATAGGTTTGCACTTGCTCGGCGTCAAAGCTGTAGCCATGTTGTGTACCATTGTTTTCATCTGCGGCTTAATTCCGGTTTTGGGAATGATTATTTCATCCGTGCCGATTGTTTTAATGGCGGTCAACACCGGCGGAATACACCTCGGTTTATGGGCTCTTTTAATGATTATTTTAATACATATGCTTGAAGCTTATGTATTAAATCCGCGCATTGTCTCATCGGTTATGCACATTAATCCGGTTATGACACTTATCATTTTGTATATTGCCCACAGTTTATTCGGAATGTGGGGTATGCTGCTCGGCGTACCGGTAGCGGTTTATTTTTACCGCAAAATCAGTATTTCAAACACCAAGCCTGCTAAAGTATCATAAAAATGTCGTACTGTAATTGGGGAAATACTTCGGCGGCCAACCTCAAATATCATGATGAAGAATGGGGCGTACCGTTGCATGATGACATCAAGCAGTTTGAATTTTTGATGATGGAAGTTATGCAATGCGGTTTGAATTGGAATATGATGATTAATAAGCGTGAGATTTTTCGCCGTTGCTTTGACAATTTTGATTACGATAAAATCGCCGACTATGCCGAAAAAGATGTCGAACGGATTATGACAACCCAAGGGATGATTAAAAGTCCGCGCAAAATAAAAGCCGTTATTCATAACGCCCGTTGTTTTCAAAACATTCGCCAAGAGTTCGGTAGTTTCTGTGATTATCTGTGGCGTTACAGCAACGGTAAAACCATTTGTTATGACAAACACGGCGACGGCTTTATTCCGGTCAGCAACGGCTTGTCCGATTTAATTGCCAAAGACTTAAAAAAACGTGGTTTCAAATATTTGGGAACAATTACGGTTTATTCGCACCTACAAGCCTGCGGCATCATCAATGACCATGGTTCGGATTGTCCGCGCTATGCTTATATTAATACTCATTTTCCAACGGTTAAAAAACGCCGTGATAAAGAGAAAGACGTGCAAAATTTTAATCCGTCCGCCAAATAATCTTATTGTTTTTGCAGGTTAATCATCACATATTCCGATTTTGTACCGGTTTTAAATTTAATTGCCCAATCCGATATACCCGAAGTAACGATAAAATCGGTTTTACGGCGGCGTTCATAACCATATATGGCATCATTTGCCCCGATCCATTTACCGACATAATTAAACGGAAACAACTGCCCGCCGTGCGTATGACCCGATACCACTAAATCAACTTCTGTTTCAGCTTGATTTTTATAATCTGTCGGCTGATGGTCTAACACCAAAACATATTTATTTTTATCTAACCCCTGCAGTAATTGTTTCATACTTTTGCGCTTGCCCCCCTGCTCGCGCTCAACCGAATAATCACGCCGGCCGACAATATACAGCATATCGTTGATTAAAGCCGTTTCGTCACGCAAAACTTTAACGCCGTTCTTTTCCAATTCGGCAATCAGTTCTCCGGCGGCAAAACCGCGTCTTTCGGCTCCGTAGTAACCTTTGTCGTGGTTACCGAACACAAAGTAAACACCGTATTTTGTTTGCAAAGTTCCTAAAGCCTTACAAGAAGCAATCATATTTTCCAAAGTTGTATCATCATCAACAAAGTCGCCGACTATCACAACCATATCCGGATTCTGCGCTTGAATTTCTGTGATATGTTTGGCAAAGCCGTCGGCATCGAAAGTTGTCCCGATGTGTGAATCGGCAAACATGGCAATTTTAATATTTTCGATATTTTTATCGGTTGTCAAAGTATAATCCGTTTGCCACACATGATGATCGAGATACCATCCGCACGATAATGCGGCAATACTAAGTATCAAAGCGACACCGCCGGCATAATAACGTTTGAAAGTTTTTTTGGATATTTTACCGAATAACCAAAAGCAAAAATCCGAAATCATCCAAATCATAGCAAAATACACAACGCAAACAATCGCGTTCATAAAATGCATGGTTATTCCGATAAGCGCAAAAATTCCGAACACAGTTATTCCGCAAATCATGGCCTGACGTTTCGGACTATTCCCGGTCAACTTTAAGATACAGCCGAATTTAATCATTCTGCCGCATAAGTAAACCAATGCCATACCGGTGATTACTAATGTTACCCACATAATGATAAGCCACATTGTCATAACATATTTTCCTTTTCATGCAAATAATTGTTCTTTACAACATTGTCACTTTAAACATTAGACTTTACTCTAAGTCAAGCATTTTTTTCTTTACATGCAAGCAACAATATAATAGCCTTGTTTACAAAGGAGAAAACGAATGATGAACCTCAAAACTTATTTATTGATTGCAACTCTTTTAATGCCGATTCAGGCTCATGCAATTAAAAACATCCCGATTGCACCGATGGAAGAATTCAGCGGTTTAAGCCGTACCGCAATTTTGGATAAACGCATGGCTGCCGTGAAAGAATCAATTTTTAATGAAATGCAGCCATATTATTCACCAAGCAGCTCGGTTTTTCAAATAGAAGACGGCCTGCCGTGGATAAGCGCCTATGAGGTTACTTGTTACGGCAAAGGTATCAAAGGACCGTCACGCGAAAGTTTTGCCATTTTAAATCCGCCGATTCTATATTATCCGCTGATGGCTATGTATAATTTTTCCGAAAATTACGGTTGTTCCGAAGTTGACTATTTGTTAGTTAATCGCCTGACATATAATGAATCGCAAAAACGCATTACCGCACACATTGATTATACGTCGTTTTACAAAAAAAATAAGTTATTTTATAAAATACATTTGTCCGACACCAACGCACGCGATTTGGGGTATAACTATGTATATGCACCGCTTGCCGAGAACATCCGTTTCAAATCGGCTGATAATATCTCGACCGATATCGTTCCGACACGCGGATTTTACCATCGCGGCAGCAGTTGCGGCGAACCGGGCGGTTGCAACAATTATTCGCCGTATCAACCTGAATTGGAATTTTACATTACGGCATTGCCGGCTGAAATAAAATTTAAGTTATGGAAATATCAACCGCTCAAAAAAGAAGATAATGCTGATATTACCTATCGTCTTATTTTTGAGTAATGAATACAAGTACTATTACTTTCGGCATACTTTACTTTATATTAAAACTTATGTACTATGTATATAGTATAAATATGTTTTCTAAGGGGGTTACGCCATGTCTTATAATGTTAATCAATCCGGTCGTTCCATGATTGAAATGCTGGGAGTGTTAGCCATCATCGGTGTTTTGTCTGTGGGTGGTATAGCCGGTTATTCCAAAGCCATGACTAAATTCAAAATCAATAAATCGGTCGATCAAATCTCTCAGATTGCAGGAAATATAAGAACTCTGTATGGTACTCAAAAAAGGTATGTATGGAGCGGAAATCGAGAAACAATATTTAAAAAAGCACATATTATTCCTGATGAAATGTGGGAAGATGGTTACTCTTATATCACTAATCCTTTTGGCGGAAATGTACATATTGATGAATCAGGAAAAAAACAAGAGGGAGATCAAAAAGCATTTTATGTTTCATATACAGGTCTTCCTGAAGAAGCTTGTATGGAATTATCAACATACGATTGGGGGTCAGGTTCATCATCCGGTTTAGTGGCTGTAGCTATCGGGGGAGGGTCTGCAATGACAGAGTATCTCGGTTGTTCTGGAAACTCGAATAGTGGTTCAGCTATTGCGTGTCCTAATGGTTCTGTAGTCTCTGTTCCTATGCCTGTAAACGTAGCAGCATCAGCCTGTGATTGTGGCGATGATTGTACATTTACCGTAAAATTCTATTAATTATAATAATATAAAAAACGCCGCTTTATCCGAGCGGCGTTTTTTAGTTTTAGCTTTTATTCTTCCGGTGTTTCTTCAACCGTCTTTTCTATATCAGCCCGCACCTTTGGATCATTCATCAGGCGATTGATTTTTTCAGCCTCATCAAATGTATCATCAACGCGGAAGTTAATTTCCGGCGTAAAACGAAGTTTCAGCTTATCGGCAACCAACTTCTTGAAAATCCATTTTTCAGCCGTCAGTTGTTCAATCACAACGCCCAAATTTTTACCGTTCAGCGTGGTCAAATAAACGGTGGCATACTTCAAATCCGGCGACATAATCACCTGTGTAATGGTGATAAATGCGTTTGAAATTTCCGGACTGCGCGCCTCCCCGTTTTCTAAAGCGGTTGCAATAACTTTGCGGACTTCCTGACCGACACGCAACTGTCTGTTTGATAGTTTCTCTGTCATATCATTCTCCTTTACGGTTTACAAAGTTTTTGCGATTTCTTCAACCTCGTAACATTCGATGGCATCATTAACCTGAATGTCACTGTAGTTTTCAAAGCTCATACCGCACTCATAACCTTCTTTGACCTCTTTAACATCATCTTTATAACGTTTAAGCTGTCCGAGATTGCCGTCATGAATAACAACGTTATCACGTAGTAATCTGACTTTGGCACCGCGTTTAACCATGCCTTCGGTAACCATACAGCCGGCAACTTTACCGACACCGGTAATATTGAATACGCTGCGGATTTGCGCGTAACCCAAAATCTTTTCACGAAGTTCAGGTGTTAACATACCTTCAAGAGCTTTCTTAACATCGTCGACAACATCATAAATAATCGAATAATAGCGAATATCAATACCGTCACGATGCGCCATATCGCGAGCTTGCGCGTTGGCACGAACGTTAAAGCCGATAACAAACGCATCAGAAGCTTTCGCCAGTGTAATATCGGATTCTGAAATACCACCGACGGCAGAATGCAAAATTTGTACGCTGACTTCATCATTGGATAATTTCTTCAACGAACCTTCCAACGCTTCTATCGAGCCTTGAACATCGGCTTTGATAATAACGCCTAAATGTTTAGATTCACCGGACTTAATCTTATCCATCATCTGTTCCATAGCCGATTTAGCACTCTTAACCAACTTGGCATCGCGTTCTTTACGGATACGATAGCCGGTAACTTCACGAGCTTGCGCCTCGTCTTTGGCCACAACAAAGCTGTCACCGGCCATCGGAGTTCCTTGTAAACCGATAACTTCAACAGGCGTTGCCGGACCGGCTTCCATAACCTTTTTACCGTGTTCGTTAAACATAGCACGAACGCGGCCCCATTCTTTACCGGCAATCAAAATATCACCGATACGCAACGTACCTTTTTGTACTAAAACAGTCGCAACCGAACCGCGGCCTTTTTCCATTTTGGCTTCGACAACCGCACCGTCGGCAATTCGGTTAGGGTTAGCTTTCAAATCAAGCATTTCGGCCTGGAGCAAAATTGCATCAACCAATTTATCGATATTAATGCGTTTTTTGGCTGAAATTTCGGCACATAAGCATTCACCGCCCATTTCTTCAACACCGATACCGTATTGCAACAATTCGGTCTTGATGTGCATCGGATCGGCACCCGGTAAATCAATCTTATTGATAGCCACAACAATCGGCACCGATGCCGCCTGCGCGTGACGAATAGCCTCAACCGTTTGCGGCATAACTCCGTCGTTGGCAGCCACAACCAAAACCACGATATCGGTTACTTTGGCACCGCGGGCACGCATTTCCGAAAAGGCTTCGTGGCCTGGCGTATCAATAAAGGTAATTTTTTGGCCGCCGGCAACCGTAATTTGATAAGCACCGATGTGCTGGGTAATACCGCCGGCTTCGTGAGCTACAACGTTCGTTTCACGTAAAGCATCCAATAATGATGTTTTACCATGGTCAACGTGGCCCATAACCGTCACAATCGGCGCACGCGGCAATAATTGTTCTTGCGTATCGTCCGGACCGAATAAACCTTCTTCAACATCGCTGTCGGCCACGCGTTTTACCTTGTGTCCCATATCTTCAACGATAATCTGAGCGGTATCGGCATCAATCGGTTGGTTAATGGTTGCCATAACCCCCATAGACATCAGACGCTTGATAACATCTGTGCTTTTTTCGGCCATACGGTTTGCCAATTCCTGCACCGTGATGGTTTCCGGAATGATAACTTCCTTTATCACCTTTTCTTGCGGTGCTTGTTGCTGCTGAACCGGCTTCGGTTGTTTCTTTTTGAAACGGCGATGCGGTGTATAGCCGTAATCGTCATCATCTTCATCGCCACCGCCGATATTATACGAATTGACGTTAATCTTATTATTGCGGCGTTGCGGCTCAAAACTGCGCTTTTGAATTTTCTTACGTTCCTGTTCAAAAGTCTCTTCTTTGGTCATAACGTGTTTCTCGACGGTTGATGACTTTTTATTATTCTTCTTATAAAAATCGTCATCATCTTCATCGTCATATTCATCGTCATATTCTTTTGACTTTTTATTTTTATAGTCCGAAGTTTCGGCTTTAGGCGCGGCTTTTTCGGCGGCATTTTCTTTTTTGGCTTTATCTTCTGCCGCTTTTTTCTTTTCAGCCTTTTCTTTTTCAGACTGTTGTTGCTGTTCTAAAGCTTTTTTGGCTTCTTCTTCCTGTTTTTTAGCTTCATCAAGCTTCTTTTGCTCGGATTGCAATTTTTGTCGCTGAGCTTCTTTTTCCTCTTCTTCTTGCTTACGTTTTGCATCAAACTCTTTAGCTTCGGCCAACAGTTTTAATTTTTGAGCGGTTTCTTCATCGATTTCCACTTTACGAGCAGCCGGCTTTTGCGCAGGATTAATCACTCTTTTTTTGCGCACTTCCACCTGCACCACTTTTTTACCTTCCGGAGCGGACGGTTTAGCCACGTTTTTCAAAGTGAGGGTGGATTTTTTTGATAATGTCAATTTTTCCTTTGCGCTCTCTTCTGTCATTCTAATATATTCTCCGTTATTCATTCAAAAATGTCTGATATCGCCTAAAGGCCTCACGAACCATATCGCTGATTTGGCTTTTTGCTATGGCAAAATACACCGTATTTTCGCGTTTTAATGCTTCGCTTAAGGTTGCAACATCATATAAACTGAATTTTTCCAAATCTTTGGCTATTGTCGCAATTTTCTGCTTACCGTCTTCACCGGCATCCGTTGCTTCTATTACGAAGGCAGCCTTACCCTTAGTTATAACATCTTTAACTTTTTCGAACCCCAAAATCAAATCGCCGGCTTTACGTGCCAGATTAACGGCATCCAAACATTTTTTGGATAAAATATGCTCAATCATATCCGGTAACTCGGAAGCAATAATCACGTTGGTATGCAATATCTTGTTGAGCGGATTTTTCTTGAGCGTTAATTCTGTCAGCAATGCCTTAGAGTTGGAAAGATAAACGCCCTTGCCGCCCAATTTTTTATTAAAATCAGGTAACAGCTGACCGTTTGTCAGCACAACAAAACGCAACAACTTTGCTTTCGGCAAAATTTTACCGGTTACGATGCACTTTCTTTCTTCCAACTCTTTAGACATTCAAGCCTACCCTTTATTTATTCTTGTGTTTCGGCCTTATCATTTTCGAACCAGTGCTCACGAGCAGCCATAATGATTTCGTTAGCCTCGGTTTCCGAAATTGTGGTATCGCCCAAAATTTCAATCAATTCATCGGCGGCCAAATCAGCCAAATCATCAATATTTTTAATGCCTTTCTCAGCCAAAGCGATAATCATATCCTGATCCAAACCGTTTACGGTCTTCAAGCTTTCATCAATCTTTAAGCTTTTGCTCTTAGCGGCAAATTCTTTATTGCGTTTTTCAATAAATTCTTTGGCGCGGTTTTGCAACTCGGTGGCAACATCTTCATCAAAGCCTTCGATTTCTGCCAATTCGCTTAATTCGACCATAGCGATTTCATCAATGGTCGAAAATCCTTCGGCAACCAAAAGGTGAGCAATCATGTCATCAACGTCCAAAGCTTCCATAAAGCGTTGAGTACGAACCTTATTTTCGTTTGAACGACGATCTTGTTCTTGTTCTTCGGTCAATACATCGATATTTGAACCGACCAATTGCGATGCCAACTTAACGTTTTGGCCTCTGCGGCCGATAGCCAGCGAAAATTGTTCTTCGGCAACAACGACTTCAATACGATTGTTTTCTTCATCCAAAACAACTTTGGTAACTTCGGCCGGAGCCAAAGCGCTGACAATGAACTGAGCTTTATCTTCGGAATACGGAACGATATCGATTTTTTCGCCCTGCAATTCGGTCACAACGGCTTGAACTCGAATACCGCGCAAACCGACACACGCACCGACCGGATCAATGGTTTTATCATTGGCGCGAACGGCAATTTTGGCTTTAGAACCCGGATCACGAGCAACGCCCATAATTTGAACCACACCGTCATATATCTCCGGAACTTCTTGTGTAAACAATTTAGCCATAAATTCCGGACAGGTACGTGATAAGAAAATTTGCGGACCTTTGGCTTCGCGGCGAACATCCAATACATAAGCACGAACACGATCGCCGTTTTTGAATTTTTCCCTCGGAATGGTTTCATCATGACGCAAAACGGCTTCGGCTTTACCGATATCCAAAATGGTATTACCGAATTCAACTCTTTTTACCGTACCGTTGATAATGGTACCGATTTTTTCTTTATACTCTTCAAATTGTTTATTGCGCTCGGCTTCACGAACCTGCTGCATAATAACCTGTTTAGCGGTTTGAGCGGCAACGCGTCCGAAATCAATCGGCGGTAACTGATCAATAATGAAATCCCCTACTTTTAAGCTTTTATCATAAGCCTTGGCATCTTTTAACAAAATTTGAGCGGCTTCGTTTTCGATAACGGCATCATTAGCAACAACTTCGCGGTAACGAGCTAAAGTAATGGCTCCCGTTTTACGATCAATCTTTACACGGATATCATGCTCGGTGCCGTATTTTGTACGACCTGCTTTTTGAATGGCGATTTCCATAGCCACAAAAACATCTTCTCTGTCAATATTTTTTTCACGGGCAACCGTATCTGCAACAACAACAATTTCCGGTCTGGGCATATTTTCAAAATTTTCCATTTTCTATATATCCTTTTGTTAAAAATTAAACCTCGGCAGCTTCTTCTTGAGATGCCTGATATTCTTCCCACAATTCATCGGTTACCACCAATTTGGCTTTGCTGATGGCAGCAAACGGAATTGTATATTCTGTTTTTTCGTCGGACAAAACAATATCCTGTCCGGCAACTTGTAAAATTTTTCCTTTAAAACGTTTACGATTTTCGATTTTTTCTTCGGTTTCCAATTTGACCTCATAGCCGATCCAACGTTCGAAATGCGCCAATTTCGTCAGAGGTCTGTCAAGCCCCGGTGAGCTGACCTCTAATGAATATTTATCTTTAATCGGATCTTTTTCATCAAGCATATCCGAAAGCGCACGACTGACTTTCGCGCAATCATCAACCGTGATGTTTTTACCGTTTAACGTATCAATCATCACCTGCAATGTCGGATTGGTCTCACCGCCCATTGTCAAAACGCGCACAAGTTCATATCCTTGCTGTTCGACAACCGGCTCGATTAAATCTTGTAAATAGTGTTTTTGCATTGCTTTTTCCTAACAAAAAAGCGGGGCCTTTCGGCTCCACTCATTATAATATTTGTTATTGTTGTCAACAGCTATAACACAAATTTTTGATTTGTAAAGCATTTTTTTTGCTTATTATCAAAATTTTTCACAGCATTTCTGCCAATTGAGTTATAAGTTTTTTTATCATGGCCATTCTGTCGGTATAAGTTGTCAGATTACGTTCAAAAAACAAACGTTGATCCGGGCGTATTTTCAAAACACCGAACGATTTTGCCACCAAATCAATCAGCTTATCGGCGGCAGCAAATGTGTTATTATGAAATGCCACCAATATCCCTTTCGCACCGGCATCGACTTTGGCAACGTTAGCCTTATAGCAAAGCTGTTTAATCTCGATGGTTTGCAATAAATTTTCGACTTCGGCAGGAATAGAGCCGAAACGGTCAATCAATTCCTCACGCATATCCGCAAGTTCATTTTCATCTTTCAATGCACCGATACGACGATATAAACCCAAGCGCACACCTAAGTCTTTGACATAACTCTCCGGAATCATTAACGGAATACCGGTTGTAATCTGCGGTGCCCAATCGGTCGAACCGACCATTGATGCCGCTTCGGCCAGATGCGCATTTTTCTGGCGTTCGATTTCTTCTTCGAGCATATGCTGATACAAAGCAATACCGACATCTTTTATATGGCCTGACTGCTCGGTCCCCAAAACATTACCCGAACCGCGGATATCCATATCATGACTGGCCAGTGAAAATCCGGCGCCTAAAGTGTCTAAAGCCTGCAAAATCGCCAAGCGTTTTTCTGCCGTGGCGTTCAGTTTTTTGCGTTGCGGTACCGTAAAATAGCAGTAGCCTCTGATTTTGGAACGCCCTATCCGCCCGCGCAGCTGATATAATTGTGCCAATCCGAACATATCGGCGCGATGGATAATCATGGTATTCACCGTCGGCATATCGATACCGGATTCAATAATGGTTGTCGACAACAGCAAATCATATTTACCGGCGGCAAAATCTCCCATAATATCTTCGAGCTGACGTGCCGGCATTTGTCCGTGCGCCACCGCAATACGGATATCCGGCACTAAATCACGCAGTACTTTTTCCATCTCGGCAATATCCGAAACCCGCGGACATACAAAAAACGTTTGACCGCCGCGGAACTTTTCGCGATAGATGGCTTCTTTAATCATCACCCTGTCAAACGGCATCACAAACGTGCGTGCCGCCAACCTGTCCACCGGCGGTGTGGCGATAATGCTGAGTTGCTTAACGCCGGTTAAGGCCAATTCCAAAGTTCGCGGTATCGGCGTGGCGCTCAGTGTTAAAACGTGAACATCGGATTTAAGTGCTTTCAACCTCTCTTTATGTGCCACCCCGAAATGCTGTTCTTCATCAATAATCAAAAGTCCCAAATTGCAGAATTCGATATCTTTTGCCAACAAAGCATGGGTACCGATAACAATTTCCACCGCCCCGTTTTTCAAGCCTTCTTTGGTTTCGCGTACTTCTTTCGGTGTGCTTAAACGCGATAACATTCTGACCTTAACCGGAAAGCCCTGCATACGCTCGGCAAAATTCAGATAATGCTGACGTGCCAGCAGAGTTGTCGGCACAATCAAGGCTACTTGTGCGCCCGACATTGCCACCGTAAAAGCGGCCCTTAAGGCCACCTCGGTTTTACCGAAACCGACATCGCCGCAAACCAGTCTGTCCATCGGTTCACCGGCACTTAAATCTTGCAAAATATCGTGAACGGCGCGCAACTGATCATCGGTTTCATTGAAGGGAAATTTGGCGCAAAACTCGTCATAAACGCCGCCTTGCGGCATAAAAGTTTCTGCCGTTTTCAAATGGCGTTCGGCGGCAATACGGATTAATTTTTCGGCAATATCTTTGATTTTTTCTTTAACCTTGGCCTTTTTAGCCTGCCAAGCCGCACCGCCCAACGTATCGAGCTGAATATTTTCATCATCGGAGCCGTAACGCGAAATCACATCAATATTTTCGACCGGCACAAAAAGTTTATCGCCATGCGCAAACAACAGCTTTAAGCAATCATGCGGCGCCCCGCCGGCCATAATATTTTCCAGTCCCATAAAACGCCCGACACCGTGTTCGATATGCACCACCAGTTCATTGATATTAAGCGAAGCGACATCAGCTATAAAATCTTTAGATGTCATTTTTTTCTGTTTACGATGCTGACGTTCGCCCAAAATATCCTGTTCGGAAATCAAGCAATATTCATTGTCACGGAAACCGTGCGCTAAATCGGCCAAAACAATGGCTGTTTTTTTCTGACGACATATTTTTAATGCTTCCGCCCAACTCTGTGCCGATAACACGTCCTTAATGCCGTATTCGTTCATCAAACCTTTCAGGCGCTCGCGTGAGCCCTCGGCATAACAGCAGATTATGCGATTAAGCTTGCCGTTTTCGGTCAGATAATTTTGCAATTCTTCGTAAACGGTAGCATTACTGATATTGCGCGCGTGTGAAAAATTGCGCCCCGGAGTTGTCCGTGCATCAATAACATCCGTACCATGCGGCAGAGTTAAACCGCTTAAAAATGCCGCCCCTCGTGTCTTTAGTTTTTCATTAAATTCTGACGTGCTTAAATAAAGCATTTGCGGCGGCAACGGCCGATAGGCTTCTTCCATACTCTTTTTATCACGCACATTCAGAGCCTCGGTACGGGCCCCGTAATAATCTTCTATACCCTCTGCCTTGGCCTTAACGGCATCTGCCACATCTTTACCGGCCACAATCTGTGCATTAGGCAGATAGTCGAACAACGTCGGTAAAGCATCTTCATAAAACAGCGGCAACCAGTTTTCCATACCGATATATTTTTGAGCATTTGATATGGTTTCATACATTTCATCATGCATACCGTCAGCCCCGAAATTTTCGCGATAGCGTTCACGGAAACAACGTATGGTATTGGAATCGAGCACAATCTCACCGGCAACCTGAAAATCATATTCCGTAATTTCGCCTAACGTACGCTGACTGACGGCATCAAAATATCGTAATCGTTCCACTTCATCATCAAATAAATCAATTCTGAGCGGATACTCCGAACCGCTCGGAAAAATATCGACAATATCGCCTCTGACGGCATATTCTCCCGGCTCCATAACCTGCTCAACACGCGTATAACCGTTAATCGAAACATAGTGCAAAAAGGCATTAAAATCCATTTTTCCGCCGACTTTAACGGTTTTGCGGGCATTGCGAAAGATTTTTGCAGGCGGCAGTTTTTGCAAAACTGCTCCGACACTTGTTACCACTATCAGCGGTTTTTCGCCGTTATAAAAAACAATCTGTGACAGCGTTTCCACTCGTTTGGCAACAATGGCGCTGT
Source organism: Alphaproteobacteria bacterium (assembly GCA_017635595.1). Taxonomy (GTDB): domain Bacteria; phylum Pseudomonadota; class Alphaproteobacteria; order RF32; family CAG-239; genus RUG410. Next base: position 33,195 of record JAGBLF010000030.1, read on the forward strand.
TTGGTGACACACGATCATACGGCACCGTATCCCATGCCGGAAATTCCAAAACCTGATACTCGGGATGCATAAACTTGAGCATAGATGCCGTTTGCGCCAAATTCAAACCATTGGCGGCAATATATAAAAGCGGCTGGTTTTTATCGGCATATTGTGCCAAAATAAACGGCTCATAACCGTCGCACACCGAAGCTGTTGTTTTGCCTTTAATATCGTATTGCATATTTCGTGTTTTCCTGTTTACAACTTTGCTTTGAATATATACAATGCAATTATTATCGCAACAAAAAAAAGACAAATTAACATGCGCCCGAGTATTTTATATCCGCTTTTTGCTCCGATTGACACGCTGACCGGCGTCGGTTTGCGTTATGGTAAATTGCTGGCAAATTTATGCGGCAATCGCATTGTTGATTTATTATTTCACCTACCGAGCGGTTTTATTGACCGGCGTTGCAATGTACCGCTTTCACAAGCCGAAAACGGCAGGCTTTGGACCGGAAAAGTCCGTGTGGTCGAGCACGGTGTTCCGAAAACGCGCAAACAACCGTATCGAATTGTGGTTGAAGATGCAAGCGACCAACTGACGTTGATTTTTTTCAAAACCTTCGGCGATAATTTGAGCAAAACCTTTCCGGTCGGTGCCGAAAAAATTATCAGCGGTAGAATCGAAATCTTTAACGGTGCACTGCAAATGGCACATCCCGAATATGTGGTCGATGCCGCTCATCCGGAACTTATGCCGCAAATTGAAACCGTGTATCCCCTAACCGCTGGTGTGACCAATAAAATGCTCAATAAAATTATGCTGCAAGCCTTCCGTAACCTGCCGGATTTACCGGAATGGTTAGATGAAAAATATATGCAAAAAGAAGGTTTTACTTCTTTTAAGCAGTCTTTATGGTTGGCTCATCATCCGCAAAATTTCGATGATTTATCACCAAACTCGCCGCTTCGCCGCCGCTTAGCTTATGATGAACTGCTGGCAAATCAGATATCTTTAGCAGTTGTCCGTCAGCGCCTCAAAAAGCAAAAAGGGCGTGAATTGCAGGGCAACGGGAATTTGCGCAACAAATTGCGGCAAATTCTGCCGTTTGAGCTGACTAAAGCTCAACAACGCGTTATTGCCGAAATTGAGGCAGATATGGCAGCGCCTTATAAAATGTCACGTCTGTTGCAAGGCGATGTCGGCAGCGGCAAGACCATTGTGGCGCTTTTAACTATGCTGAACGCCATCGAATGCGGCACGCAAGCTGCCATTATGGCACCGACGGAAATTTTGGCACAGCAACATTATGAAACCATCGCAGAGTTATGTGAAAAAATAGGCGTTAAAGCCGCCCTTTTAACCGGCAATATCAAAGGCAAAGCCCGTAAACAGATTTTAGAACGGCTGGCCACCGGCGAAATCAATATTTTAATCGGCACCCATGCCCTGTTTACCGAAGACGTTACGTTTAAGGATTTGGCTTATGCCATTATTGATGAGCAGCATCGTTTCGGGGTCAGACAGCGTTTGAGTTTGTCGCAGAAAGGGAATTTGTGTGATGTGTTGGTGATGACGGCTACCCCTATTCCGCGTACTTTGGTTTTAACCATGTACGGCGATATGGAATACTCGCAGATAGATGAACTTCCGGCCGGACGTAAACCGGTGACAACGACGGTTATGCCCTTAAGCAAAATTCATGATGTGGTTGCGGCATTGGAGCGCAAACTTAAAACCGGCACGCAGGCCTACTGGGTATGTCCGCTCGTCGAAGAGTCCGAAAAAATCGATTTATCGGCGGCAACCGAACGTTTTGAAAGCCTGCAAAAAATCTTCGGCAATCTTGTCGGTTTGGTTCACGGCAAAATGAAAGAAAGCGAAAAAAATGCCGTGATGGAAGATTTCAAAAACGGCAAAATCAAGTTGTTGGTTTCGACGACCGTTATTGAGGTCGGGGTTAATGTACCGGCGGCCACGATTATGATTATCGAGCATGCCGAACGTTTCGGCTTGGCGCAACTGCACCAATTACGCGGACGGATTAAGCGCGGTCAGGAAGCCTCCAACTGTATTTTGATGTTCGGCTATCCTTTAAGCGAAGTGGCGCGCACACGCTTAAACACCATGAAGCAAACCGAAAACGGCTTTATTATCGCCGAAGAAGATTTAAAATTGCGCGGCGGCGGCGAAGTTTTAGGTACACGCCAATCGGGTTTCGGCACTTTTAAGCTGGCAGATTTAAGTATTAATGGCGACCTATTGTTGACTGCCGCCAAAGATGCCGCCTTAATTTTGCAAAAAGATCCAAACCTGCAAAATGAACGCGGCCAAGCCTTACGCACTCTATTGTACTTATTTGAGCGTGACGAAGCCATTAAAACTTACAACGCCGGATAAAATGAAACGGTGCCTATATAATGCTGAGTATTAAAACTGTTAAACATAAGAAAAATATTATGTAGAGTATCCCGCAAATACCAAATTTCTTAAATTTATTATCGCACTTTGCTACAAATTTATACCCGCTGACGTAAGCTAAAATAAAAGAAACAGCGGAATTATTATAAAAAAGCGTATGTAATTCCGTCTCCGATAAATCAAAAGATTTCAACCAAGAACTGATGTCAACGTATTTTAGCAATGCAAAAATAATACTGACCGTAAAACCGACCGTGACAGCTAAAAGCCCTAAAAAAATTACTATACGTTTCGCTATCTGTATCATTCTTTGCATTGCTGAATTTCCTATATATTTACCATATTTTACCTTGTAATTTATCCCTTTCTCGCCAATCTTGCAAGTATTCATGGATGATAGAGATTTACATGCCGGAGAGCTTAATTAAATAAACGTACTAATATAAAAAAGTAAAGCTAAAACACACAAATATACTGCACTGCACGATAATATGAATAATCCGTTACTTGCAATTTTTTTGCGTAAAAATGACATTGTTATCAGATAGGTAATTAAAAAAGTCCAACCATTTAATTCGTATAAATAGATATTAAGACCTTTTTCAACATTTTTAAACATTCCTTTTTGTTTATCATCAGCTAACCATTCAATCAATGCAAAAGAAGCACTTGAAGTCAAACCTGTTACGATCGCCCAAAGCCCTAAAAAAATTACTATACGTTTCGTCTGCTGCCATATCTTCTGCATTTTAATCTCCTATAGCATTACCACTTAGTCTTTATATACTCTTTTACCTTATTTTGCAAGTAAGGATTATTATCGTAAGATGGTGAATCAAAAGCGCGAGCCAAATCACTATTATCCCATTCAGAAATTTCCTTCAGCATTGGTGATTGAGGATTCCTAAGTTCTTGAATAACCAATTCTTCACCTTCATTTAAGGGTTTTATCCTTAATTCTCGTTTTAATGTAGGTAAAGTTTCCTTAATTCCGTATTTAAGCCCTTGTCTTGCTAATTGTGTTGCTACCCACATCGGTATAGGCATATTTTTTTCCTTATCAAAAGTTACCACTATTGTATTGTAATAAATACACTATCTATATAATATTTTTATTATTTTAATATTAATTAATGATAAAAATATTATATATACACATTCTATTGTACTTATTCGAGCGTAACGAAGCAATTAAAACTTATAACGCCGGATAAAATAAAGAAGCGATAAAAAACACCGATTTACATCACATATAACTGCAGAAATAAATGCCAATTTTAGGCAAATGTACCGCGCTATTCTTATCGATAGTCATAAAAAAAGACTTGCCTGTGTCAAAAACGGGCAAGCCTTTTCCTCTTACAATATTAAAGTCTTATGGACGTTCCTCGTATTTTTGGGCGTAATTGAAATGAAGTGTCATTACGTCGTGTTGTTTAACAGTTTCTTCTGTATATTTAGGACTGACACCATCTTTCTCAACGATTGCCTGTTCCCTCTCAATTGACCATGAATGCTCATCTATCGGAATATGTCGTGTGTATCTGAGCGTATCACCTGCTCTCAAGGATTTTTCTTCCTCTTTATTACTTATAATCTTACGAAGTTTGGTTGTTCTGTCCAAATAAGAATTATTTTGCTCGCTGGAAATTCCGATTGTCGCCGGATCAAGTTTTGTGACTACTTCTTTACCTCCATTACGCAGTATTGTGACGCCATCAACATTCTTAACATCACTCATATTTTTCACTTCTTTTGGGGAAACTTCATAACGAGGATTTGAAAATTTTCCGTCCCTATAATCAACACTACGCAATAAAGAATCTCCTTTTTCAATAGCAATATTTTGTTTCTTTAGTGCCTCTGATAAGCGTGCACTCATATTCTCTGAATTTGATGTCTCCTCAGCATATTTAAATGCTGCCTTATTTATATCGTCTGCACTGCCGTTGAACATCGCCGCTTGATATTTTTTAAGGTCTTCAGAATATCTTGCATAACTCAATGCCTCAGGTGTTAATAATATCGTATCACACTTACCGAAAGCCAATTGTTCCGGATTTATAGTCCATTCAGTAGAGTTACGCATCATACCGCCGTCACTCTTTGTTTCGCCGTTATTGCAACTTGTGATACCGAGAAAGCTACCTACTGTCAATGCAGCACCAATAAGATATTTTTTTAAATCCATAACTTCTCTCCCATTTTGGTTAATGTTAAGTACAGTATATTTTATTTTTAGACAAAAGTAAAGTTTTTTTAACAAAAAATAAAAGAATAATGAACAATACAATGACAGCACATAAAAAAAACAGCCCGGACTTGAAGTCGGGCCATTTTCGGCGGCGCTGTCCATATGGCACAACGGCGTCTTAATATTGATGGCTTTATCTCCCCGATGTCTTCAAGCCGTGCACTGCCTGAATTATCAGAAAAAAAGGAATGCCACCCCCTTATACAAGCCCCTGCGTCTTGCATGTACGGTTTTCTGAAACTCTGCTTTTAGCGCAAAGAAACAAGGACACCCGTCAACCATTACGAACAAATCACTATCGAATAACAAGGTTGCAACACACCGTTTTTGGTATGTCATAACAGAAAAGTCAAGCCGTATAGATCAGATACCATGAGAGATATTGACCGTGCTAAAACCTTTCTCTGTATTTTTCCGTATACCCTTACACAATTTAAGGTAATAAATAAGGGAAGAAAAACACAGACCCTATAGGAAATGTCCGTAAAAATAATAGTATGTTAAAAATAATGAAGTTATGATTAGTGTAGCACTCTTTCAGATTTTGTCAATATTTTTTCTATTTAATATTTTGTATAGAAAAAAATAGCATTCGCCCGAGAATGACAGATAAAACTTATTCAAAAACAAAAGGTCAATATTATTTGATATTATTCTTATCTACAGCAACGGCCGTCGTCAGTTGTTCTGAACGTGACGGTATCGCAATGTGCTTGTAATAATCCGAATTCGGTTTGAAAGAAATTAACTGCAACTCTTTCGGAAAGATTTTGCAATGCGTGGCGGATTGATATCTGTGTCGTGCGGCCAAAAGCTCATACAATGCGCGAGCATAAGCAGTTTTATTTCTGCCCTTATGTTGATAATTATTCGGTATAAAATCACTGCTATCCGGATCAAACGCACTCGCAGGTCGGCGACAATATTCGTCAATAACACCAGCTTCAAAACAATGATATTTATCCGGCATCAAACCATCGGCGTTATCTGCTGTTTTTAACCAATGCAAGTCTCGCACCACCTTTTCAGAAGTATGAAAATTTTTAAGATTATCCGGTTGCAACAAACCATGCGTACTTTCAAACATCATATATTCACCCACCAATTCAGACATTGCCATTACGGCCTCAGCCTTAAAGCGACCGCTTTGCGCAAAATCCGAATCAAACTTTCGGGCTTCGCCTATAATCTGCTCTGCAAACGCGCGCCTTTGTTCCGTTGTAACGGCTTCATCCATTTTAAGCTTTACATACGCCTCGGCAACAACAACGGAATCTGTACTGATACCGTACAAATAAGCCAAAGTACTGTGCTTATTTGAAGCGCCGGTGAGTAATTGTGTTTCGATAATATTCACACGCGCTTTCATGCCGTCGTAAAGTTTTTTGCGGACGGCTATCGTGCTTTTGCCCTTAGTGTCAAACGGCAATTCAAACAGGTTTTCCGCAAAAGTTTGCGAGAGTTGTTCTTTTTTTATCTTTTGAAAATAGATATAGCATGCCAAAAACTTTTCGGCAAACAATGCGGCGTGATTCAAATCATTCGGCTTGATTTCGGCAAACAGCGATTTAAGATTTCGGGCATGAGCGGCTTTGTTCCGAACGGCTTGTTTATACAATTCATCTGCTTTATACTGAGCCAAATACGCCGGCGCCAACGATTTAACATCATGCTGTTTACAAAAATGCAACACATCCAAAGAGAGTTCTTCATTTTCCAGATGATGCACTTTAAGCTTGTTAATTTCTTTACGAAATCGCAATAATTCATCCCAAAGATGCTTCTGTTGTTTTAATATTTTATCGCGATTTTTACCGATTTTTTGCCCGTTTTTATCATACTCTTTCAACATTTCGGCAATATGCTCAGAAGGTTGCCAATTTTGAAAACAGTCTAAAATCGCCGATTGTTTGTGTAAAATCGCCTCGGTATAAATAGCGTGTAAAACTTTCAGCTGCTTACCGATATGATTTTTTTCTTTAGCTAAGGTCTCAAGCGGCAACTGTGTTACCCAAGCCAAACCTTCGACATACATTTCACCATCTTTATAAAGCCGATTAATTTGCCGACAAGCCTTAACACTTTCATAACCCTCGAAAGATTGGATTTTTTGGGCATCAAGCATCATTATGGCCGCGTGATGAAGCGGCAATGCACTGAAATTTTTAAACTCACGCCATAAATAAGGGGATATCTTCAAATCAGAATTATGGATAGCCTCATGCAACAATGTCACATTACCAAAAGCTCCGGCCACCAAAATAATAGCCGGTTTGCCGTTAATTATGGCTGACATGCCGCCATAATTGCCGGTATTGCTGTTTCCTTGAGAACTTGAACATTTGTTTTCAATAAAAAAACGGCAACCGTTTTTGGTAACAGCTTCCAAATGTATGCGCTCTGCGGGGTCTTCCAATATTTTCCGGTACTGTTTTCGAAATAACAATAAGCTGACCGCCGCCCACGAAAAATCGCCCAAATCATCATCCGGCACGCCGTAAGGACTTATTTCGACTTTTAATAAATCATCATCCAAAACATTGCCGTCAATTTGATGAACATTACGCAAAATAACCTGCGGATGCATTATATCCGAGCCGTCGTAATCTTTTAAGAGCTGCTCATTTTTTTCGCGGGATGTTTCTTCGTGTGCCATAATCAATCCTCTGTTTTGAAAAATGGTAACACTTTTTATCCTTTTTTGCAACCGGTTTATGAAAGAGTATGAATCAGGCTTGTCATTGTTCGCAGGCTGTCATTTTTACATTTTCCGCAGACTTTTTCAAATCCCTCAATCACCCAGAATTTTATTAGTACTTTTATATAAAAGTATATATCCTGTTATATCATTTTGGTTGTAAAAAAAATAATTGACAACCTTTTAGTAATTATTTTATACTGCATCCCGGATACAAAAAACTGTGTCCGGAGTGCGGAAATCACTCGATAAATGTCGGATCAAACATAATTTCAGATATATGCGCTGTGTCCGAAAAACGATAACATAGGCCGTTTTACCTGGCATTTCGCATAACTGCAATGCCTTGTTAGAGCTGTTATTGTGTTATTTTTATCGATTGTTTTCGACTTCCGGTCGCCTTCTCGGCGACTCTTTTTACATTGTAACTAAATGAAAGGAATGGAAACTATGAGAAAAACATTATTACTTGCCGGTGTAGCAAGCTTATTTGCCGCTCAGGCTCAAGCAGCAGATTTCTTTTTCAAACCTTATGTCGGCTTAGATTATATTCATTCGTGGACAGATGTTGAAACAGAAGAATTGGATGACGGTACCGAAATAAAAGACAACAAGGACCATATGAATGCCGGTGCTGTTTCTGTAGGTGCTAAATTTCATCCGAACTTTGCCGTAGAAGCTTTTTACCAACAATCTGATAAAGCCAAGAAAAATTTAGGTAATTTTGTATACGTTGACGATATCAGCGGTGATGCATATAACGTTAATCTTAAAACAGAAGTAAAATACAAAGCTTTCGGCTTAGATTTAGTCGGCTCTATTCCGGTAAGCGACAAACTGGAAATTTTGGGAACGGTAGGAACCGGACATTATAAAGTTAATTACAAAGTAATGGCAAAATCCGGAGGTATATCAAAATCAGATTCTAATTCCAAAAGCAAATGGGGAATTCGTATCGGTGCCGGTTTGCAATATAACTTTAACGAGCATATATCGGCACGTATGATGTTACGTAATACCAATACACGCATTGAAGGCTTTAAGAATATAACGGATATTACAGCCGGTGTTCGTTATTATTTTTAACAAACGGCATCATAAAAATTTTTTCATAACGGAGGGGTAGAAATACCCCTTTGCTTTTATCAGCACAAAAGAAGTAAGTACTACCCAGTTACAACAGCTAAAAGCCCTAAGAAATTGTCATCCTTGGACTTTTTATTTTTATTGTCATCCTTGGACTTTTTATTTTTATTGTCATCCTTGGACGTCAGTCCGAGGATCTCTGCTGAATCTCTACATCGCCACTCTTGCGCGTAGCGCGAGAGTCTCGGCCGAATCTCTAAAGCGGCCGGGATTCTCGACCTAAAGGTCAAGAATGACTCCTTTTATTAGAGACAGATGTTGAAGATGCTGGTGATTTATCTTATTCTAGCATTGGAATTGATGCCGTAGGTTATCTGCCATGCAATGAGAAAATAGAGTTATTTGCTATAGCCGGTGTAGGTTATTACAATTTCGATATAAAACTTGATCAAAAAATTAATGATTTAAACGTGCATTTAACCAAAAACGACACAGCATTTCGTGCCGGATTGGGTGCCCAATATAATATCAATGAAAAATGGGCTTTAAGAGGAATGGCTCGATATCATAACATAGATATTATTTCGATTATATCGGTGATATAACCGTAGGCGTACGTTATAATTTCTGACAGCCAAATCCTTTATTACTCAAATGTAATGATTACAGTACATTTGTATTTGTTAAACATTAAAGCCGCCGGTTTCGGTCGATGTTTTTTGTATGCTTGAAGCGAAAGATATGCGAATCGGCTAAATCAATAATATTTTATATTTAAATCAATATCTTATATGATAATTACGCCTTACATTATATCTTTCAATCATTTTACTCGTAAAATTAAATTTTAACACCTTAAAATTGTAAACACGTTTTTATAACGATAATTCAATGCATTATAAAAAATCAAAACTCTCCGCTTGATAAATGCAAATTAAATCATATTATTACAATTGTTAAGGGTATATTTTATATATTATGTTATATAATTTATATTTTTAACATTAACTACGATAAAAGAGCGAAAAAACAATCTTCCATGCGACTAATCTGTCGCCAATGCTGTCGGCAGCCGACAATCGGCAGATTGTATTTTTTTACCCTTTTATCCGGAATTTGTTTAATCTTTGAACTTTAAGGACATGAAATATGAACTTGAATTTCAAACTTTTGTAAGGAGAATATACTATGAATACAGGGACTGTTAAGTGGTTTAATACTCGTAAGGGTTATGGCTTTATTCAACCTTCTGCCGGCGGCAAGGATATATTCGTTCACGTTACCAAATTAGAAGAAAAAGGTATTCGCCGTTTATATGAAGGGCAACGTGTCAGCTATGAACCCTATGATGACCGCGGACGTATTGCCGCCGGCAGTATTGTGCTGCTTTAAACGACTTATGAGACTTTGTAGGAGGTACATTCTCCGATGAACGTAGTGCGTCGCCGGATTATTCCGACGGCGTATTTTGTACTGTTCGCGTAGCATCAAATCAGATATTATTTTTAATAAAATTACCTTTAATACAGTCTGTTACATCATTAAATTCTATTAATTGATTAATTATTTTCTTAACCTTTTCTGCCGAGTACGGACGATAGCAGAAGTCCATACGGAAGTAGTCCGGCGTTAAATCCTTGGCTTCTTGAACAATACAAAACGGCTTGCCATCAAATACCATCATCTGACAATTACGTGACAAAGCCTTAAATTTCTGCCCCTGATTTTGTAAATCGAACCACAATTCTCCCTGCGGACAGACTTTGCAATCATTATCGCGAATACAGCCGACACTGGTGAACAACGGGATATCCTGATAGATAATAAGGCTAGTTTTTAAATTCGATTTTTCTATTAAATTACAAACATTTAATTTAATATCTTCAAGTGATAATGTAATTTGCGAAGCACCGATTTCGGTTGCCATGGATATCGCTTGGGTATTGAGCATATAAAGTGAACTGTCAAAGCAGATATCCAACCTTTCCACCGGTAAAATATTCAAAGCCCACCAATTGGCAACTTCCCATTTATGGTACCCGCCGGCAAGCAAACGCTCGATAATATCGGCGTACAGGTGCGGCTTACGGCAAACCGCCGGCAATGCCACTCGCACCTTATTTTTCGGCAAAGCAGACAAGCCTGCAATATCACTGTTCGGCGCAATCAGATATATTATTTCGGCAAATTTATCTAAGTCAAGTTGCTGTAAATACCCTAAATTATCGATTTTAATTTTGAACTGAGGAACTGTTTTATCGCTCGTGCGCTCCAATGCCGGCGGCAAAGTACCTGTTTTATTTTCCACTTGAATATTGGCATACAAATCTCGCCGCAATTCATTAAGCATTGAAGCCGGCGTAAACAAATTATCCGGATTATTGATTTGCAAATTTTTAAGCTTAAACGCCGTATCGCCGGTTTTAGCAAATGCTTGTTCTATGGCTTCACGGCTCTTTTGCGGATTATTTGCCGGCGAGAAAGTCCCCTCAATTCGGCTGTGATAATCACCGCAAGCAGCCTCAATACAGTTAGTGTTTACCGTTACCGTCACATCAATATCCTGTGTATGATGAAAGGCGTGCGGCTTTGGTTTTTCATAGTGATAAGCCCCTTTAACCTCGCTCGAAGATGCTAGGTAAATTTTATCGCCCTTTTGCAACAGCGGATAATTACGCGGCAGTTCTATGCTGACAACATCGCCGGCACATGCTTCAAACACATTTTTCTTCTCAACTGAAAGTTTCTGCACAGAAAATCCGAACGGTTTTTCATCGCCGGCGGCATCAATTTGCAGACCGTCATAGCGCGCTATTTTGTGATTCGTCTTAAAAGTCAGCCAGCCGCGAACGATTTTATCAACTTCTCCGACCGCCAGACCGCGATGACCGACAAAATCCCGATCAATCACCTTTTTATCTTTACCTTTGAAATGGAACTTGCACCACGGACGCGAGAAAATTTGTTTAATGCGTTCTTCGCGGTTTTCATCTGTCCCTTTACCGTCCAAAATCTGCCGATAATAATCGGTAACCGCCGCCACGTATAAAGCCGACTTTTTACGCCCTTCGATTTTGAGTGATGTGACCGGCAAATTCAAAACATCTTGCTGTAAGGCCATATCTTTCATCGAAAACAGATGGCTTTCTTTTCCTTGGCATTTGAACGCCGCACGGCATGGATACACACATTTGCCGCGATTGGCACTGCGGCCGTATTCAATGGCCGAAAACTGACATAACCCGCTGTATGAGTAACACAACGCTCCGTGGATAAAGGCCTCGGTTTCTAAATCAGGAATAGCAGCGATTTCTTTGATTTCTGCGGCTGTCAACTCGCGTGCCAAAACCACGCGCTTAAAGCCCATTTTTTGCAAAAACAGTGCGCCTTCTTTATTGTGGACGGCCATTTGCGTGCTGGCGTGCATTTCAAACCACGGATATGATTTTTTCATCACCCGCGCCACACCTAAATCTTGAATAATCAGACCATCAACCCGACAGCGTGTACAAATATCCAAACTTTTGATTAAATCCGGCAATTCGCCCTCTTGCAAAACGGTATTTAAGGCCACATACACCTTTCGTTTCAGGCTATGAGCATAGGCGGTAAACTCATCTAAAGCCGGCTCATCAAAATTGGTTGCCGTCGCGCGGGCCGAAAACTTAGAAAGTCCCAAATAAACAGCATCGGCACCGTAATAAAGTGCCGCATAACCGGCCTCAATATCGCCTGCCGGTGCTAAAAGTTCTTGCTTTTGCATAAAGAGTCCTTAAAAAATCAAGCGTTAAAATTGCCGATACAGTATGGTAATTTTACCACCTTGTCAAGACTGAGTTTTGTAGAACCCGTCATCCTTGGACTTTTATTTTTTACCATCATCCTTGGACTTTTATTTTTTGTAGTCATCCTTGCGAATGCGAGGATCTCGGCTGAATCCCTACATTGTCACTCTTGCGCGCAGCGCGAGAGTCTCGGCTGAATCATTAAGTTGCCGGGATTCTCGACCTAAAGGTCAAGAATGACATAGCACACAAAAAAGGCGGGATAGATCCACCCGCCTTGTTTTGTGTGTAATTTTCTCTATAGTTTTCTGGCTTTACATGTTTGGGTACCAGTATCTAAATAGCATGTACAACAACTTCGATTCATACTTCCTTTAGCATAACAATAGTAACTCGCAAATCGTCCACCAGGATCGCTTCCTGGATCTACTGCTTTTCCACAGTCTGAATCATTACACTTAACATTATCACACTCCCCAGGTTTAGGTGCATTACTGATACTGTCCGAAATTTTATCCCCAATTTCGTCACTATATGTCCCCGGTTCCGGATCAGGATTCGGATTACGACAGTAAGCTGAATCATAAACACAGGTGTAACAAGTCAAATCTGCTCGAGGATTAACTCTGGAAGACTTATAACAATCATTACAAGAACTATCGTATTTACTGTAACCATAATCCGAACATTCTTTCTTTTTGCACTCATAGCAATTTAAACTGCCTACACCTGATTTAATTTTGACAGCTTTATAATCCGTCAGACAAGATTTGTTATCCGGCTTATAATTTGCATTATAATCTTTACAGGTTTTAAGTTCACACTTATAGCAAGCTTTTCCATTAACGTTACCGACATCTTTTGCCGTATAATCGGATCCGCAATCTGCTGAGTTCTGCCATTCAGGATTGTATTGTTTACAAGTATCTGCCGAATTTTCGCAGTCAATCTTCCAGCAAGTTGAACCGGCGGCTGTCGTCACTGTATCTTCGCAAGATGTTTGTGTCTTACTATACCCTGTCGGACATTTATCATCAACGCATTTATAACAGGTAGCACCGTTCTGCGTTTCGGTTTTCAGCTCATATCCCGTCGAACATGTCGGCTTTGTAGCTGACCAACCGTTGTTACAAGTACCGATAAC
>JAGBLF010000031.1 GCA_017635595.1 Alphaproteobacteria bacterium
CCTTCCTTTGTTGGTGAGCTCGGTGGGATTCGAACCCGCGACCCTTTGATTAAAAGTCAAATGCTCTACCGACTGAGCTACGAACTCATCTAAAACGAATATGCTTATAAAAGATAATTTCCATTTAGTCAATAGAAAAAATAAAAAAAGTTAAAAAATTTAAAATAGGTATTTATTTATTAATATTTATATGTTAACCTTGGGCAAAATGATATGATAAATGAGGTTTGATATGACTCTTAGTAATGAAATTGGTCAAAAAGGTAAATACAGTATTTTGCAAAATGCTAAAGGCGAAATCATGATTATGATGGATAGCCGGTACGGCGGACCGGAGAATCCTCGCTTTATTTACGACGGAGGCGAAACAGCTTTGTTATACCGTTCTCAGGAAAGTTCAGTCGCATTCAGAAAAATTGATGCCGGTGCACGCACGCCTCTCAAGTCCGTATCGGAAATTTTGGTTGTTGAAATTGAAGGTAACGATGTGGAAAGAGAATATATCGTACCTGTTCGCTTGGTTAAAGACGTGAATAATCTTATTATTTCGTAAAACGATATGAAGGGTGGAGAATGATTGCGTATACCACTTTTCTGTTATTTTTTGTAGGTATATTCGGTAGTTTCAAAACAGGTGTAAAAGTTGACAAGATTCTGTCGTTCGTGACTTTTACATCTCTTTTTTTGATATTCGGTAATTTTTGCGAAAGTTGGCTGACCGGTGATGAACAAACATTTTCATTTATGTGGAACAGTTCGCCGGGAGGAGACATTAAAATCGATATTATCTCAAATCCGTATAATTACGGTATTATCTTTCCGTTTTTTATGATTACGCTTTTGAATGCGGCTGATAATCAGATATTTCGTTATGAAGAAAGGCGAAGTATTTTTAACTCGTTGGCTGTTTTGAATTTGGCCACGCTGATTATGATGATAACAAGTAACAATTTTGTACAACTGTTATCAATGGTGTTTGTTGTTGATATTTTAGCTTTGTTCGTTATTAAGGATGTGAACAGTTATAAACGCTATTTTTTGCTGAATATGACCGCAGATATGATATTATTTATGGTGTTGGCGGTTATCAACAGTTTGGTCGATTCTCTGGATATTCGGCAAATCTTGGAATATAAGCAAATCGGATATCACACGGATTTTGTGGCAGTTTTCGGTTTAACGGCCGTTTTTATGAAACTGGGCTTTTTTGCTTTTCATATCGGGGTTACATCGCTTAATCAAATTCGGCTTCATCGATTACAGCATATTCTGTTTTTATCCGCGCCGGTGACGGCGGTTGTTTTGCTTTTGAAATTTCATGCTTTATGGAGTATGTCGGTTTATTATACCGTATATATTGATGTTATGTGTATTGCTACAATGGCATTAAGCTTTTATGGCTGCTTGGTTTTGGATAATCTCAAGTCAAAAATTATCTATTGGCAGTTGATGTTTTGGGCGCTGTTCGTCGAACTCTTGAAGTTTAACGGATTTGTTTGGTCAAATTTATTTACCTCATTGCTGTTGGATATGTATTTAATTGTTTGCGGGTTCTATTGGATGTATCACTATTTTAACCGTCGTCCGCTGGTTTCGCAGATGATGTGCCTGACATCACAAAATCCTTTTCGGCAAGATTGTGCATTTGTGCTGATTTTATTACCGATTGTACTGATGGCTAATACGCTGGCTATTATGTACAATAATACGAATCGGTATTATATCTGGTCTTTTGCAATTTTGTTTGTGTTATCTGTGGCTTTGTTGATTAATCAGGTTATTTTTACGTCAACTAACCGTAAAAAATTAAAAATGAATTTGATACCGGTGCATTGGCTTTATTTAGCCGAACAGACGGGTATAGCCGTGATATTATGGTATTATTTCCATTCTAACGAAATCAGTGTGTTAGGTGTCAGTTTGGCGTTTATTATTTTATGTTGTATCAATCCGTTGCAAAAAATGTCGATATTATACAGTAATAAATGGGTGCAAACCTTAGACTTTTTCGGTATTTTATATCGAACGCTTATCAAATCGTTGCGATTAAGCGGCAAGATTTTATGGCTTTTGGTAGACCGGTTGCTTATGGAAAAAGTGATTTTAGGCCTTATTAAATTACTGGGAAAAAGCAATATTCGATTGTTCAGACAAGTTCATCAGAGCCGATTAGGAGGAGGGGGTGTTGTTTTAATCGTGCTTATATTGATTATTTGGTTATCATATCGGCAGGGGGTACATATCAATGGCTAGTTTGCTGTTTGTTTTTCTTGTTCTGCCGTTGCTCGGGTGCGTGTTTGTCTTGTTTTCAGAAAAAGACGGCTATAATGCTTTTAATGTAACGTTTTTTACATTGTGTACCTGTATTCTGGCAATTTTGAAACTGTTTTCCGAATCGCAAATTGTCGGTACCGATTTTGTGTATTCGTATCAATGGCTTCAACATCCGAATGTCGTATTTACCTTCGGTGTGGATTCGTTATCGCTGCTATTGCTCTTAGGTGTATATATGTCGGCGATTATCGGGTTGGTGGGGCTTTCGGCACCGCAACGAAAAAGTAAATCATTATTGCTGTTGGTTTTGTACTTTATTTGGAATATGAGCGGGCTTCTGGTGGTGCGCGATATTATATCGTTTTATCTGTTTTTCGCAGGTATGCAATTGCCGTTGTTTATGTTGATAGGTTCTTATACCAACATTAAAAAATCTTCAACATTATCATTGTTTTTCTTATTTAATTTTGTGGGAAGTCTGTTACTTTTGGTTTCGATTTTGGTAGTGTACCGTTATAATCACGGTAGCGTATTGCTGTCGCAAATAGGTATTTTGGATATCCCTGCCGTTCCGCAATTCATTGTGCTGGCCGGCGTATGTGCGGCATTTGTGTTGCGCATTCCGATTTGGCCGCTGCATAACTGGATTTCTTTTATCAGTTCAGGCATAAAAAATCCGTTGATTTATATTTTAACGAATATGTTGCCGTTATCCGGTTTGTATGGCTTTATCCGTTTCGGACAGGTTATTGTCCCGACGGAAATTAATGCGTTTGTGCCGATTATTGAAGTTTTTGGCGTTTTAACTATGATGTTTATTGCTTTAATAGGTTTATCACACAAAAACTTTTTACAAAAGTTATTTTCCTTTTCAACGATTTCATATTTACTGTTTTTGCTGTCTAAACTTTTGCTGGACGACAAATACCAGATGAATATGGCATATTCTCTGTTTATTTTCCTTATTGTTAATGCATCTTTGACGGTTTTGGATTTGTTTGCCGAAAATGCACGGGAAGAGGCCGGTTGTGACTATCGCGGTGTTTTGGTTTATATGCCTCGGCTATCGAAATTTTTTGCCTTTTTTGTGCTTATGGCCGCCGGATTGCCGATGTCATCAATGTTTTGGAACAATTTTACGCTTATATCCGCCTTGTTTCGCGAAAGCTTTGTAACCGGTCTGTGGGTAATGGCTTCTATTTCTTTAGTAGGCTTGGCTCTGATTTATGAATTGTATATAATGCGTGATCTTCAAAATAAACCGCTTCAGGAATATGCCGTAACAGATATTTCAGACCGCAAACTGGTGTTTTTCGGCTGCATCACGTTAGTGCTGTTTTTATCGTTTTTTAACCCGCTGTGGTTTGTATTTTAGGAGGTAATATGATAGAAAATCTGATTTATTTATCTCCGTTGTTAACATTGTTGTTCGGCATTTTGGGAATGCTGTTTTTTAATAAAGAACAGGTTAATAATTCACGTTGTTTTCGCTTAGCCAGACTTGTTCTGCTTGTCAGTTTCTTTTTGGTGATAGTCTTTTATAATAAAGCTTTGCTGCCGATGATAACACAAGGCAGCCAATTTACGCTGCTGTTTGAATGCTTGTTGTATTTATGCGCTTTTGTGGTGCTTTATTTATCTAAAAAGTGGTTTATGTCAATGAATGAGCCGGGCAATATTTTTTGTTGCGGTATTTTTACGGCCGTGCTGTGCGGGTGCTTGTTAATTGAATCGCATAATCTGCTGTTGACGGTTGTTATGTGCATTTTGTTCATGCTGAACAATTATGTGCTGTTGGTTAATTTCAGAAAAAATAAAGAATATGTCTTAAGTTTGAAAACGTACCTGTCAATTATGCTTATGTGTTGGATGGTTTTAGCCGGGGCACTGAGTGTTTTATATTATTACCAGATTGATTTCGCGTATGATATGCTGCGTGTTGATATAGATATCAGTCAAGATAATCCGCTTGTATATACAGCTATGGCCGGGGTTATTGTCGGTTTTGTGTTTTTGCTCGGCTTAGCGCCGCTGCACTTTGGATTTACCGAAGCTCTTTCGGAAACGATTTTACCGGTGATTACTTATTTTATTTTGGTGCCGGTTGTGGCTTGTGTCGGAAGTTTTATTCAGCTTAATCTTTACGTTTTGCCGCCGTTGCATGATAAATTGATATTTTTTTACGAATCGGTTGCTTTGCTGTCTGTAGGTATCGGAGCCATCGGGGCCTGCAGCGCCCGTAATATCCGCAAAATTTTTGCCTACGGCGCCGTCAATCACTTGGGGTTATTGATGTTGGTTTTATATCACTTCACCATGAAAACCGTTGATTCGTCATTTGTATATTTATTTGTTTACCTATTGGCCATGGGCGGTATATGCACGGCTTTGTTCGGTTTAAAAATCAAAGGCGAATATTTGGAAATGCTCAACGAATTTTGCGGGGCAGCCTACAAAAGACCTTATGTTGCGGCAATGCTGACGGTATTTATTTTTTCGTTATTGGGTGTACCGCCGTTTTTGGGCTTTTTAGGAACTTTTTCGGTTTTAAGCCGTTTGGCAGTTTATAATTTGTATGAGCTGGTGTATGTGCTGATTATGATGTTTGTATTAGCTTATGCTTATATTCAGGTTATTCGGACTTTTTATTTTGAAGAAAGCAAGGCGGTTTTTGACAGAGCAGATAAAGGTATTTACACGGCGATGTTGTTTAATGCCGTTTTAATGTTGGTGATTATGGTAAATCCGGAATATTTGGTTGAAGACTTTGTTTTGATGATTGAAACGGTGTTTGAATGACGGATTGGCGGATTTTTAATTTTGATACGGTAGAAAGTACCAATGATACGGCCAAAGAGTACAGTCGGACGGCAACGGATAATTTTGTGATAACAGCCGATAAGCAAACTGCCGGTCGCGGCAGACGCGGCCGCAGATGGGTGAGCTTAGACGGAAACTTATTTTGTTCAATCGGTCTGAAATTTGAGTTGAAACATTTGGGCAAATTGGTCTTATTGAGCTCACTTAGTTTGTTGCAAGCAATTAAAAATTTAAAACCGGATGCCGATGTAAAGCTTAAATGGCCGAACGACGTGCTGTTAAACGGGGCTAAAGTCAGCGGAATGCTTTTGGAAAAGGGCGCGGACGATTTTATGATAGTCGGTATCGGCGTTAATATTAAACAAAGTCCCGTCGGTGCTCAAATGCTTTACAAAACAACATCACTTTATACCGCCGGTATACACACTGATAAAGAAAATTTTTTGAATTTGTTATTGCAAAAATTATCCGAAAATTTGGATTTGCTGCAAAAAGACCCGGATTTTGTGCGCTTTAAGTGGCTTGAATATGCCAAAGGCTTGAATGAAGAAATAGTCGTCTGCCAAGATAATGTCAAAAAGATGGGTATATTTACGGGTATTGACGAAAATGCGGCTTTATTGTTAAATACCGAACAAGGATTGATCAAAATTTTGGTCGGAGATGTTTTTTATATGAGTGATGAAAATGACTGATTTTAAGAGAAACGGAGTTTATTTTTTACCGCTCGGCGGTGCCGATGATATCGGTATGAATATGTATATGTACGCTGTCGACGGTAAATTGATTGTGGTTGATGCCGGTTACGGATTTTTGGCCGATTCTTATCCGGGGATGGATTTGTCCTATGCATCGCCGGAGTTTTTGGATGCCTATAAAGATGATATTGTCGGGTTATTTATTACGCATGCGCATGAAGACCATATGGGGGCTATTGCCCAAATATGGCCGCATTTACAGTGTCCGGTTTATGCCATGGATTTTACGCTCGGTCTAATCAAGGCACGCTTGGAAGAATTTAAAATGACGGATATGGTGCCGTTGATATCGGTCAATAATAACAGAGTTGTCGAGGTACCTAATTTCAGTGTCGAATTTATTTCAATCGTTCATTCGGTGCCGCAAACCTGCGTGTTGGCAATTCGGACCAAATACGGCAATATTTTGCATGCCACCGATTTTAGATTTGATGATGAAGCTTTGGCGGCTCTACCGACAGATTGGTCGGCTTTGCATCGATTTTCCGATGAAGGTGTTGATATGCTTGTGTGCGATTCAACGAATATTTTGGTTGATAAACCGGCTCCGTCCGAATCCGAAGTTCGGCAAAATATTTTGAAAATGGTGCCGCAAATCGAGGGCGGTTTGATCGTAACCTGCTTTTCATCCAATATGATGCGGCTTGAAACTTTTATTTTAGCGGCCTATGAAGCGAATCGTACACCGATTTTGTTCGGGCGTTCACTCAGCTTATATATAAAAATTGCTAAAGAATGCGGCTATTTAACCGATTTACCGAAAGTCTATACCATCGATGAAGCCAAAGACGTACCTGCCGATAAAGCCTTGTATATTTGTACCGGATCACAGGCGAATTATCGCAGTGCCATGACGATTATTGCCAACGGAGAGAGTAAGTATATAAAACCGGATAAGTCGGACACAATTATTTTTTCTTCTAAAGTTATTCCGGGAAATGAAGTTAAAATCGAGCGTATGCAGGAAAAACTTTCTGAACTCGGCGCTACCGTCATTACCGAAGAAACCGATTTGGTTCATACTTCCGGTCATGCCGGCAAAGAAGAACTTAAGAAAATGTATGAGTTGATGAAGCCGAAGATTGTATTTCCGGTGCACGGCGATAAAAGATTTATTCGTGAGCATAAACGTTTTGCGTTAAGTTGCGGTATTAAAGAAGTCTTTTCGGCGCGTAACGGTGATATGTGCCTGCTGCACGATCATCATATCGAAATGCTTGAGCCGGTTGTTTGCGATATTATCGGTTGGGACAGAAATCGACCGGTGTCACTCGGATCGCAGGTTATTAAAAATCGTCGCCGCATAGCCTATAACTGTACTTTGTTTATCAGCGCGGTGGTTTGCGGTAAAGTCCTTAAAGATTTACAAATATCATCAATAGATATTTTGGAACAAAATGAGTGGGATAAACTGGCCTCTGAAATTTTGCAAACCGTGCGCCCGCTGATTGAGCAAAAATTGGGCGATACCGATAACCGCGCGCAAATTGAGGATTATATTCGCGGACAAATTCGCCGACGGGTGTTTGCGGCAACCGAAATTAAACCGGTGACATTTTTGCATATCTTTTATGAGGAATAAACAATGCTGAAAAAATACCTGCTTTTTGCTACGGTTATTATTTGCGTAATGGCATGTATTATTTCAGGTACTATGTATTATCGGCATCTTTTTCATAACTATGCTTATAAAGATATGTATGTTCGAATATTGGATAACTATTTGCATGAAAAGTTCGGTCCGGAATATGAATTGTATTCGGCCTATTGGACCCGGAACGATAAAATTCCTGAATTTGACAATTATAACGAAAAGCGCATTTTATGGCTTGGCGGTTATATTTTGGCAGAGCGTGATTTAGACCTTGATAGTTTGCGCAGATACGGCCTGATATTGACCGCATATGAGCAAATAGCAAACTATTTAACATCAAAGAATGAAAATCTGAATGTAAAAGTTTTACCGATTTTTACCGACGTGCATGAAATTAAGAGTGTTGATAAGCAAGATAAATTTACGGCAATTATCGGATATCCGCCGTTTGCTTTTGAATTTTTGGATACATTGGGAGAAAAGTACAAACATTATCAACCTGAAGATACCGGAAAGTTGTTAAATGATTTACCTTATTTTAAGGCCGTTATCGGGTATCCGACAAGTTTGTCGAGTTTAGGGGGAACGTTGCATCCGATTGTTTTGACGGCGGCTGCTCACGGTATTCCCGTTATCGGTTATTATATGTCTTTTAACGATGATGCTTTGCCGCTTTTATCGCATTATGCAAAATATTATCGCTCGGATGATGAGCTGATAAAAGTTTGGGACGATGCTTTTCAAGAAAAAGATAATGTGCAAAAATATGCACTTGCAAATTTTTCTAAAGAAAAAGTTTTGCAGCGTTTTGATGAAATTGTCAGTGGTCAGCGCACATATACGGATATTGTGAATATTGATATATCAACTTCAGTTGCCGATTATAATTCAGGGGATTATTGGTTGGCTCTTGATTTGGCCGATGCTTTACGCCGCAAAGGATATAATACCGATATTACCGGCGGAGATTTGTTGTTTAAGCCAAATCCGAAAGTAAATATTATAATGCGCGGTAATTTGAATGATGTTGAATTTGACTTAAACGGCAAAATAAACATCCTTTATCTGGCTTGGTCCAATCTGAAAGTAAACGGAATTGAGCAGAGTGAAACGTTGGAAAAATATATCGAACAAATTGCCGAAGCAGCCAAGAAGGTCGATTATTTGGTTGTCAGCTCGCCGAAAGTGGTTGAAGCTTTGCATAAAAAAGGTATTCAGGCCGAGTATATTCCGGAATTTACGAATGTCGAAAAGTTTTATCCGGATTTTCAGGAAAATAAGCACACTGATGTGTTGTTTGTCGGCAATTTTCATTTTGAACGCAAAGGACCTTTAGCCGCCGCTCAGCAAAATCTACCGATAGACATTTACGGAGCAAACTGGCCGGATTGGGTGGAAACCAAAGGTGTTTACATCGATAATCGGATTTTACGGCAATATTACAGCTCGGCAAAGATTGTGTTGAATGATACCAAAGTCAGTATGCGAGAATTCGGATTTGTGACGACCAGACTTTATGATGCGACGGCCAGCGGAGCTTTTGTGATTTCGGATTATATTCCGGAAATATATGAAATCTACGGTGACAGCGTGCCGATGTGGCGTACGGAAAAAGAATTGGCGGATTTGATACGCTATTATTTGGAACATCCTAAGGAACGGGAGCAAAAGGCACAGCGTGCTCAGAAAATAACACTGGAAAATTTTACTGCTGACAGAATTGCAAATTCTTTTGACAAAGTCATCAAGAAAATAACCGGCAAAAATCTAAAATAATACTTGTATTGTCTAATTTTGTGTGATAAAATAGACAAAAGAAGGGCGAGATATGGTTAAAACAAACGAACATTATACATTTATACAGCACGACGGACAAACCGCCGTGCATACAGATCATACCGCCTATAATGCCGATATAAAGCGCCGTATTGAGGAAATGCGCAAAAATAATCAGACACTCCATATCGGTGAAAAATTTGAAAAATCCGATGATGAATGTTATCGCGAAATTGCCGATGCGTGCAATAATTTTCTTCGAACCCACGGTGGTGAAAAAGAGGAATTACAGTTAGCTGATACGCTTGAAAAGTATAATTTGCAGCTTTATTGCTATCCGCATACCGAGATGTCAGACGACAAAAGTGTCGTAGCTCGCATGGCTTTCGATGGACACATTAAGAAGGGGAAATTATCGTGGTTGATGCGGGATATGGTCAGTAATCCCCAAAAGCATTTTCATCACAAACCGGAAGATTATGATTTATCAGGTACTGTTTGGGAAGTTTTTAAACAAATTCCTGAATTTGCGGCCTTAGAAGATAAAATAAAAAAAGCATTGGCAACGTATGGTATTCCTACTCAGAATGAAGCTTATACAGTTAAAGATATAAATAAAGAAGGTAAACCGTTTGATAGAAACTTAAATATAAATAATCTGACCGCCCGGGATTTTTGCTTTATGCTTATTGAACAAACTCGCGGTAGTAATGATATGAGTACGAAAGTCCTGAAGGAGGGATATAAAGCAAGGCACACCAGACGTTTTATTAATGAAAACGAACAGGAATTCCGTGCCGGTTTGATGGCCATGGACGGCGTGCGCAAAGATTATGTCGATGCATTGGTTGCGGCAATGAAACGCGGTCTGACCGATTTGACCAAACTTCCGGGATACAAAAAAGAATGGGACAATCAGCCGGTGGTTGATGTTCACCATATCGTTAATGTTAAAGATGTCAACTCTCTTGAAGAAAGCGGTAAAAGCTTTGCCGATGTTAACAGATATGAGAATATGTGCTTTATTGTCCGCCATCCGTCGCATGACGCTATGCACGCTTTAGAAACCGATTTGGCTAAGATAGGCTATAATGGTGAGCCTATCAGCCGAAATGATATTTTTTATAATCGCAAAATCGATCGCAAATTTATTTATCGTATTCAGCCGCCGGAAGGTGTGCGCTGCATGTTTGGCCTTAACAGTGTGA
Source organism: Alphaproteobacteria bacterium (assembly GCA_017635595.1). Taxonomy (GTDB): domain Bacteria; phylum Pseudomonadota; class Alphaproteobacteria; order RF32; family CAG-239; genus RUG410. Next base: position 10,431 of record JAGBLF010000031.1, read on the forward strand.
TTTATGATAAGAAATATTTGGGTTTGGATGAAAATACCCAGACGAATCTGCCGGACACGGTTAAAAAAGAAAATGCGGTTCAAAAAGCCGATTCCGGAAACGAGAAGGCTAAAGAAGAAAGTATCCGCCGCAGCCATAACAGTAAATATCACGCACGAAATCGCGGACCTTGGAATCTCAAAGATTCACGGCGCGAAAGCAACCGAATCGGGAGAGAAACAATCAATGACAGACTTAATCAACATCATTAGAGAACAAGCCGGTTGCAATGAACCGGCAACCGTTTTACAGATTTCAATGTGTAATGCCAAACTTAAACAGGTCGGTCTACCGGAGTTACCGAGTGCGTATACCGCATTATTACAACAGGCCAACGGTTTTTCTAACGAAGGTCATTTGGTTTTCGGTGCAGAGGTAAAAGACAATAACTGGTTTAAAGACATTGTGACGTATAATAAGCGCTATTTCGGCTCGGAAAAAGCATCGTGGATTATTCTCGGGGCTGATGACTGGTTTTATTTTATCTACAATAAAGAAAACAACAAATACTATGTTGTCGATCAAGACAGTTTTGAACCGGAAGTCGAATCCGATTCGTTTGAAGAACCTTTGGGGTGGATTTTAAACGTGGAAATCGTCTAACTTTTCTTTATAGCGGTTTTTTCTTTAATAAATTTCAGCAGCTCATCGGGATTATCCCAAACAACGGCAATTTCCAAAACGTTGATGTATTTTTGCAATGATGGCGGAATTTTTACAAAATCTTTGCCGGTGGTGTAAACTTCGGCATTTTGTTCTTTGGCCTTTTGCAAAATATTTTCCAACTCTTCCTTGCTGTAAAAATGGTGATCCGGAAAATCAATTGTTTCCACGATATCAAAACCGAGCTGGCTTAAGGTGTGATAAAATTTTTGCGGATGCCCGATACCCGCAAAAGCCAAAACCCTATTGCCGGATACCGTTGTCTGTAATGCTTCGGTATGCCCGAAAAATACCGGTAACTTGCAGCGCTCGGCTAAATTATGCTTGTCTTTGCCTAAAATAATCAGCGCGTCAGCACGTTTGATACCGTCTTCGAAAGTTTCTCTTAACGGACCGGCCGGAATGATTTTGCCGTTGCCTATGCCATAGTTGCCGTCAAAAACTAAAAAAGATAAATCTTTGTGTAAACTCGGATTTTGAAAACCGTCATCCATAATGGCAATATCCGCGCCTTCCTGAACGGCAAGTTTTGCACCTTCAAAGCGGTCGGCATTGACAACAACGGGAGCCTGTTGCGCCAGTAACAACGGTTCGTCTCCGACTTCACGGGCGGCGTGTTTTTTTGTATTGACCATGATATTTTGCAATTTTCCACCATAACCGCGGGTTAAAAAAAACGGATGATACATATCGGTTGCGAGCATTTTGGCAACAGACAGCGATACAGGTGTTTTGCCGGTGCCGCCGGCCGTGATGTTGCCGATACAAATTACCGGAATATCGGCTTTAGGTGCCTGCTTGAGCTTGAGGCGCAATTGTGTTGCCCAACCGTACAACCATCCGATCGGTGTCAGAATTTTAGATAATAAAGAATTGGATTGCCAATATTTAGGAGTCTTCATTGACCATATATCCTTGAATTTTTTCAACAATGCCGTCTAATACTTTGGCTTCGCTGGTTGCCCAGTTGTAGGCCAAACTGCGTTTGGCTTCAAGCAATTCTTTATTATTCAGCAGCTGTTCGACCATATCCATCAGCTCCAAAACATCATTGACCTGGATTAAACCATCGGCATGCTTGGCGCGGCTCACGGCATCGGTAAAGTTATGCATGTGCGGACCGACAATGACCGCATCACGGCAACGTGACGGTTCCATAAAGTTTTGACCGCCATGCGGAATTAATGAACCGCCGACAAAAACAATAGGGCAAATTTCATACCAAATTCCCATTTCACCGATGGTATCGGCTACATAAACATTAGTTTGTTCGGTAATTTTTTCATCACTTGAACGTAAGGCGACATTCAGGCCGTAATCGGAGCGCAATTTATCAGCAATTTCCGGACCGCGGTTAGGGTGGCGCGGTGCAATAATTGTCAGTAAATCAGGATGTTTTGCTTGTAAATCTTTTAAGAAGCGCCCGATTTTAAACTCTTCATCATTGTGGGTTGAACTGGCCAACCAAACCGGACGAGAACCAATTTGTTTTAATACATCGGCTTTTTTTTCGGCATCTACCGGAATCGGTAAACCCGCATATTTAAGGTTGCCTAAGCACATGGCATCTTTGCAACCCAAAACCCGCAGACGATACGCATCTTCTTCCGACTGTCCGAGACAGGCGGTAAAGCAACCCAGAAGCTCTTTGCAAATATAATCAAATTGCTGCCAACGTTTGAAAGATTTATTGGAAATACGGCCGTTAATTAAAATCAGCGGAATATTACGGCGCTTGATAGAGGATAGCATTGCCGGCCAAAATTCCGATTCAAACCACAAGGCAATTGTCGGATGCCAATAGCGGACGAAACGCGTTGTAAATACCGGATTGTCTATCGGTAAATATTGGTGAAAAGCGCGTTCAGGCAAGCGTTTGGCCATAACTTCGGCAGAGGTTGTGGTGCCGGTGGTTACCATAATATGAATATCCGGATATATCTCGAGCAAGCGGTTAATTAAAGGCAACATCGAAATAGATTCACCGACCGAAGCACCGTGTAACCATATCAAACGGCCTTCCGGACGCTTTTTATTCGGTCGTCCGATACGCTCGTTAAAACGCTTGATATCTTCTTTGCCTATTTTTTTGCGTTTTTCAATGTAGCGGCGTATGGCTATAGGATATAAGATTCGTACTAATGTGTTGTAAACTCCGATAAACATTAATCCCTCGTTTGCTGTTGTTTTATTTCTTTGCGGCTTCTTTTACATTCCGTACCCTGCGGAATATACTGAATACCCATTTTTTGATCTAATTCCCATGTCAGGTTGTTAAGTGTTTGCTCGACCTTAAGGCGATATTGTTCCAATTCTTCCGCAGTAGCATCCTGAGGTATATAAATCGGGTCGGTTATGGCATATATACCTTTTTGAAAAGGAAACGGAATCATCATATTATCCCAGCTTTTGGTCACAATAATCGAATTGGCAATGCTGTACGTTATCCCGATAATCGGTTTTCCGGATTTTTGAGCATAAAAAATCGGGCTCATTGTCATTTGCATACTCGGACCGCGCGGGCCGTCCGGAATAATGGCGATACTGTTGCCCTGCTGCAGATTATGCATAAGTTCAAATGCGGCTTCGGTCGAATTTTGATTGCTTGAACCGCTGATATGACCGATACCGAATTTAGCCAGTATGTTGACGATATACTGTCCGTCACGATGCGGAGATACCAGAGCATTAAGTGTGCGGGTTTTATTCCAAAAATAAGGCATTTCGAGCGTGCGGCCATGCCAGCCGACAACAATCATACTGCCGTCTTTTTCAAGTGTTTCATAGGTTTTTTTAACATTAATCACTGCCTGCCAGCGCGTTGTTAAGCCTACAAATTTCAGATAGTAATATGCCAAATTCCCGACAAAATTGCTGAAAGATTTTGTTTTTATTATATTTTTTAACCAAGTGATTTTCATTTTATCAAGTATATTCCTTATTTTCCTCTCATCATACAGTTTTTTTTCTGAAATACAATCTGAAAAACAAAAATATTAGGTGTTTTTTTGTATTTTGTGTGCTTAAATAGCAGTATTAATGGGAGTAAATGATGAAAAATAATGTATATCTGACAAAACCTCAGTTTGATGCCGAAACGGAAAAATGCCTGCAATGCAAGGCAAAACCTTGTATGAAAGCTTGTTCTGTTTTGTGTTCGCCGTGCGATTTTATAGCCGCTGCCAAAAATGGTGATATTCGTGCGGCTGCCTCGTTAATTGCCGAACAAAATGCGCTGGGCGAAGTGTGCGGTTTGATTTGTCCTGATACGTTTTGTATGAAGGCTTGTGTACGCCAAAATCTGGACAGTGCCATCAAAATTCCGGCCGTACAAGCATATATTATGCGGCAAGCTCGTACAAATAATCTGCTTATTGCCGAGCAGGGGACGGCAAACGGTAAAAAAATCGCCGTTATCGGTTTGGGACCTGCCGGTATAGGGGCCGTTGCCGAGCTTATTAAACGTGGTTTTAGCGTGGAAGCTTTTGAAGAAAAATCCGTTGTCGGCGGTGCATTGAATTTGATTCCGCAATCGCGCTTGCCTCGGGAAATTATTGCCTATGAGTGGCAAAAATTGTTGCAAAGTCCGCTTGTAACAGCGCATTTTAATCATAAAGTCACCGATTACGCGGCTTTATTACGTAATGGTTTTGATGCTGTTATCGTTGCGATCGGTGAGCAAAAATGTCGCAAAATGAGTATAGAGGGCGAAGAAAATGCCTTGCTTTATACCGATTATTTACAAACACCCGAAAAATATCAAACAAATGGCAATGTTGCTGTTATCGGCGGTGGCGCGGTAGCTGTCGATTGTGCCGTAACGGCACGTGAAAACGGCGCCGCAAATGTCGAAATGTTTGTCCGACGCAAAATAGGTAATATGCGTATTACGCTGTCCGAGCGCGAAATTTTGTTGAAAAATGATATTGACATAACCACTATGACTCGTGTCGCAAAAATTGAAAAAGACGGGGATTTTTTGATTGTCTACACGGTTAAAACGCAATTTAACGAAGATGGTAAATTGATAGATGTGCCGAATACGATGATTGCGCGCAAAGGATTTAAGCATATTGTGTATGCTCTGGGAAGTTCGCGCGCTGAAGATATTATTGAGGACGACAGAATTATATATGCCGGCGATTTTGTCAGCGGCGGTTCAACGGCCGTACAAGCCGTGGCTTCCGGCAAGGAAGCGGCAAAAAAAGTCGAAAATTTATGTATCGGTTAATCTATCGGTCCGTTTTCTTTTAAACGCTGTTTGATCTCACCCATTTTCCAACGCAGTTTTTCTTTATTGAACTTGCGGATATAGTAGATATAGCCGCAAACAACCAGTATTCCGGCAGCTACCCATGAAAGAGCACTGGCATATAATACACCGACATATCCCATAATTTTAGCCAGATAGACGGCGGCAAAAGAGCGTGTTAATAATTCGACAACGCATGACATAAGCGGAATAAAAGGCTTTCCCATACCCTGAATACTGTTGCGGAAAACAAAAATCAAACCGAGGAAAAAGTAAAACAATGTACTGATATCCAAATATTGCTGACCGGTGCTGATAATAAATTGTATATCACTGCCGTCATTGTTGTTGCCGGTATCAATAAACATGGCAATCATATAATCACTGATGTGGCGAATAAGTATAAAACCGAAAATACTTAAACCGGTCGATATCAAAAAGGCATATTTAACACCGCGCCGGATACGCGAAAGTAAATTTGCGCCCCAGTTTTGCGCCGTATAAGTAGCCATGGCCAAACCAATGGCCAAAAGCGGTTGGGTGGCAAATTGCTCAACACGCAATGCCGCGGCATAAGCGGCAATAACATCCGGCCCAAAGGAATTAAGCACGCTTTGAATAATCAAAATACTGAACGATAAAATCGAAAATTGCAAAGCCATCGGAAAGGCAATCCGTAAATGATTACGCATCACGGTTGAATCATAGTGCATCATATCTTTTGAAAGGCGCAAAAGCGGAAATTTGTACCACATATAGCCAAAACATATAATCACAGAGACGGCGTTGGCACAAAATGTTCCCATAGCCGAGCCGACAACACCTAAACGGAAATATTTAATAAATATAAAATTAAGGACAATGTTGATCAGGGAACAAAAAATCAAAAAATACAGCGGCGTTTTGCTGTCACCCAATGCGCGAATAAAACCCGAGAGTAATTGGTACATAATTATTAAAATCGAGCTCAGCGAAAGTATAAACATAAAATCGTAAGCTTGTTCAAATATTTCTGCCGGCATATTTGTGGCTTCTAAAAGCGGTCGTAAAAATACCGTCAGTCCCAGAGTGAAGATAATGCTTAAAATGCCGGCTGCCAAAAGACAATGGAAAACGGATTGTCTGACCCCGATTTCATCGTGTGCACCGAAGCGTTGTGCCGTGACAACTGTCAAGCCGCCGGTAAATCCGAATGCAACCATTAAAAAAACCATATATATCGGAGCCGAAGCACCGATAGCCGCTAAGGCTCTGACATCAATCAAATGTCCGACAATAATCATATCGGAAATTTGGTATAATTGCATAAATAAGTTTCCGATAAGCAAAGGTAAGGCAAACTGTATAATAAGCTTGAGCGGATGTCCGCTTGTTAAGTCATTGATCATTAAATCCTCGATTCTTTTAACAGCTGTTTTTATAATGCAATTTTATCAAAAGTAAATAAAAATTTATTGCTGATTTATTTATTATATTATTCTAATTTATTGAAATAACGATATTTATAAAAAATATCAAAAAAAGTAAAAAAAATACTTGATTTATCAAAGTAAAACGTGTATAAGTACGTTTGTTGAAAGGATGGGTGCTTAGCTCAGCTGGAAGAGCATCTCGTTTACACCGAGAGGGTCGGCAGTTCGAACCTGTCAGCGCCTACCAACATAAAGACCTCTGTAAAGAGGTCTTTTTTTGTGCTTAAAAAGTATGCTGTGCATTAAATAAATAAACGGATGAAGGATCTGATTTTTGAGATATACTGCTTTTAAGGTTGATTTCAGAGGATAAAGAAATGTCTGTATTAAATTGTATTAAAGATTTTTGCTATTGGGAAGTTTATAACCGCTTCAAAGGCAACAACCAAGATGTTGTTTGTGCGGTTATTGTTTATGAAAATCAAATTTTGGCACAAACGGCTCAGCGTAATGCCGTTATTAATACCAACGATACGCAATATGTTGTTCCGGGCGGCAAGGTCGAACCCGGTGAAACCTTGAATGCGGCGGTTCATCGCGAAATTAAAGAAGAAACAAACTTGAATGTTGATGTAATTCAAAAACTCGGCGCAACACGAAATAATAAATATAAGCTTCATTGGTTTATTTGTGCGCCGACGGATTTATCTTTGTTAAAAGTTGTCGAACCGCAAAAGCAAAAAGAGCTTAAGTGGGTGAACCTTGATGATGCGTCAATAAACTGGACACCGAAAAATGCCGAAGCTCTGCAGCATTATAAGGCTCAAATAAAAGAAGTTCAACAAACGCTGATTAAAGAAAATGTTAAATAGGTTTTTAAATATCAGAAATAAAAAACGCCTCAATGATGAGGCGTTTTTTATTTCTGTTTGAGAATTTTAGCTTTTACGAGTAGTTTTTTTGCTGCTACTGCGGCGATGAACAGGCTTTTTAGCTTCGGCTTTTTTGATTTCTTCTTTAGCCGGTCGTGTGCTTTCGGCCGGTGCCGACGGAAGTTCGCAGCTGCATTTGCCTAAACGGCAACAAGGACAGCAGGTGCACGAAGTTAAACCGGCAAAAATTCCGGCAACGGATGGCACAAACAAAAATAACCACAGTTGTTCCAAAGCTTCGCCCTGAACTAAAATCGCCGGACCAAAACTGCGTGCCGGATTAACCGAAACACCTGTTATCGGTAAACCTAAAATGTGAATCATCGTTAAAGTCAAACCAATAACAACACCCGCTATTTTTAAATCGTTTTCGGTTGTTTTAAGGATAACTTTCACAAAAATAAAGGTGGCGATAAATTCAAATAATGCGGCAGCATCGGCGTCATAACCGCCGCCGTAATTAGCGCCCCAGCCGTTTTGCCCTAAGCCTTGCAGGTTGACATCATAACCGGAAATTCGCCCGCTTAAAACGGCAACAATGGCGTATGAAGCGATAACAGCGCCTAAAAATTGGAAAATAATGTAGCCGACGGCTTGCTTAAAACCGATACGACCGGCTGTTAAAACACCCAGTGTGACGGCCGGATTTAAGTGCGCACCCGAAACAGGTCCGACGGCATAAATCATAGCCATAACGGCTAAGCCGAATGCTAAAGCGATTCCCAGATTACCAATAAAAGGTGCGGAAAAAACAACCGTTCCGCAACCGACAAATACCAGAACAAAGGTTCCGAATAATTCTGCAATATATTTCTTCATTTATTTTCTCCTTAAATTAAAGAGCCGATTTAACAGCATCGGCTAAAGTGTCAAGCTCGGCTAATTGTTCAGCTTTTAAGGCCGATTTAACCGATATCGACGGTTCAATAATCGGGCAATTTTTGAGTTTTGCCAATTCTTCTTTCATTTGCTTGCCGGCAGTGGCTGCCCATGTTCCGTTATCTATAACGGCAATATTGCGGTTTTGCAAATTGTGGGCAACTATATCGTGCAGCAAGTTTTCCATATTTACGAAAATGCCGGCATTATACGTCGGAGCGGCAAACACCAGTGTTGAATATTGGAACATTTTGCCGATAATATATGACGGATGGGTGACCGATACATCAAACATTTGAATTTTTTTAATGCCACGCTCAGCTAATTTTGTCGCCAAAACCGAAACGGTGTTATAAGTGTTGCCGTAAATCGATCCGTAAGCGATAACAACGCCTTTTTCTTCAGGGGTATAAGAAGACCATAAGTTATATTTTTCTAGGTAAGTCCCGAAATTATGACGCCATACGAATCCATGTAACGGGCAAATCATATTAATTTCAAGGGCTGAGGCTTTTTTCAAAACAGCCTGAACTTGCGGACCGTATTTACCGACAATATTGGTATAATAGCGACGAGCTTCATCTAAATATTCGGTAGCAAAATCGACCTCATCGGCAAAAATATTGCCGTTTAAGGCACCGAATGTTCCGAAGGCATCAGCTGAGAATAAAATTTTATCGGTTGTATCATAAGTCATCATAACTTCCGGCCAGTGCACCATCGGCGCGGATATAAAGGTCAATTTGTGTTTACCGGTTTCCAAAACATCATTTTCTTTAACGATAGCGAATCGGTCGTCAGTGATATTAAAATCAAAAAATTGACCGATCATTTTTTTCGTTTGCATGTTGCAAACAATTTTTACTTCCGGATATTTTTTGACAATCGATTCGATTTCGGCACAATGGTCAGGTTCCATATGATTGATAATCATATAATCCAATGTGCGTCCGTTTAAGCCATATTGAAGATTTTCAAAAAATTGTTGGCGCACCGACGAATCGACCGTATCCAGTAAAACGGTTTTATCATCAAGAAGCAGGTATGAGTTATAGGAAATACCCTTGGGAATCGGGTATACATTTTCAAATAACGCCAGACGATGATCGCTGGCACCTATCCAAAGTAAGTCCGAATTAATGTGACGAACGTTATACATTTTTTTCTCCTTTTTTAATCTAGGGTAATATGCCTCAGATATTTATAAAAGTAAAGCAAAAAGGCTTAAGAACCAGTCTTAAGCCTTTTTTCTTTAAGTGTTACTGCTCGGCATTGCCAGCATTCTCTTTTTCCAACTCTTTTTCGGTTTTGGAGTACACACCGTACTCGCGTAAACCGCTAATAGTCAGGAAAATCGACACAGAGGCGTGGAGGAAATTCCAGTCAACCTCGTTAATACCGTCGATAAACGGGATAAGGAGAATGTTGACTGCGTAACCTAACACTAAAAACCAGCCTACACAGGGGACCCAGAGTTTTTCCTTAAGGATTTCTTCCGGGCTGTTTTTCTTTGGCGTGGTCCCTTCTGCCGGTTTCACATCCGTCAAATTCTTCAAGTACTTGAAGTTGGTCAGGGCGTACTTGCGTACGGCCTCCAGACCGGCAATGATGCCTGCACTCGTGATTAGTTCGCTGTAGTCAATCACCCTACAATATTCGTGCCAGATTGGGGCGATGACACAGTCAACCAAAAAACCCAGGGCCACAACGACACCGAGATATATAATCCATAAATGAGATGTCTCAACATGGACATCCGCGCGGAGCGCTTTTTTAATTTTTGCATTCATATCTTAAAAAATTTAAATTAATAATTTTGTGAATTGATTTAAATCTAAATTATTTTGGAAATTATGTCAAGTTTTTTGTTTATATTTTTGATGCAACAAAAAAAAGCACCTCCGGTGAGGTGCTTTTTAGGATTATTCCAATATTAACGGAATTTGATGGCAAAAGAACAAGTGGTTGTTGTTTCTTGCGTCGTCGGGTCATAACAATTACAACCCTGAGCTGCATAAGCAGGTCTGACAGGAATAGGATTATGTTTATTTCTTGCTATACCAATAGCTAAGTTTTTATAATAACCTGTTTTTTTGGTATAGTCAGTATTATCATCAAGATATATATAATCTAAGCCTTTATTTTGATAGGCACCTCCGGCTGACGAAATCGGCGTCGTCATGTTTGTTACGTTCGTTTTCGTTGCATCGCCGGCAGCAATTGCAATGACGGCTTCGCCAAATTGAGAGGCCCAATCTTGGGTGATAAGCTGTAAACATACCTCACGCGAAATCATACCGAATTCCAAAATAGCTGTCGCATCACTATCTTCAGAACCAGTACCTGCCGGAACCTCTCGTAAATTTGAAGCAAAGATATTTACAACACCGCCGTACGGGTTTCTCAACTGAGACGGATTTGTACCGAACTCCTTTGGTACGATACCCATTCCCATTACGGTTTCATTGGAAATTCCGTTAAAACTCGGTTGCTGCGAGTAAGCAGTTTTGATTTCTGTTACGAGGGTAGTAATATATTGTGCGGTTTTATTGGCATAGTATTTGCTAATCATTCTGCGGTAACCGGCTATGGCTCCGACGGTTAAAACACCAATGATTGATAAAACACACAGCATTTCAATCATTGAACGACCGGATTGGTTATTTTTCATCTTAAGAGTCTCCTTGTAAAAATCTGTATAACAGTATAATTATCTTATTAACTTTAATATTATCTTAACAAAAAAGTCAGGTATGAGTCAATAAGCTTAAAGATATATAACTTTCGCTTTATTTGAAGTCTGCGAGTTGCGTCTGCTCTTTAAGAATTTGATATTTCAATTCTTCCGGCACGCAAACGACAAATCTCTTATTGTTGGCATTAATCCTAAGCTTTCGGCAATACATTCGACTTAATTCTTCATTGTTCAGTTTATAGCTTTTCGGGCTGAAATCGACCTGTGCTAAGGCTTTGGCATCCTCCAGAGTAACCGTCATTCTATGATGTCCGGCTTCATATTTTTCGACCACATGTTTGAAGTGGCGTGCTCGAGAAACGGTTTTCCGACGATCGACACGTTCCAATTCACTATAATGCTTAAAATCAGGAGAATGAACAATTTCTGTTTTTTCAAGAATCTCCGCGGTAATGTCGCCGACGGCAAAGTAAACAACCGGACCTTTATGCTCGGCAACGACTTTATTGCGAATCTCGGCAAATTTATTACGTTCCGTAAAGTCGGTATTCATGCCGAAAGCCTGATCAATGTATGATACAGCCTTGAAATAAGGGTTGTCTCTTGCTAAAATAGGCGCGATGAATCCAATCGGCAAATTGTAGAATTTCACCAAAGTATTCGGAGGTAATATTATTTTTTCCATATCAAGGAATTTGTCTTGACGCAAGTATTGCATACGCCCCCAAGAATGATGTGTCGGCACAGATAAAAAACTGTATAATAAGAATTGAATCGCACTTATTTGGAAAATAACCAACCATTGACGATAGTACCTGAATAACAGTGTATCCATCGCTTTTACGAAGAAAATGGCAAAAAACATTTCCATCGGTATTAAATACCGGAAAATGGAGAAAAACAGTGTCCATATAATATAGGATATGAACATGTAAACAGTTGTAAAACAGTTTAAGTGCGAGTCAAAAAATTTAACTCGTTTACGTTTGATAATGTAATAGCCGATGGCATACAAAGCAAACATCCACGATAAAGTGTAGAACAGCCAACCGCGTGCATCCTGATAGTAAATTTCAGCGGCGCGGGACTCCCAAATATACGGATAATACAAAAATTCCCAAAAATTAATCGGTAAATGACGGCGATCCTGGAAATTTGCATTATCATAGTATTCTGATTTGAACCATGTATTCAAAAACGGCATAACCGGATTACCATAATCAATATAGTTTTTATATAAAACAAAGCCGTACACCGACATAGCACCGATAAAACCGCCTAAAATAAATGTGCCGATGAATTTTACCGGATGATCGTAATTTTTATAAAAGGCAATCATGGTAAAACCGATGGCAAAAGCATATGTTAAGCTGGTTTGTTTTAAGCCTAAACCGATACCGAATACCAGACCGGCCCAAAAGTAATTCATAACCGAACGCAGTTCCGGATAACGTTCCTGGCGGAGTACCAAATAAATCCCCCACATGGCAAAAAAGGCTATTTGCGTTTCATTTGTGGATGTGCCGGCCTGAAACCATGTTGCCTGACCGGTAAGGGCAATCGCCATTGTCAGGATAAACAGCAAAATATTACGATACCCTTTGTGTTCAAAGAACAATAAGGCCGTTTTATGAAATAAGAAAATCAGACCGCCGAACCATAGGCCTTGAAAGGCATAAATAATGACAGTGTAATCATTAAACCATTTAATCAGAAAATATAAAGGTGTGTCCGGTAGCGGATTAAGAAAAGAGTTAATGGTGCCGAGCGGCGTATACACATCATAGCCTTTACTGTCAAACCAATACCACGGATTATAAAGGTGATAGTTTTCAAAATCCCATAAAAAGTCATATTGTGTCAGCATACACATAACCGAGCCGAATATCAGCCAAACGGACAGCCATACGGTATTATCCGAAAGCATTTTAAAAACATCTGCTGCCGCCGGTAATGTAAAATTCAGAAAAGACTCGTTTTCAACCGGTTGTTTCGCTTCGGAAGATGCCGATGTTGCCGATTTTGCAACGGGTTTACGTATTTTTTCGGTTGATTTTCTACTTGTCTTTTTCTCGGCTTTTTTTATTGTTTTTGTTGTTGAATTTTTATCAGATTTCATAACTTTATATCCTAATTTTAAGCTTAAATTTACTTTAATGTAAAGGAGCTTATCCATAAAGTCAAAGATATTTTGACATAATAAACAACTTGAATATTTTGTAATATTGGGCTAAGTATTGGTCGGATGAAAGGGTTGCTATGGTCGATTTGTGGAAAATTTTTGCCGTTTTTTTCAAAATGGGGCTTTTTACTTTTGGTGGCGGTTACGCCATGTTACCGATTTTGAAAAGCGAAGTTGCCGATAAATATAAATGGGTTTCGGAAGAAGAACTGTTGAACTATTATTCGATAGGACAATGCACACCGGGAATGATAGCTGTTAATGCGGCTTCGTTTATAGGCTATAAATTGCGCAAATTGTCAGGATTGATTGCGGCAACCATGGGGGTGATTGCTCCGTCGATAATCATTATTTTACTGTTGGCTTTGATTTTGCGACAGTACATGGATAATCAGTATGTCCAGCAAGCATTCGGCGGTATAAGAATCAGCGTGACGGCGCTTATTATCAATACAGTTGCCGATATGTGGAAAAAAGGTGTTAAGCGTGTGCGCGACTATTTGGTGTTTGCCGTTGCGCTAATTTTGCTGGTTTGGTGTCATCTGTCTGCGATTGTTATCGTTTTATTGGCGGCCGGTTCGGCATTTATTCCTGATTTTGGGAGTAAAAAAGCATGATTTATATTTTGTTGTGCCTGGAGTTTTTCAAAATAGGTCTGTTTGCTGTGGGCGGCGGATTGGTAACCGTACCGTTTTTGTTTGATTTGGCAGAGGTTTACGGTTGGTTTTCAACGGCCGAACTGACCGATATGATAGCCGTTTCACAATCAACTCCCGGGCCGATGGGAATTAATATGGCAACATATGCCGGTTTTAAGGTGGCCGGTATCGGCGGCGCGCTGGCGGCAACTTTGAGCGAAGTTTTACCATCAATGATTGCGATTTATTTTGTTGCAAAGTTTTTGAATAAATGGTCGGATAACAGCAATGTGCAACAAGTTTTAAGCGCTATTCGTCCGGCGGTTATGGCTTTGATTTTGTTTGCCGGTTGGGATATCGCCAAAATCACGATTGTTGACTGTAAAACGCTCGGTGTTTTGACTTTTTTAACACTTGCTATGCGATTTTATAAAAAAAGTGCAATTTTTTATATTGTTATTTCAGCCGGAATAGGTTTATTGTTGAAGTTATAACGAAAGGAAAAAAATGGTTGATACGGTTTATGATATTGTCGGCATAGGAAATGCTATTGTGGATGTTTTGGCCAAAGTAGGGGATACGTTTTTAACGGAAAGAAATCTGCCTAAAGGCAGTATGACCTTATTGGAAGCAAAAGAAGCCGGCAAAATTTATGCCGAAGTTATTTCCGAACGCGAAGTTTCGGGCGGTTCGGCCGCAAATACGGTGGCCGGTCTGGCATCACTCGGTGCCGATTGTGCTTTTATCGGTAAGGTTCATGACGATGAGCTCGGCCAACTGTTTCAGCGAGATATCGGTGCTGCCGGTATTGATTTCTTTACCGAGGCTTTGACCGAAGGTCCGGCAACGGGGCGCAGTGTGGTTTTGGTTACGCCGGATGCACAGCGCTCGATGTTTACTTATTTAGGGGCTTCACGCAAACTTTCGTTGGCGGATATTGATGAAAAAATAATCAGCGAATCGAGAATTACCTTTATCGAAGGCTATTTGTGGGACGAACCAAGTGAGCACGAAGCAATTTTAAAAGCTTGCGAATTGGCGCATAAACACGGGCGTGAAGTCGCCTTTTCGGTATCAGATACATACTGCGTTAAACAACATCGTGACAATATGCTTAAATTGATTAAAGAGCACGTTAATATTCTGTTTGCCAATGAAGAAGAATTGAAAACTTTGTTTCAAACGGACGATTTTTATGCCGCTTTAGATGAGATTAAACCATTGGTAAATATTGCCGCCGTTACGCGTGATTCGCGCGGATCGGTTATTGTTCACGGTCGGGAAAAAATCTTTGTTGAAGCTGAAAAAATTGAGGATGTTGTTGATTCAACCGGTGCCGGCGATTTGTATGCTTCGGGCTTTTTATACGGACTGGTCAAAGGACGCAGTTTGGGCACATGTGCCATTATCGGCAATATTGCCGCCTCTGAAGTTATCAGCCACTATGGGGCGCGGCCGGAAATATCGTTGCGCGGCCTGGTGCGTAAAAAGCTTATGGAATACGGCAAGCGCCCATCTATTTAAATTTGAAAAAGACACAAAAAAATCCTCACAGCAAGTGAGGATTTTTTTCATGAAATGAAACTTATTCAGTAACAACTGCCGCTTGCGGCTGTGCACTCGGAATATTTTCATCATTAAAAGCATGTTTATGTCCTTTGTGGTGTTTTTTGCAACCGCACTCGCCGCCATTTTTATGGCATCCACAACCGTTTTTATGATGCGCATTAAAGTTCGGTGTTTGCATTGATCCATCGGCATTGATAATGATAACGGTGCCGCCGTTATTTTTATCGGCAAAATTAGGAGCAGAAATCGGTGCAGGCGGAACCATTTGATGATATCCCGGCATAGGGCGCGGACCTTTTGTCGGGCAACGACCGCAACAATGAATTAATTCGTTAAAGCCCATACCGGCCAAAAATATTATTAAAACAGCTAATAATTTGAAAGTCTTTTTCTTGCAACAGCAACCATTGCCGCAGCCGCAACCACAACCGCAATTGTTTCCGCAAGTGCATTCTTTACCTTCCTGACAGCCGCATTTGCAATCTTTACTGCAGTTACAACTCGGTTGTTCCATATTTTCTTCCGAATGATTTTTTTCTGTTTTAGCCATATTATTAATCCTTTCTATGTGTTTATTGCATACGTTTATAAGATAGTGGCTGTTTGCAAAAAAATAAAGAGTTTTTTTTGAAAAATAAGAATGTAAACAAATGAATATGTGCACAATTGAAAAAATAATAAATATTTGTTGACAACCGAAATACCATAGTGTATATAAATTTTCCAGTGACGCCAACATAGCTCAGTTGGTAGAGCTACTGATTTGTAATCAGTGGGTCGGGAGTTCGAGTCTCTCTGTTGGCACCAATAAAATGACCACCCTTTTGGGTGGTTTTTTTATTGGTGGTACAAGAGCTGAACGGACGGCCCACTTGGGTCGGGCCGGAGGATAAATAAAGTTCCGGTAGAACTTTATTTAACGACGGGCGAAGGTTGCTTTTGAGCAAGCAAGCGGTTAGCGACGCGAAGCGAAAAAATCGCAACCGAGTGACCGAAGTTTAAGTTTTCAAATTAAAAAAATAAAGAAAGTAAACTTAAACAAGAGGCGAGTCTCTCTGTTGGCACCAATAAAATGACCACCCTTTTGGGTGGTTTCTTTTATATTTATAACAAGAGTAATATAGAACTTCCGACCCACTTGGGTCGGGCCGGAGGATAAATAAAGTTCCGGTGGAACTTTATTTGACGACGGGCGAAGGTTGCTTTTGAGCAAGCAAGCGGTTAGCGATGCGAAGCGAAAAAATCGCAACCGAGTGACCGAAGTTTAAGTTTTCAAATTAAAAAAATAAAGAAAGTAAACTTAAACAAGAAGCGAGTCTCTAAAGTTGGCACCAATATAAAAGAAGTAATATGGGCCTTAATTGACATCGCCTAAGACGACGGTTTCTTTTATGTTGTCGAGATTTTGCAAATACGGAATAATCGCTTTAGGATAAAAATCCGAATCAGCTAATTTATTTAAGTCTATCCACTGAATTTTTTGAACATCACTATCCGGTTCGCTGCCGTTGCCGAGAGCGGAAAAGTCATCAACGTCACATTCAAACATCAATTCGGATAAATGAAAGCAGTCCAGATCATAAGGTTGCTTGTGATTTTTAGCAATATAATCACGCGCCAAAACCAAGCGTTTAGGGGTGATGTCGAGATTTAATTCTTCTTTACATTCGCGGATAAGGGCCTGTTGAATGGTTTCGCCCCATTCGTGACCGCCGCCCGGTAATTTATTGTAGCGACCGCGACCGTAGTCAACACTCACCGTCAACAATTTGCCGTCTTTGATGATAATCGCTTTTATCGAATGTTTAAAATATTTTTCCATAAGTTTATTTCCTTATTCTATAACAGGTATAAATAATTTGATGGTACCGATAAAACTGTCGCATTTATCATCATTTCCGAAACCCAAAAGGCAATTGACATATATTTTGTCACCGATTTTATGCAATACTTTCAACTCAATACGACCGTGAAAAAACTCATTATTGATTTGTTTTTTGAATTTTATTTTTTCAAATTCCAAAAGATATACTTTGCGGCGATGCTCATTGAATTCGTCCGGTGTAATATGCTCGTAAAACGGATACATTTTTTCTTGAATGCCGCCCAATAATGCAACATAAAGCATTTGATTAAAGCACATCAATGCTTCAACAGCGTTAAAGTGTCCGGAAGAAGGTGACAGATAACAGGATTCTTTAATCGCAAAATCTGCCGTTAAGTTTATGGTGGTATCTGTTTTATCTATTTGGGCGCCTGTAATGTAACGCGTGTTTTTGGCGATGTATGTAACGAGCGCTTTATTGATGATTTCTTCCGAAACTTGTTTGGGCATTTTATTTTCCTTATCTGTACATTATGTGCACGTATTATATTTTAAGCAAGATAAATTGTAAATAAACAAAATAAAGCCTCTTGCTCGGTTTAAAAGCAAGAGGCAAAATGTTTTAAGACCTAAGACGATTTTCCATCATTGATTCGTCTTCATCATTGAGAAGAAAATCTCTTTTTTCATCAAAACCGTCATCCAAACACGTGGTTCTCGGAGGCTTAGGCATTGCGGCTTCATTTATTATGCCGATAACAAGACACAGTAAAAGGGCGATGATTGCGGCAACGACGGCAAGTGTACAAATAATTTGCATAGGCTTATTAGAATTAATTATTAAAGCATTATTTTTAATATATGCTAAAATAAGCCTTTGTCAAGTTACTTGAAGAGTCCGGCATCCTTAATGCCGTTGACATCTCTCGGTAAAATCGTTATTTTGTACGAAAGGAAAGATAATGACAAAATGTTTGAGTAAAATTGCTTTTGTACACTTATGGGTAATAATATATGTTTTCTTTGCGCAAGCAGCCTTAAGTAAAGAATTGCAAGTTCGCGTGCGGTATGAAAATTCGGAACCGAAATACTACGGTATGCCGTCCGAAAATGTGAGGGATTTGTGCTCAGAATCCGAATATGTGCCTTTAGGATGTACGCATTACAATATGACATATCATTATGATTATAAAACTTATGGTATCAACGGACAGTATCAAGTAACCGATATTAATATGAAATTTTACTATAAAGATGGTGATTTTTATGTGTATATTGATGATAAATATCCGCAAGGTTCTTGCGAGTACAATGCAATTAAAAAGCATGAAAAATTACATGTGAAGGTCGATCAAACCGTTGAAATAGAGAAGGTTAGGGCTTTTTTGCAAAAGTGTATATCAAATATCAACAGACAAAAAACAGAAAAATCAGCATTGGATGAAACCGTAAAATCTTGCGTTCAAAAGGCGTTTGATTTGGATATGCAAATTCGGAAGAAAAGAAATATCGATATAGATGCCGATAAGAATAACCATCCGAATTTTCAGTTAATGTGTCCGAAGTATTAGATTTTTGATGTTTCTGCTTAGATAGGTGTGCGCTGTTTTTGTAAATTATGATATTCTTCTAAAGTAAGATTATCGGTAAACAGTTTGGTTGCCAATTCTTTGCCGACATATCTGAAATGCCATGGTTCAAAATTAACACCGGTTATATTTTCTTTGCCCTTTGGAAACCGCAAAATAAAGCCGTATTTATGCGCATTTGAAAATAACCACATAATTTCAGGATCATCGGTTTTTTGCTCTTCAATCATTTCATTATTGCGGCGGAAAATGACATCGACGGCTAATCCGGTTTGATGCTCGCTTCCACCCGGTAAGGCTACATATTTTTTCGCGTGTTCCAGGCCTTTTTCGGCAGCAACATTATTAAACACTCTTTCTTGGTATTCATAAGTGCGGTATGACGAATCAACAAATATTTCATAGCCGTTTTTTAAGGCCGCCGCCTGCATTTGCTTAAAAGCTTTGTAAGCTACAATATTTAATCGGTTAACATAGGTTTTATCTAATTTTGAACCGGTAGGCTCGTGAATTTCAACCAAATCTTCCGGCACATAGTCGCGCGGAAGTCGACTTGCTTTATTAACCAATATTGAATAGTCCATATTACTTCTCTCTGATTTTTATACTCAGTAAACTGTTTGAATGTTAAAAATTATGATATAATAAGTCAAGTACAATTTAGGCATAAACCGCGCTCGGAATAAATAAAAAAAGATACCGTTTTGCAACGGTACCTTTTAAAAGTTTGAAAATCGTCAAGTTAGGTGCTTTTAATACGAACCGTGCGGGACGGTAAAACAGCCGACAGAAGATACGTCTTCAGGTTTTAAGCCGAACATTTTTGCCCGATCGGTCAGTACGCCTTGATTACGATTTTTAAGAATCTTGGCAAACGGCGGAACGTTTTTGACAATGTGTTCACCCATGGCTGTGAAAGCACCGGGGCCGACAGCCATCCATTCACGGACGAATGTACCGCTGCTGAGCTCACAGCCTTTGGCAACATGAACAAAACCATTCAGGCAGCAGGCGCAACAGATAACGGTGTCGTAGTCTTTTTCGATGGAATTGGGAATGTTGCCCAGCCCGATATGACAATTGTGATGAATAGTCACGCCCTGCAGAATAAAACACCGATTACCTATTACGGTAGCATCTTCCGGATAAATACCCTCGGTGATATAGGACAGAAGCTCATGCTTTTTATCTGAGCCGAAGTTATTGCCGCAATCAATTGTACAACCGCTGCAAATGTGGTTATCATCGCCGATAATAACCTTGCCCTGATAAAGATGATAGCCGATGTGCTCCGACGGTAACCCGATAACAGAGTTTTCAAAAATCCGGTTCCGATTGCCGATAGCGGTGTGGCTGTAAACGGAAACGCGCGCACCCAAATAATTATCATCACCGATAACAACGTTTTTTGCAATGCGGCAATAGTCGCCGATGTGGCAATTTTTACCGATTTCAACGTCGTCCTCGATAATGACGAATCGCCCGACGATAGTTCCTTCACCAATACGGGCATTTGGTGATATTAAAGAAAAATTTTCCATAACGCTTATATTACTCGTGCCTTTTCACGAAATTTAATTATTACCAAAATAGTTGTCTTTGGCGCTATGGTAAGATTATTTCGAAAACTTGTCAATATTTTTAACCTATTGATCTGTCTTGATATTATACATTTCTGGTCCGAATATTTGGGGTATTTTATTGGTTTATTAACAAAATGGAAGATATAATATAAAATATTATGGTAGCTTTTATCTCAAAGGAAGTATGTGCATATGAACTCGTTACCATTCATTTTTATTGCGTTATTAACAAAATATTCTCCAATTGCGGCATTGGTCGCAATGGTTATATTACTGATAATTGTATATGAGATTGATATTGATAGGTTACCGTTTTTCAAAAAGAAAAATGTCGAGGAAAATGCTAATGACTATCTGCCTTTTGATAAAGCTGATAAAACAGAGTATTATAACAAAATCAGCAACGCTTATGCGACAAGAAAAAATATTCAGCAAAATTATGATTTTATAGAAAATTTACCGCCGGATATGGTCGGAAGCAATGTAGATTATAAAGCGGATAAAAGACTAAAACAGGGCGTATTTTGTAAACTTTTTGTTATATATGTCACTTATGGTATGATTTTGTTTGGTATGAAGTATGATAGTCCTTCAGAAGCCGGTATATTTGCTCCTCTGATTATAACTTTGTTTTCGCCTGCTATTTTGGGCGGTTTTCTTTTTAAATCTGAACATCAAAACCGGATAGAGAAAGGAATTACTTTTATTGTTGCTTTAATTCCGATGCTTTTTGCGGGAATATCATATTGTCTGTCAATTGCAAAAGAGAACAATTATGAGTATCTGCAAAATATCTTTTTGGCAGTTGTATTGATGATAACATTCATTTTATTTATGAATTTAATCAAGTTTGAATTCCGCGATAAATAAAAATTTATCAAAATTTTTATCGTTCTGTGCCGTCAAAAGGCTTTTTACCACCAACGGGTCCGGTCGGACCTGAAGTCGGCGCTCTTTTGTTTGTCTTTGCAGGTTTTGTCTGCTTTGCAGCTTTTTCGGCTTCCGCTTCCTTTCGCGTTCTGACCTTAGCTTTGGTAATAGCTTTGTATCGCTCACGAATTGCTTCTTGCTCATCACGTCTTTGTTCATTATCCGTAACAGGATAACGAGCGGTCATTTGGGCGACTTCTTCAGGATATACATGAACACCGTTTCTGAAGCACCAATCTTTAAGTCCGAAACCGAACGGATTATTGCCAGGTGTCGGCATTCTCAGCCCCAGCTTATCCGGCCCTAATAAATTGATATCTTTAATGCCGAGTTTTTCTAATACTTTGATAATGTTTTTAGAACAATTATTAAAACCTAAATTGAATTTCTTATATCCGTATCGGATGTTGTGTTTATCAATTTCTCTGATAATTTGTTTCGGATCGAGGCCGAGTTTGCTCGGATAGATGGCATAATACTCCGTATAGTCCTTGTATGTGTCGTATATCGGATCGGTGTAAATGGTAGAAATCAGACGATTTATCACTCTATCTTTATATTGCATACTGACGTGACCGTATAAGGCCGGCCCTTCAATCGGCATAACCGCTATAATAATAGGATCTTCAGCGAATAAATCTACCTCACCTTTTGCATTGCGGGGTACTCTGTCGGAAACATCACCGCGGCCGCGTAACAATTTATGATACTTGTTGTACTCTTCGGTTGCCGAACAATCGTGTCTTTCGGAATAATAGCGCGTACCTTTGTATAAAAATTGGACTTTACCTTCATCATAAGCTTTTTCTTTAGCCTCTTCATAGCTGTCCGCTTTAATTTCGGGTAAAAATGTATGATACGGATTAAGGCGTGTCTTGCGGAGAGTTTTGACTATTACGTTGTTTTTAACTTTTTTACAAAACTCGCGATATTTCGGCATCATACCGGCTTCGCGACGAACCAGCGGCGGCATTTCGGATTTATCTTGAAAAGCTTGAGACAGGTCATAACTTTTTCCCGCTATCGTGAATTCCCTTATTATAGGGGATTGACGAAGACGCGGCGCATCAAGTATCTTCAGATCTTTATCAATTATTCCCTGGTCAACTAACTCTAAGAGAGATAACCCTAACTTAACGCCCTTGAATTGTGTAAATTCCTGAGCACGTTCTTTACTGATACGACCCGATACAACATCTTCGGCATAGCTAAAGCACTCCATAAATTTGTGAACAGCACGAAAGTCTTTGCTTATATCAGACAGAGCAATACCCATTTTTTTCAAAAGTTCCGGTGCAAGATTATTCATATCTTTTATTTGTTTCGGCATAATACGGGTATTAAGACGGGCTAACTGCTCGGCATCCGGCTCTTTATTGAAATCATAACTGTCTTTCAATCCGAATTTTTGAATTGTTTCATCGGCATATTTTTTGAGTACAGCGTCCGGTAGTACTTTTTTATTATTCGGATCTGGATACACTTTATTTCTGAAATATTTCACAGCTTCTTCCAGTTCGGGATACATACCGGATATATAGTCTTGTTTATAGGTTTCGCCTTGCAAACCTAACGGAGATAAGGAAGGTAATTTTTTGAAAACATTCAAAGCTTTATTAAATTCTTCCGCATCATCAAATTCGCACTTATAACGAGCATTTGCGATAATGTATAACAGATGTCTTGTATCTGAACCCGATCTTTCTGCCATGATTTTCAAGCCTCCGTCTATTTACCGTTACTGCGATAAATACTAGCATTTTTTCCTAAGAAAGTCAATTGGGAACAATGTACGGGGATTTTTAAGCGGTCATTCCTTCTTCTAAGCGCAAGCAGAGTGCAAGAATGTCGGCAGCTTCGCGTGCACCGACCAGCGGCATTGTGCCGTTTTTTATGCAACAGATGAAATCTGCCAGTTCGTTCTGTAACGCATTGCCGCCTTCGGTTAAGACTTGACTGTTTTTCAATAGTCGGCGTTCCATAAAATCAATATGGAAAATATTGTTGTCGGTATCTCGGATATCCATAAAACGCTCGACTTCACGGTCTTCACGCAACGCTTCCAGCTTGACCGATGCGCCGTTTTTATATTTTATGGTTACAATCGCATGATGCTCCCAGCTCAAATCCGGACGCTTATTAATGTCGGATGATGCAATATTATTGCCCAAAAGCGAATGAACAATGGCTAAATCATGGATCATTAATTCCTGCACGGCGCTGATGCCGGTTTTGTTGGTTGTATTGCGGCTGGTTCGAACAGCTTTTATGTTTGAAACCGGCGCGTGCAATTCTTCTTTTAAGCGGATAACCGCCGGATTATAATTTTCGGTATGTCCGGCGGCAATTAAACAGTGACCTGACTTTGCTGCGGAAATTAATTTTGCGCAGCCGTCAAGGGTTGTTGCAAGCGGCTTTTCAATAAGGCACGGAATACCGCGCAAAAGAAGTTTCTCGCCGATTGCGGCATGTGTCGGACCAGGGGTGGAAATAATGGCCGCATCGACGTTGCTGAGAGTTATATCGTCAAGATCGGTAAAATAGGGGACATTCAGCTCAGTTGCCCGGCGTGCCGATGATTCCGGTGACGAAGTCAGAATTCCGGCAATTTCGACACAGTCGGCAAAATTTTTCCGTAAAGTATTAAGGTGTTTTTGCCCCATATTTCTGCAACCTATAATCGCTATCTTCAGTTTGTTCATAGGTAATCTCCACGTCAAAAATTTTATAATCCGTATCTGTTTGCAGTGTATGCGGATTTTTTTGTTGAGTCAAGCGTACTTGATTTCCCAAAGTGTTTCAGCATCTGGCTTAAAATTACTATGCGATTTGCGGACAGATTTTGATATTGACACGAAAGTTTGGTTAAAATAATATGATGACATGATGAATCTGTTTTCTAAGAAAAAAGAAATTACGCAAATCGTATTATGTGCGATAAGTTTATTTTTGCTCGTAAGATTAATATTTGTGTTCGATGATTCTTCCAGGGAATCCGAATACCACTTTTTCTATGTACCGATAACTGAAAAATTGGCCGAGAGTTTGAGCGAGTGCAGGTCGTATAAGCGAAGTTATAAATATCCTTTCTTTAAGGTAACTTGGCAACCATATTTCAGTGGTCGTTATAATCTAAAAATAGAACCTTTGCAAAACGGTTATTGTCGTATTTCCGCTCAAAATCGACACTACAAAAAAGAGTATGATATACCTGCTGATTTGGCTAAATATGTCGGAAAACTCATGATGAAGTATTGTCTTGATCATAAAGATTTCGCGGGATTGAAGCAATTTGTTTCTTGTCTTTCCCGCACGAACCAAAGTTACCATGATTCTTCTGATGAAGATTATTATTATATTAAAGAGGCTTTGGAAGATATCGAATATTATATCTCAAAATTGGATGCCAAAAACGTGGCCAAGGTTCAAGAAGAGCATAAACAAAAGTTGTCGTATGAAGAAAAAAATTGTAAAGTAAGCTTATCTAATATGCAAAATCGATTAAAATCAAAATTCAGTACAATATCACACTACTATAAGAAAGCTGCTTTTTCCGAATGTGAATTTACCTTAGATGGTAATGGTAAAATCTTATCATATAATTTTACTGTTCTTTCCGGTATTCAAATTCCTAAAGAATACAGGCTTGATAAGTGTTGGTAGTCATTTCAAAGAAACAAGGCAAAAAGTGTTGCTATGCTCTTTTCACTGCGCTCATCGGCTATGCTGACCGGCATACTTCCGTCTGCCGGCGGCTCCTTGTCGGACCAGCTTTTTCGCCGGCCCTCATCCGCCACCTCTGAAACAATAAAAAATACCACCGCGAGGGTGGTATTTTTTTATTGGTCAACATTCCTGGATTGACTTGATTTTTTTCAAAAATCTGCGTCACTGCGTTGCCTGTCAGCTAATGCTGACCGGCATACTTCCGTCTGCCGGCGGCTCCTTGTCGGACCAGCTTTTTCGCCGGCCCTCATCCGCCACCTCTGAAACAATAAAAAATACCACCGCGAGGGTGGTATTTTTTTATTGGTCGGAGTGACTGGATTCGGACCAGCGACTTCTACGTCCCGAACGTAGCGCTCTACCAGGCTGAGCTACACTCCGTATGTGCAAAATATCTTTTAATACAAAAAAATATTATTGCAACAAAAAAATGATATTTTTTTCAAATTTTATTCGTTTTCTTTATTTTCTTCTGCATTTTCAGTACCTTCTGAAACACCATCCGAAACCGCATCTTCGCTTTCTTCATCGAGTTGAACGTGCAGAACTTCAAATTTTTCTCGTGCTTTTTCTTGCAAGTCTCTTAATTTATGGAATTGTTCACGCTGTTCCTCGGTTAATATCGCCTCAAAATCGTTTAAGCTCTTAGCTTCAAGTTCGCGTGCTTGGGAACGCAACAAATAAATACTTTTCAATAATTGCTCGATTTTAAGGCGGCTGTCATTGCTTATGTATTTTGCCATATCCAGTTGTTCAACCGAAAGATTCATATTTTTAATATAAAAACTGATTTCTTCTTCATATTCTTCTTTGGTTTTATTGTCTTCTTCGTCTTGAGGAACGGCATTTTCCTTTTTTTCTTCAGCTTCCTGCGGTTTTTCTTCTGCCGAAATTTCGACAGGTTTCTCGCTTATTTCCGATTCCGGCTCAGGACTTTCTTCTTCGGTGATTTGATTCGTTTCCGTTGCGGCTGTTTCTGCTTCTGCAGGTTTGCGTTCCGATAAGGATAGGTTATCATCAGAGGTGTCGATCAATGGTTCTTCTTGCGGTGCATCACCGGCGGCATTGTCATCCGTGATAACTTCATTCTGAATGGTATCACTGCCCGATATATTATTCGGAATTAATTCTTCCGGCATATTGTCTGTATTTTCAAACGTCGAAAGTTCAGAATCTGCGGACGTGTCTTTTGCTTCTTCAAAAAATTCTTCAATTTCAAATTCGGTTTTGTCACTGTTTTGAAAATCACGCGCACTGTCGGCCGGTATTTCTTCTTCTATGATTACTGTCTCGTCATCTAAACCGAAATCAGAGGAATCTTCAGCAGCGGCCGGTTGATTCCATATTAAAAAACTTCCCAATGCAATATATAAAAATTTCATATCAGTCTTTCCTTTTGTTTTTTTGTAAGTGTAATCAAACAATTTATACAAAGCAAGCTTGTTGTTGATTTATACGTCTTTAAAATTGCGGCATTCTTTTGCGCGACGGCCGCGGGCCATCCGGTTTTAAACCTTGATGTTGTTGCATTTTACGTTGTTCTTTATCAAATTTGATTTGTTGTTGCTCGGTCAGAATTTCACGGATTTTTAAGTCATCCTGTTTGTATATTTCGACAATTTTTTTATGTGCCTGTTCAATTTGCTTTTGTAATTGCTCAATATCCGATTGGCTTTCCGTATAAATGTTTTGTACCTGTTGAGCCTGTTCGTTTGTCAGACTTAATTTCTTAATCCAATTTATACGTGTCGGGTGTTTTTTAGGAAATTTAGGCGATTCAATGTTTTGTTTGGCCGGCGGACGTTTAGCGCCCATACCTGTTGTCTGCGCACTGTTTATGTTAAGACCTTTGGAGGCAACAGCCTGATTTGCAGTCATTAACATTTCTAAAAAGCATATTAAAGCGATTAGACGGAAAAATGTCTTCATTTCTTTTCTCCTCGTGGATTATGGAATGAATATACAACATTTAGATTAATTTTCTATATATTTTTCAAATAATTTTATTGCATAAGGTTTATTTTTTTTATATTTTAAGTGCAAAGGAGAGGATATGAGGCTGTTTTATTGCGGTGATATTGTTGCCAGACCGGGACGCGAAGTCGTATTAGAAAATATTTCGAAAATTAAAGAATTATATAAGCCGGATGTATTGTTGCTGAATGTCGAAAATGCAGCACACGGTTTTGGTGTAACCCCCGGTATTTGTCGAGAATTCCTATCTAAAGGGGCTGATGTTTTGGTTACCGGTAATCATTTTTTGAACCAGCGGGAAATTGTCCCTTATTTAAATGAATGTAAGGTGATTGTTCGTCCGGCCAACATTCCGGCCGATAATCCCGGACGAGGTTTTGTTGTCCATGAATTGCCCGATGGTCGGAAAGTCTTGGTTATTCAGGTGCTGGGACGCTTATATATGGAAGCCGTTGACTGTCCGGTACAAGCTATTGAAAATATCTTAAAATATTATAAGCTTGGACAAAATGTAGATGCCGTGTTTGTTGATATTCATGCCGAGGCTACTTCTGAAAAAATGTCCCTCGGTTATTATCTTGACGGACGCGTTTCTTGTGTGGTCGGTACGCATACGCATGTTCCGACGGCCGATGCCGGAATTTTACCGCAAGGCACGGCATACATTACCGATGTCGGTATGTGCGGAAACTATAATTCTGTTTTGGGATTTGATAAAACCGCGCCTATTAACCGATTGCGCCGTATCTATAGCGCAGACAGATTAACTCCGGCTCAGGGACGCGGAACTCTATACGGTGTATATCTCGAAACTGATGATAAAACCGGTTTGGCTGTCGATTTTAAGCAAATTAAAATATAAAATTAATAAAGCTTAAAAGTCAGAGAACAGGAGTTATTGTAACAACGGCAGGCCGTCAGAGCATGCTCTTCGGGCATCGGAATGCTGATATTCCGACCATCGGTACACGCAACCGTATAGACATCACGGACTGCTGTACCGTCACAACCTTTGTACATGGTATCAAAGTCCAGTTGATTTGAGGTTTTGGCGGCCATAACGCCAAGAACTTTTGCCGACTTAATTTTAGTCCAATCATACGTTGCTAACTCCAAACAGCGTTCCATATCTAGGTTTACATATGAAAGTATAAGGGCATCGTCACGATAGCTTTTATAATCCGAAAATCCGGGATAAACAATAAAATAGCCGCCTAATTCAAACTCAATATTATTGTCGTCATGAAAAATAAGCCTTTTATCAAACTGGTCTTTATACTCTTTTCTGATAACAGCATTGTGTATACCGGTATAACGTAAATGATTTTTTGGGTATTGTGTCAAGACATCTATAAAATCTTCTATCAGCTTGATATGCTGATAAATCCAGTATTTGTGTTTGATGATCGGAGTATAATGAAAGCCGGCGACAGTAATGGCTGTAGCAACCAAAAACTGAATCGAAAATAAAATGTATTTGTTCTTAAAATAATCTAAAAGCTGTTTCATTGTGTTTCTCAGAAATATTTAAACATTATGGCACACGTATCATTAGCACAATTACAAACATTTGCCGCAATTGAAACCGAAAGCGGTACGGAATATGTCGAGCCGTTTGAACAAGCTGCTAATTTGCTGCCCGATTTGCTGCCGTCACAGTTTTGATAAATCAAAGATGCAACCGAACTCAGCTGAGTTTCGGCCGGCACAATGCCTATGCCGATAAGGTTGGTGTTTTTACCGCCGGCCCAATTATGTGAGCTGAGTGCCACACAGGCATCTTCCGGTAAATCGGTGTAGCTTATGGTAAAAGCCTGTTTATCGACAGCACCGGCGGCCGGCAAATCATCCGGAGCTAAAAACGCGGCTGCTTCTATGATAATTTTGCCGCCGAAGGGATTTACCAAATTTGAACCGCTTGCTTCTCTGGCTTCGGACGGTATGGCATCAAATTTTATGGCGCTGGCATTGGATAAACCTTCGTATGATGCGGCTCCGGAGCCGACAGATATCAGTTTTGAAGATATTTGTTCAATTTGCTGAATAGCCTTGTTTATTTTATATTGCGCCATCATTTTGGAATAGCCTGTTATCCCGCCGACCGACATCACGCCGACCACAGCCAATACACCAAGCATTTCTACCATGGAACGACCGTATTCGGAATTTTTCATAACCTCAATCCTTATAATATCAGATACGTACTAGTTTTTTTCGTCCGGATCGCGTAAAACATAACCGCGTCCCCAAACGGTTTCGATGTAGTTTTTGCCGCCGGAAGCCTTCTCGAGTTTTTTACGCAGTTTACAGATGAATACGTCAATAATCTTCAACTCCGGTTCATCTATTCCACCGTACAGATGGTTTAAGAATTGGTCTTTGTTAAGAGTTGCGCCTTTACGCAGCGATAACAGTTCCATAATGCCGTATTCTTTTCCCGTCAAATGCAAAGTTTTGCCACGGACGGTAACGGTTTGCGTATCTAAATCAATTTCAACGTCGCCGGTGCGAATAATGGAGTTTGAATGGCCTTTGGAACGGCGAACAACCGCTTGAATACGAGCAAGTAATTCGGCTTTATCAAAAGGTTTGGCTAAATAGTCATCGGCGCCGTAACCCAAACCTTTAACTTTTTTATCAGGTTCAGACAGGCCGGAAAGAATTAATACCGGTGTGTTAACTTTTGAATTACGCAAATTCTTCAAAACTTCATAGCCATTCATGTCAGGCAACATCAAATCCAAAATGATAATGTCATAATCATATAACTTCGCAATATCCAATCCGTCTTCACCGGAATCGGTCGCATCAACAACCATACCTTCTTTTTTTAGCATTGTTTCAATGCTTTGAGATACGGCGTAATCATCTTCAACTAAAAGAACTCGCATCGCTTTCGCCTTTCATAATAAAAACTAACCAATGATGTAATTCTAAACGAAATATCTCAAATGGAAAGCACTTGTTAATATTTATTAACAACATAGTAAATTTATTTTTTAGTAATGATTTTTTTCGGCTGTCGGCTTGTTATCGTGTCATTCGCAAAGCAGTTGAGCAATGTTTGCGCTTGGTTTTAATTGTTTAAGTCATGTCAGCATTTCTGTTGATTACAAAATGGACGTGCGGTAAAATTCAATTGATTTCATAAAATTATGCATTATAGTATTAACAGGAGGGATTATGTTAAAAACATTCAGACAAATCACCGCAAAAGACAGGTTTGCTGCCGGTGGAAAAGCATATTCTTTGGGACGGATGATTAAACATTTTCCCATACCGAACGGATTTGTTGTTTTAGCGGATACGTTTGATGCCTTTTTGCATGAAAATCAACTAAGAAGCAAAATCAATAAGATTATTGCCGGCAATGATGATTGTTTTATCAAATCAAAACAAATCAAAGAATTAATCGTTTCCTCTCCCGTAAATGAAGCGGTTGTTCTCGATATTATGAAACATTTCGCGCGATTGAAGTGTTCTTATGTATCCGTTCGTTCTTCGGCAGCCTGCGAAGATGCCGCCGATAAGGCATGGGCCGGACAATTGGATACTTTTTTGAATACCGATAAAGCACATTTGGCGGAAAACATTAAGCTTTGCTGGGCTTCGCTTTTTTCGGAACGGGCCATAGCGTATGGTGGTGATATTTTGAAAAATACCTCAATAGCTGTTGTTGTACAACAAATGGTTTTTGCCGATACGGCAGGTGTTGCTTTTTCGGTTAATCCGCTTAATCAAAATATCAATGAAATACTTATCAATGCTGTCTACGGTTTAGGAGAAGCAATTGTTTCGGGCGAAATTACACCTGATCAATATACCGTACATAAAACCGGACGCCTCTTAAATCGGGTACAAGAGCCGCAATCGCATGGATTGTATCAAAAGAGGGGAATGCTTGTTTGGTGCAATATTCCGCAGTATAAGCAAAACAAACCAAAACTTTCATTAAAAACGCTTTTTGAACTTTGCGGCATTATAACCAAAATCGAAAAATTTTATAATTTTCCGGTTGATGTGGAATTTGCCGTCAAAAATCAAAAAATTTATATTTTACAGGCACGGCCGATAACAACGTTTGAAAATATCTCAAAAGATTATCGTGTACCGAAAGTTTTTGAACGCCCGAGTATTCCGTTGTTTACGCAAGACGGCTTTGAAGGCTTAATGGGCCATACCAAACTTATTGAAAAATATTTTAAATATCCGTATGTCGCGGATTTGGATGTGGCGGCTTATGCCGAGCGACATTTGTGTTACTCGCAAAAGTTTACCATGGAATGTCGTGATGCGTATTTTTGGGCTTATAAAAATCAAAACTTTTCGGCGCTTTTTAAAATAGGACGGATTTGCCGATGTAATTATCGTTTTTATCAAAAATCATTTGCGCGATATGCTCAAAAGATTCCTTCTCCGCAAGAGCTGGAAAATATGCTTAACGGTATATGTCACCGTATGCTTTTTGAAATGGTTTTTGTCGATATGCTGATGGATTTATCGGATATAGTATCCGAAGATCTATTGGATTTAATCCAAAAGAAACAAATGCCCAATATTACCGAAAATCTGCTGATTTTATCGGCAACCGAAGATTTAACCCGTATCGAATGTGAAAACCAGTCAATGCAAATTATCCTCGAAGCAGCCCGACAAACTGAAAATTGGCAGAAAAGTCCGAAAGTTAATATGCTTATTGACAAGCATTTGCAAGAATTTTCGGGGATTACGGTGCGCGCCATGCATGGTCAGTTTATGACTAAAGAAACGGTTGTTCATCGTCTGGAAGAAAATCTGCAATCCGGTAAAGATTTCTTTACCAAAAATATAGCAAATGATAAGAAAGCGGTGCAAAAAATCTTTAAGCAATACCATTTCAACTCCTTTGAAAGAGAATTTACGGCTTTTGTTAAAGAGGCTAATTTTTTGCGAACCCACATTTTGGATATGTACCATTGGCTCAGCGAAAAATTTATGCTGATATTTGATAAAATAGGTCAGCCTTATGGTTATAAAGGCTTTGATTTTCGCAATATGACACCAAATGAAATTATTTTATGGTATTACGGAAAAGGTAAATTTAAGTTAAGAGAAGATGATAAATGGTTGTGGTATCGTGTAGATGATGAACGCAAAGTCGTTGATACGCCTCAAGATATTAAAAGGGCTATGCAACAATATATATTGCCGAGTAAGACAACGGATATTTCCGCCGATTATGTTAAAGGAACAACGGCTTATCCTGGAGTGGTTCGGGGTTGTGCCCGAATATTAAAAGACATCGGTGACGTTAAAAAAGTATGTCGCGGCGACATAATCATCAGCCCGATGACTTGGCCTTCGGTTATTGTTGCCTTAGAAAAAGCGGCGGCATTTGTTACGGATGAAGGCGGTATTTTATGCCATGCCGCAATTTTGGCGCGTGAATTGAAAAAAACATGTGTTACCGGCACCAAAAATGCCACGAAAATGTTTAATGACGGAGATATGATAGAAGTTGACGGTGAAACGGGAACAGTTCGCAAACTGTGAGGTTATCTCTCATTTTGTGCGCGAGAATATATATTTTTCGCCTTTATCATTTTTGCCTGTCTTTTGCGGATTTTCTTAAATTGATAGAGGTTTTGACTTTTTATAGGTACAATCTTTCTTAATTGACGAACGACGATACTCCAGTTTTCGCCGCTGATAAGCGTTATATTAGGGTGTTGTTTATTTAATGTTGTCTGCACGACTTCAGGCTTTTCCATGCCTGACGGTGTAAAACCGCATACCACTTTGGCGTGCGGTGACAGCTCGGCAATTCTTTCGGCCAACTCAATATCTTTTGATGTATCTCCCAATACCACAACAGTTGACGGACGATAACCTTTGTTGACGATTGCTTCGGCATCTTTTGTCATAATATGATTAATGCGGATATGATTATCCTGAGAGGCCGCTTTTTGCAGTGAAACCTGTCTTTCTTTATCGGCAACACTGCTGGCTATGATATTTACACCTTGTATATCGCGTAGCAGACGTGCAACGGACGGGATGACGGTCCAACCGTATTCAACACCTTTTTGAAAAGGTTTCAACTTTTTATGCAGACAGCCGCTCGGATCAAGTTCTACGGCACCTTTGATAACCGTTGCATCCTCGGGAATAAAATCATCTTTAATATGATTCTTATCCGGGCCAAGGGCAAATAATGTGCCGGCAAAATCGACAACAACCAGAAGGTTGTCTTTTCTCAGGAGTCTTAATTTTTCCGATAATTCTTTTCGCATGGCGTATTCCCCTTTAAAAAATTATAGCATATTATACGGATAAATCAAGCGATATGTGCTATGAAATGATGCCGGATTTTTATTTTTCAGTTCTCAAGGATTCCTTGTCCGAAAGAAGCATTTAAGAAGTTGACCGGTCATATTTTTATGTTTATTATAAGCCATAAGTAATCTGGTACATAAGAGGAAGAAGTGTGGTTTATTTTTGCATTAGCAACAAGTATTTGTGCGGCTTGTTATTATATTTGCAATCAAAATTGCAAACTCAGTCCCGGTACTTTTATAGTATATCGCGGATTTATTGTGGCTTTGGCCGTTTTGCCGGTTGCTGTATTTATTGCTCCGGATTTTGCTTGGCCGTTTTTTTTAATTGCCGCACTGCAAGGGATTGCTGTTTCATTTTTAGATTATAATATTTATAAACTTTTCCGAAAATATGGTGCTGCAACAGTATCTTCCATTCAGCCGCTTTCGGTATTGCTTACCTTTGTGCTTTGGTTGATAATCCGACCGAGTTTATTATTTTTATATATGGAAAATATATGGCGATTTGCGGTTATAGTCCTTTGTATTTCATCCATTGTTTATGCGGTAATGAAATATCGTCGACAGCCTATTGTTTTTGATTGTTTACGCCAAATGATACCCTTGTTACTGATTTGTTCGTTTATTGATATCACCAACAAATTGATTATGGAATATGCAAATAATCATCTTTGGCAAGCCTCTCTTTATAGGGTTTTAATTGTAAGTTCCGTTGTCGGTTTCATCAACTTAGGTT
Organism: Alphaproteobacteria bacterium; assembly: GCA_017635595.1. GTDB lineage: Bacteria > Pseudomonadota > Alphaproteobacteria > RF32 > CAG-239 > RUG410. Next base: position 44,372 of record JAGBLF010000031.1, read on the forward strand.
TGAGTTTTCGGCAAGGAATTAAATTAAAAACGCTGTTAATAAAAGAAAATGTCTTTGCTGCATGGTTTGTTTTGCTGCAACCATTCAGTATGATGTTAATTAATTTTTCAGCACATTTTGCCGAAAATCCGGCGTATTCATCTGTTGTTGTTTATCTTTCTGTTGTATGGATTTTGCTATTTAATAAAATTTGCCAATTTTTCGGACGACCGCAAAATTATAAACAAATTGAAAAAAAGTGGATTATTTTACTTTTAGCGGCAACAATGATTTTAATTATTGTCACGGCAAAGTAAACTTCTCAAAAGCAACCTTCGCCCGTCGTTAAAAATTGCTTCGCCGGAGCAATTTTTTGTCTCTGGCTCGTCCCTCGTTCGAATCTCGACAAGATTGTATCGGATACCAATAAAAAAACACCCTCAAAAGGGTGTTTTTTTATTGGTGATCCCAACGAGATTCGAACTCGTGTTGCAGCCTTGAGAGGGCCGCGTCCTAGACCTCTAGACGATGGGACCGTTTTATAATTTTAATCTTTCTAACTTATTTTAATACGGAATGCAAGAGTTTTTTTATCCTCTGCAAGGATTAAAATATTAGCTAACATTGTTGTCTGCTCAGGTATTGCTCAATTTTAACAATATAACGCCTGTTATGATGAAAATGGCTCCGAGTAAACGCAATAACTCTATACTGTCATTAAACAATAAAATACCGACGGCAAACGTAAATACCGTTCCCGTGCCTGACCAGATAGCATACGCTGTGCCGATGGGAATTTCTTTTTGCGCCAAATACAAAAATAAGCCGCTGAACATCATGGCTATAGCCGAAAATAAAATCCACCATATTTTAACTTCTGATAAACCGGCAATCTTAAATCCGACCGGCCAGCCGACCTCAAAAAGCGATGCAATGAGTAAATATAACCAAGCCAATTTTTACCTCCGCAACTTATATATGCATGTTTTCGGCTGATTAAAGTCCGTAAAAGGGATTATTGACATATTTAATTAACAATGTTACACTGCCGTAAAATCATATAATTTAATTACTTTTGTGTTATTCTAAAACAGTATAATTATGGGAAAAATCACACGTTCAGAGGCTATCGCGCTTATCAAAAAAGTTATGGAAAAGCGCGGCATTATCATCCCCATCGGTGTATCCGAGCTATCCGAAGACCTGGTTATTAAGGAATTTTGGGATAGTGTCGATTATGTCGAAATGATTTACGGCGTGGAAAATGAATTTGCATTCACCGCCGAAGATCAGGAATGGGGGCAAGTAGTTACTTTAGGCGATTTTGCGGATGTTATCGTCAAGTACGTATAATCGGTTCCTGTGCTTAAATTTATTAAAGTCATCCTTATTATAAAGGATGACTTTTTGATTTTAAATAAAGTCTCTCAATGTGTTTATTTTACATATATTGCGGATTATAACATTGACATTTTAATATAATAAAAATAACCTGTGAAAAATTGTTTTGATTAAAATCAATAAGATCGGAGGTAATCATGAAAATGGGAAAAATTCTCTTAACAGCGGCTGCCGTGATGCTGTCGCTTAAAGCTGCAACGGCGCAAGTGATTACTGTTATGGCAGATGCTGACGAATCGCCGATTAATGAACAAGCAGAGGAATATTCTGCAACTGAAAATAAATCTGTTTCAGCAGACAAGGAAAATTCGGCAGTTGATACTTCCGATGAAAAACGGGGTATACGTTTTACAAGTGATGATACGGATCTTATATGGTCAGTTAAATTATTTAAAAGGACTTTTTATCATCAGCTGGACAATTTTGTGGTTTCTCCTTTATCTGTTTACTTTGCCACCGATTTACTGGCTAACGGTGCCGATGGGGATAATTTGCAGGAAATAATGTCCGGTATTTTGACCACATCTTCCGAATACAGTATAGATGATATAAATAACAGTTTGGCAAAATATTTGAACAATCTATCTCCGGCATTCGAAATAAATAATTCTATATGGGCCGATGATATCAAGCAACAATATATTGATGTGGTGCACAATCAGCTGAAGGCTGATGTCAAAAAACGTCAGGACAGTACAGATGTTATCAATAATTGGATTAATAAAAAGACACATGGCCGTATATCAAAATTACTGCAAAGCCAAGAAACCGTAGAGGGTACGATTTATTTGGTTAATACAACTTATTTCAAAGATGACTGGGTTCAAGGATTTGATAAAGAGCATACTCAGGAAGCAGACTTTCATTCTTTTAAAGGGTCTACGGATAAAGTTAATATGATGTATGAAAAAATGCCGGTTGAATATTATGAAGATGATATGATGCAAGCTATTCGTCTGCCTTATAAAAAAGGCGATACTATTCAGGTGTTTTTACCGAAAGTCTATTTTGCGGATTTTATCAATAATCTGGATGCTGCAAAATTAAAACTACCTTATAAGTATAAGAGAGTACATATATATTTACCGCGTTTTGAAATAGACTATAAAAATGACAACATGGCAGAAGATTTTCAATATTTCGGTTTACAGGCCGCTTTTGACGAGCAAAGGATAGATTTGTTTCCGAATTTGAGTGATATACCGCATTATGTAGCGCAAATTGTGCATCAGGCCAATATAAAGCTTGATGAAGAAGGAACGGTCGCCAGTGCGGCAACCGCTGCCGGAATGCTGAAAACGACCGCTGTTGCTCGGCCCGAGAAGGACATATATTTCCGCGCTGATAAGCCGTTTATTTTTATGATTGATAACGGTGCTTTTATCGGGGCGTATCTGCAAGGAAATTTGCAATAATGTCACCATACGGAAAAAGAGCCGTTTTCAGGCTCTTTTTTGCGACGCCTAATAAATCCTTATAGCGACATCCGTTGCCCAGTTGATAAAGTTTTCGGTGCTACTTCCGGACTGCTCCGCAGGGATGTGTTTCAATCCCCAGACAGCATGATAATCAACTTGCTTGACTTGAGGATAATTGGATAAGGCTAAATATAAATTTACCTCGGTCGTAATCGATGTGTCACTCTGACTGAGCCCCGAATTTATACGCCAATAGGGTGCAACTTTGGCTGAACGATACCCCATGTAAGAAGGCATTGTAAAATATAGTGGGTTATACATATCGATACGCTGGCCGACAGTTCGGCCGAGCTGATCTTGTTTTTTCATGTCACTTACGAATTCTTTATGATAAGGTGTCTTTTCCAATGTTTTAGCAGTAAGGGCATCAAAATGCAATCCCTTACCGTCACCCAACCCAAACAAGAGGTTATCAACTTGGGTGCGATTAAGCGAATCAAAAGCTCCGATAGCACGGATTGCCGGTTTTAACGTAACCATAAAATCATGCAGGTTTAATATTTTGGCCCGGCGAGTTTCATAATCATAAGTAATCCACTTCTTTTTTTCATTAAGGTGTGTCAGATATTTATCGAATGTTAAATATGAGCCTGCCAACTCTATCGGTTTGACGGCAGATGTGCGCATTTCATCGTCAGCGGCGGCCATATCCTCACTTGTGAATTTTTTACCGGTTTGGCGTTGATACATCTCTTTTTCTTCATAAGCATGCGTAACGTAAGGGAAATGTGTTTCATGGGTAAAAACATTAAGCGATTGATTTATGATTGACAGAATATAGTCATAGTAGGTTCCCGCCTGATAAATACCTTGATCACCTTGTTGTAAAGTCAAGGCCTTGTTATTAAGCATGAAGCCGGTGCGGTTTACATACTGGGCATACGCCTTAGCCATGGAATCGGATAGTTTTTGTTGTTCTTCGGTCATATTTTCACGGGTTTGGCCAAAGTTCCATTCATAGGCTTCGTTAGCAGTATCCGGATTTGTCAGCGGATTCCAAATGGCAACGGCATAGACGGCATCGCTGGTACGACCTTCAATGGCGCCTATTTTTTGTAAGTAAGGCGTGTAAAGTGCGCTGTCTCCGCTGGTCCCTAATATGGCGGCTAAACTGCCGCTGCTGCTGAAACCGGATATAATTATGCCGTTAGTGTTGCCCGGAATTATATTTTGGTTGTGTCGGATGTAGCGAATAGCCGCTTTTAAATCGGTTACACCATATGGTGCACCATGCTCACGTCCGCGGCTACCGGCATGCATGTAAATAAATCCGAGGTTTGTATATTGGGTGTAATCGGCATACTCGGTTAATGCCGGTTCGGCTCTGTATCCGGGTGCATTAATGTTCATAATAAAAGAAGCTGATTTTGAATTAAAACGACCTCTTCCGTTTTTGCGTGAATCAAGCTCTGCCTTACAGGTATATGTGTCATCATTATTTGGAGTGCAGTTCATATATTCATCAGGGATAAAAAGGGCAAGTTTTTCATATTTGGTGTCTTCCGGATAGCGGCAATAAGTAATACCTAGCTGATAAAAAACTTTATCTTCTTCGTTATATAACCATTTGCTCATATTAATATGGTCTGTAAAGTCATCGGCAATTGTCGGTTCGGATTTTTGCTCGGGATTTTGTTCCGGCTCAGCATTCTGAGCGGTTTGAGTATCTTCTGAAGTATCTGTTTTTGCGGCAACACTCTCATTTGAAGCTTCGGTCTTTTCCGAACTGCCGAATAACTCAAACGCATAAGCAGGACTATATATAAATATGGCAAGGACATATATTAACCAAAATTTTTTATTCATAACGAATCTCTCCCAAAAATATTTTATGCTTAATCATAAGAAAATAGCTTTTTTAAGTCAAATACTAATTCATACAGAGGTTAATTTTATGGAGATTTTCAAAGGTACAATTTCTATTGGAGCGGATGATTCGTTCGGGTGTTCGTTTCCCGCTCACCGCTAAAACCAAAAAAAGCCCCCTTTCGGGAGCTTTTTATTGGAGCGGATGAGGGGAATTTTCTTGCGCTATATATAGCGCTTCGGTCACTCGGTTACAAAATTCGCCGCGGTTTCCGCCCCGGCTCATTAAGCAACCTTCGCCCGTCGTCAGAAAACAACATTTAGAGGTTGTTTTCTTTCCTCCGGCCCCCGTTCGGGTGTTCGTTTCCCGCTCACCGCTAAAACCAAAAAAAGCCCCCTTTCGGGAGCTTTTTATTGGAGCGGATGAGGGGAATCGAACCCCCGTTATAAGCTTGGGAAGCTTCTATTCTACCATTGAATTACATCCGCAAGACATTTCTTTTGTAATCCATAAAATCGGTTTTGACAAGCAGAAAATATTTTTTTATCGCATTTCCCACAACCGACGCTTTTTATTAGGTGCAAAAGGTTTAATCAAACCGTCTTGATAAATACCGAATCCGTTACCGGTATCGAGCTTTTCTCCCTTAAACCGAACCTCGCCGGATAAGTCAAATTCAAAATCATTGACTGTACAATATTTTTCGGCGCAGCTTATTTGCGGAATTGCCAGCTTTTTAATATTTTCAAATGTTCGTATTTTATGTTTTTGCAACTTATATTTTTCTTGCCAGATTTGTGTCAGAAAATTGTTATTTTTAAATTGCAGCATTTCGTAATGTCCGCCGTTTTTGAAGGCAATACTTTCGGCTTGCGGTGCAACGATAATGTCCGGTTGAGGTGTCGGAACAAACATCGGTAAAATGCCGGCTGTAATCAAAATTATTCCTAAGCGCCGCCATGGCCTTTGCCAAATACACAGCCAAAATCCGCCGCAAACAATTAAAATAAATCCGTAGAAAGGTAAATTGTCGCAATGCCAAACACTATGCGGTAAATGGGCCACCCAATCGGTGATTTTATTTAATAACTCTAGCCCGATACCGAGGAATTTCAGCGGATAAAAAGCGATGCCGAACGGAATGGTCGCCAAACAAAGCAAAATTGCCGGCATTAACCATAAACCGATAAGCGGTCCGGCTAACAAATTACCCAAGCTCGTATAAACGGCAATACGCTGAAAGTGATAAAGCGAAATCGGTGCGGTGGCAATGCTGGCAACAAAATCGCACACAACAATACCGAGCAGATAATAAAAAATCTTGACTATAAAGTTTTTACCATACAGGCCGGCTGATAATTTTGTGGCATAAACTTCATAAAAAGCAATCAGAGCATAAACAGCGGCAAATGACATTTGAAAACTGACGGAAATCAATGCTTGCGGCGCAATAACTAGAACAACCAATGCGGCAAAACTGACCATACGCATGGATATGGCTTCGCGGTCAAAAATTATGCCGATGAAGACGACCGTGGTCATAATAAAAGCACGTTCGGCAGGTGTTGCCATACCTGAAATCAGCAGATAGAGTGTGCTGAATAAAATTGCAAATCCGGCGGCGATTTTCTTGATGTTAAAACGCAAAGTAACAATCGGAAACAGAGCCAATAAAAAGCGAATAACAAAAAAGGCCAGTCCGGCAATCGTCCCTAAGTGCAAACCGGAAACCGAAAGAAAGTGCGCCAGACCGGAGTCGCGATAATTATCGGTTATATTTTGCAAAATGCGCGATTTTTCACCGATTATAATTGCATCGGCAATACCGGCCTCGTTTACGGCCAAGACCGAATCCGTATAATCGGCAAAATTTTGGCGAAAACGGTTAACTGCCGACATAAATGATTGTGTCGGTGTCGGACACTTTATTTTGAATATCTCACTGTTTGTGTAACCGGTTGCACTCAAACTTTCGTAAAAATATTTCCGGTCAAGCTTAAAACCGTTCGGTACGGGAATCGGGCGCGGCGGAAACAGCGTGCCGACCGTTTCGATACAATCATCGATTTCTAAGTTTTGAGGCACGGTCGCCGTCAGTCTGAAATTACCTTTGAGCGGTTTATCAAAATCTTCAACATCGGTCAGAAGCAGACGTTGTTTTCCGGTTGCCGATCGGCTGATGTCAATTATTTTGCCTTTAAGGTACGTTATTTGCCGGTCATCGATATTTTCAACACGCTTTGATTGATAGAGCGTGCGCACCTGGATATTGATAAAGCCGGACATGACAATTAAACCGGCAATAAAAAACAGATGCATATTCTTAAAACGGCATAAATAGAACAGCAACAGCCACAGTTCAAAAATACCTAAAGTCAGCCATACGGACGGTTCGGTCGGCAAAGCAAAATAAACGGCAATACCTAAGGCAAACAAAAAAGGCACAACCATCAGCCAGCGCGATTGCTCGGCGGCAAAATTTTCGGACAAGGCGGAAACGATGTTATGCCATATTTTCTTCATGTTTACGTTTAACAAATTTTATGATTGTATCGGCAGCATTTTCACTTGGGGTTTGTTCGTCCATACCGAGGAGTTTGCGAACTTTATCGAAACCTTCCATTTGGCGGTGATAAATCGGTTTGCTGGCCAAAAATTGCTCGACATACGACATAATATTCGCCGGATTGCAATCTTGCTGCAAAAGTTCCGGCACAATTTCACGTCCGAGCAGAATATTGGTCAGATTGACGTATTGAATATGGATAAAATGGCGGGCAATCCACTCGGTTAATTTAGGTACTTTATAAGCAATAATATGCGGAATATTAATAATCGCCAACTCTAAAGCCACCGTACCGGAAGCGGCTATGGCTACATCGGCATCCTGAAAAGCGTTGCGTCGATTATCTTCGCCTTCGACAATCGTAATCGGCAAACCGGAAGCCTTGACCATTTTGTGCACTTTTTCCGAAACCGTGCTGACGGTCGGAATGGCAAACGAAAAATCTGGATATTTTTTATGCATGGTTTTAACAACTTCCAAAAAATCCGGCAACAAGCGATCGACTTCGTTATGGCGTGAGCCTGGCAAGACCAGCATTAAGCGGTTTTTTACCGGAATTTTATTAGCCTTTTTGAATTGGCCGCGGAAATTGCCGTTAACGAGAGTGCTTTCAATCACCGGATGCCCGACAAACACCGTTTCCAAATGATACGGCGTAAAATATTTCGGTTCATTCGGGAATAAAGTGAGCAATAAATCGATATATTTATACATGGTGCGGGCGCGTTTTTTCTTCCAAGCCCAGACTTGCGGCGCAACATAGTGCACTTGCGGAATATTCAGGTTGAGTTTGCGGATTCTTTTATGAATGCGTGCCGAAAAACTCCAACTGTCGATGGTAATAATCACATCCGGTTGTACACGGACAATATCGGCAACCGTTTCGGACATGCGGCGCAGAATCCGCGGAATGCTCGGAATAACCTCGGCTATGCCCATAACCGCCAGTTCACTGACATTAAACAGCGATTTTAGGCCTTGCGCCTGCATACTTTCACTGCCCAAGCCGAAAAATTCGGCTTTTTTATCCTTAGTGCGAATCGCTTTCATCAAGCGGCCGCCTAAGGCATCACCGGACGGCTCGCCGGCAATTAAATAATACTTCATTTATTATCCTCCGTCGGGGTAATTCCCGTAATAAACATACCGTATTTGTCAGCAAGCTTAATGACTTCCGGCTCGTTGACAATCAGCGCGTTGCCGGCATGGACGGCTATACCGCGCATTCCGGCTTTATGCAAATTTTCAATAGTTGTTGTGCCGATGGTCGGTAAATCGATTCGCATATCTTGCTGCGGTTTGCGTAATTTGACTAAAATACCGCCGGCACCTTTGCGTTGATACGTGCCGCAACGTTCGATTAATTTATCGGTGCCTTCAATACCTTCAGCACCTAAAACCAAGCCCTGCTGAACGATAACCGATTGTCCGACATCCAAACGCCCGAGGGTTAAAGCCACTTCGATACCACGCTCGATATCCGCCAAAGCCTGCTTATCCGGCTTGGTTTTGGTCAGCAGACCTTTTTTTACCAGCAATTCCGGCATAACTTCGTGAATACCGACCACACGCATATTTTCCGATTCGATTTCGGTGATTAGGGCACGCAAAATCCCGTCATCGCCGAGCGATTTAAAACCGATTTTGGCAAAAAACGCCGTGGTACGCAAATCCGGTACCAAATCGGCAAAAGACGGGCGATGAATGGTGCCGATCATCACAATTTCTGCAACTTTTTCATCGGCCATGGTCTTAAAACCGGTGCCGGCTTGCCCGATACGAATCCATTTATGCGGAATATTCGGTGAAAAGACAGCTTTGTCGGCATTGTTTTCGATAGCCAACACAAAGTAGTCGCGATTAGTTTGAATGCAATGATTTATCAGAATTTGCGGTAAAATTCCGCCGCCGGCGATAATGCCGAGTTTTCTTTTGGTTACCATAATTAACAGCCGTTTATATGTTTAAGTTGGTTTGATATTATCAAATATGCCGATAAATACAAGTTTTTTTTAAATAATCGAAAAAAGTTGATTTTTTTATAAATAAAGAGTTGACAAAAATAATTATGTATGTTATAAAAATAGACAAATAATAATCATTTATAAACATATTAAACTTTTAAGCATTATGACAAACGTTAGAACAAACAACGGTAGTGAGAAATTAGTGAATGTCGCAGGCATGATGGTCACTCCAGACAAAGTTGAAGCACGCCTTGCAGCTCTTGCCCGCGGTCGTCGTATCCACCAGGAGATGGTCCAGGCACAGAATGAGCTTCGTGCCGAGGAAACCGCACATCTGCTTGAGCGCGGCTACACGCAAGTTGAGATAAACAACTTGTTCCGCCAGCGCCACTTGGAGGACTTGGAATATCGTGGTTTCGGTGTATCCAAGAGAGTACCCCGCGTGAAGCGCCCTGCCTAACTACCCTAGAGTCTTACTCGGAAGAGGTTTTCAGCTAAAAAGCTGTTAACCTCTTTTTTTTGCGCTCGTAACCAAAGCAGTGCGAATATTAAAAAAAAGTGTTGACAAAATAAGGAAAAAGCGTTATAAATACGCCAATTCTTCAATTATATAGATTATTATTTATTCTTTTATTCAATATATATTGACTATGAACACAAGCTTTGACAAAGTGGTGGTTCTGATTCAAGTGTCGGAACACCTACCGTTCAACCAGCGACCCCACATTTTGGACTACGAAAATGAGCATATCTTGCACATTTTCCCGTGCTTCAAGACGGTCGATGGTGCTTATGCAGATTTGCGGACCGGAAAAAAGATGAAAAAGACGGAAAATATGGAGGAATGGAATGTGTTGACAGGAACCGTTTTCCAGTATCCCGATAACAAGAAATTCTTGATTTCCCGCCGCTATGCAGATCGACAGCTATTGGTTCTGGAAACAGACGAGGTCAGATCTACAATGATCTTACGTAAAGTAAAGTAGTTTATGGTCTCGTGTGTATACAAAAAAGGCTTTTTCCTCAATAACGCGGGAATAAGCCTTTTTTGTTTTTTGGTGGTTAGTAAAAAAACGGCTGGGATTCTCGACACGGCTTTGCTTGGCAAGAATGACATTTTTAATAATACAGTCATCATTGCGAAAGCGAGGATCTCGGCCGAATCATAAAGTAGCCGGGATTCTCGACACGGCTTCGCCGGTCAAGAATGACATTTTAATAATACAGTCATCCTTGCGAAAGCGAGGATCTCGGTCGAATCATTAAGCAGCCGGGATTCTCGAGCCGTTGGCTCAAGAATGACATTTTTAAAACATTACAGTCATCCTTGCGAATGCGAGGATCTCGGCCGAATCATTAAGAAGCAGGGATTCTCGACACGGCTTTGCCGGTCAAGAATGACATTGAATAGGCCGGGATTCTCGACACGGCTTCGCCGGTCAAGAATGACATTTTTAATAATACAGTCATCCTTGCGAAAGCGAGGATCTCGGCCGAATCATTATTTGCCGCGGTGTGATAAAAGTTATATACCTCTTATAACTATGCCTAAAGTTATATGCCCTAAGTCGTATTGCAAAAAAAATAAATTCGTGTTATTAATGAAATTGTAATAAATTAAAATGTATGCTGAGTCAGCTTTGTTTAACAGACAAGCGAACTAAATTTAAAAGGAGAAAAACAATGAGAGTTAATGAATCCGGTCGTTCAATGATTGAAATGCTCGGCGTGTTGGCCATTATCGGTGTGTTATCGGTTGGTGGTATTGCCGGTTATTCAAAAGCTATGACCAAATATAAAACAAATAAAGTTGTTGACCAAATGACAATGATTGTTACCAACATTCGTACATTGTATGCTCAACAAACAACTTATAACGGTTTGAATAACGTAAATGCTATTAATATGGGTGTTATTCCGGATGAAATGGGTACCGATGCCAGTACGGGTAATTTGGTAAATGCTTTTGCCGGTCCGGTATTTATCAGTCATGCTAAATTGTCTTCAAATACTGTAACAGATCCGAATGGCGATAAAGCTTTCGTTTTAACATATTCAGGTTTACCGCGTGAAGCTTGCGTTACTTTGGCTACAGGTGACTGGGGGTCAGGTTCTTCAGCCGGTTTGGTCGGTGTAGGTGCTTATGGTACAGCTAAAACCGCAGCTGAACCAGAAAATACTCGTTTGGTTTTGACTGATACAGCTTCTTGTGCCGGTGCAGCAGCGGCCGGTAGTGCAGTTGCTTGTCCTGGCGGCTCTAATACACCGGTTCCAATGCAAGTTAGTAAAGCAGCTAGTGCTTGTTCTTGCGGTACAGCATCTTCATGCTCAATTACATGGAAATACTACTGATATCTTGATTTGATATCATAATCAAAAAAGTCTCTGAGGCGATTCGGAGACTTTTTTTGATTCAGCCGGGATTCTCGACACGGCTTCGCCGGTCAAGAATGACAGTTTATGTTTTAGTCATCCTTGGACTTTTTATTTTTTTTACAGTCATCCTTGCGAAAGCGAGGATCTCGGCCGAATCATTAAGCAGCCGGGATTCTCGACACGGCTTTGCCGGTCAAGAATGACATTGAATAGGCCGGGATTCTCGAGCCGTTGGCTCAAGAATGACGTTTTAAAACATTACAGTCATCCTTGGACTTTTTATTTTTTTAGTCATCCTTGGACGTTAGTCCGAGGATCTCGGCTATTTTCTCAATGCCTTATAAGTATTTTTTGGTTGCCGCAACAATATTTTCAGCCGTAATGCCGAAGTGCGCATAAACTTCATCGCCTTTGCCGGAGGCGCCGAAGCTATTCATACCGATAACAGTACCTTCTAAGCCGACATAACGTTCCCACCCGTAAGTGGCTGCCGCTTCTATGGCAATGCGCGGGGCCGTGCCTAAAACAGCCTTTTTATATTCAGGCTCTTGTCTGTCAAATAATTCGGTACACGGCATAGATACGACATTGACACCGATACCCTCATTAGCCAGTTGCTTTTGGGCGGCAACGGCCAAAGATACTTCGGTACCGGTTGCAATTAAGGTAGCTTTAACCGGTAATGTCGAAGCTGAGATAATATAGCCACCTTTGGCTGTAAGATTCTCTTTACTATCTTGTCTTAATGTCGGAACGCTTTGGCGCGATAAAGCCAATATGCTCGGCGTATGCTCGGATTCGATTGCCAACTGCCAGGATTCGGCTGTTTCAACCACATCGCAAGGGCGAAATGTGTTGATGTTCGGCATGGCGCGATATGAAGCCAAGTGTTCAATCGGTTGGTGTGTCGGGCCGTCTTCGCCGACACCGATGGAGTCGTGCGTTAAAACATAAATAACTCTTGTTCCCATTAAAGCCGATAAACGCATTGCCGGACGAACATAGTCGGAGAATACGAAGAATGTTCCGCCGTAAGGAATAACACCGCCGTGTAAAGCCATACCATTCATAATGGCACCCATGACGTGCTCTCTGATACCGTACATCACATTATTGCCGTTATAATCGGCGGCAGTAATGGTTTTCATGCCGTTGACAAAGGTTAAGTTAGAGGCGGCTAAGTCGGCTGAACCGCCGATGATTTGGGGAATATACGGAACAATGTTTTCTAAGCACATTTGCGAGGCTTTGCGGGTTGCAACTTTTGTTTGCTCTTTAATGGTTTTTTCTTTGAGTTCGTTAAGAGCTTTATCCCAATTTTGCGGCAATTCATCATTAATATAAGCATTAAACTCTTTATTAGCTTCGGATTTTTCTAACCATTCCCGATATAATGCGGCCGATTTTTGACCGGCAGCACGCCATGTGGCCATAACTTCGTTCGGAATTTCAAACGGTTCGTATTCCCAACCGAGTTGTTTTTTCATCAAAGCCAGTTCTTCGGCTCCGAGCGGTGAACCGTGAACTTTAGATGTTCCTTGCTTGTTAGGGGCACCGAAACCGATGGTTGTTTTGCAGGCAATCAATGTCGGTTTATCCGATTTCTGAGCCTGTTCAACAGCCTGCATTATTTCATCATAATTATGGCCGTTAATTTTGATAACATTCCAGCCGACAGCCTTAAAACGCGCTTCCTGATCGGTGGCGTTTGCTTTGTCAACGGTGCCGTCAATAGTGATATTGTTATTATCCCAAAAGACAATTAATTTGTTTAATTTCCATAAACCGGCTAACGATATGGCCTCTTCGGAAATACCCTCCATTAAACAACCGTCGCCGCACATAACATAAGTGTAGTGATTGCATAAATCATCGCCGAATTTGGCGTTGATAACGCGTTCGGCCAATGCCATGCCGACCGCCGAAGATATACCTTGTCCGAGCGGACCGGTTGTCATATCAATACCCTCTAGATGGCCGTATTCCGGATGTCCGGCGGTTTTCGAACCGAGCTGACGGAAGTTCTTGATATCATCCAGCGTAATATCCGGATAACCCAAAAGATAAAATAACGAATACAACAGCATAGAACCGTGACCGGCCGATAAAACAAAACGATCGCGGTTAAACCAACGCGGTGCGTCCGGATTAATATGTAAGTATTTGCCAAACAATACGGCGGCGACATCAGCCATACCGAGCGGCATTCCCGGATGTCCGGAGTTGGCTTTTTCAATCGCTTCGGCACTTAAAAATCGAATCGCATTTGCCATTTGTTGCAGTTTTTGATTGTTCAAACTCATTATTTTCTCCTTTAATATTTTTCAAACAGGGCGACCAGCTCAAAGTGATCGGCATAAACAAATTGGTCTACCATCGTAATGTTTTTTATTTTAAAATCGCCCTCAATTAAAGCATTGGCATCATTTATAAATGTATGCGGATTACATGAAATCGCAACGATTTTCTGCGGTTTATCCGCCGGATTCATTGCGGCTATCTGCCGAACCTGAGCGGCGGCACCGGCACGCGGCGGATCAAAGACAATAATATCAAAATCTTTTAATTCGGTCGTATCAAGCGGATATTTAAATAGGTTCTTTTGTATGATTTTAATGTTTGGTATCGTCAAATGATTTATGGTCTGTTTAAAACTTTCCAATAAATCCGGGGCCGAATCAACGGCGGTAATTTTGTTTTTGATGTTATCCGACAGCGGATAAGAAAAAGTGCCGACACCGCAGAATAAATCGGCAATATTGCCGGTATGCGTATCTATGTAACGCCGTACGGTATCGGTCAGGGCCTTTTCACCGGCGCAAGAAGCCTGTAAAAAGGTGCCGGTCGGAATAAAGACATTATGGCCGCTTATATTAATGTAAGGTTTGCTTTTTTCGATAACGGTTTCCGGTTTGCCGCCTTTAATTTTTACCGAAAAGCGGATAACATTATCGGTATTGATAAAGTCACATATCAGCATACGTTGTTCAAGATTTATTTGTTCGTCGATTTCGAGTAAAACGTCTATACCGTTGGCGGCTGCAATAACCCAAATGTCGCCTTGTGTAACGGATTTGGTTTGAATTTTGTTTTTAATTTTTTGTGTTATTTTAACGGTGCAGAAATCCGCCAGAAATGATTTAAGTGCCGGCAGAATTTTATTAATTTCCGGCGTTAATGACATACATTGTTCAATGTCGATAATATCATGACTTTTTGCGGCATTAAACCCGAATTTCAGTCTGTTTTTGCCGTATGCAAATGTAAATTCGGCACGACGGCGATTACCGTCGGCAATAAATATCGGTTCGCTGATGGAAATATCCGTTTGTCGGATACCTTTCAAAATATGCTCAAACTTAGAAATTTTGAATTTGCGGTAGTCTTCCTGATTCAGGTTTCGTAACGGACAGCCGCCGCAAACGGGTTGATATGGACATGTTGTCATTTATTTTCCTATAATATTTTGTTTTCATAGCTGTCAAGCAGCGAAAATTCTTCATTTTCTTCGTTTTGGAATACCGGATGGATATTGTTGCGACGGTTTTGTTTGTGCCGTTTATTCATATTTTTAACGGCATCTTCATCGTAAACGGCAATTCGGTTGCGGCCGTTATGCTTTGCCAAATACATGGCATCGTCCACTTGGCGTAACAATATTTCCAAACTGGCGGTTTTTTCCGAAGAAACCACACCGATACTGACCGTAAAGCGGATGATATTGCCTTCATCATCGGTAACGCCCGAATTTTCGATGGTGGTACGCAGCCTTTCGGCAACAACCGAAGCGGTTTTAGTATCGGTATTATCGAGAAAAATAACAAATTCTTCGCCGCCGAATCTGGCAACAATGTCTTCCTCGCGCAACGAATGGCGGCATAATTCAGCCAGTTGAATCAAAACTTTGTCACCGTTTTTGTGACCGTAGGTATCGTTAATGTTTTTGAATTTATCGGCATCAAGCAGTAGCAAGCTGAAGTTTTGATGCTTTTTAATGCAGTTTTTAATGCTTTCGGGCACAACTTTTTCAAAGTAGCGACGATTCCAAGTCATGGTCAGCGGGTCTTTATCGGCCTGATTTTGGATTTTATTTTCGCGTTCTTTGCGTAAAGTTATATCCTGAAAAGCCATGTACAATGTCATTTCGTTGTTATATTCGACGGGTTTTGCCGAAACCGAAAGCCAGAAAGGCGAGGCGGTGACTAAATTGCACACCATTAAATCAAAATCTTCGACCTCGTGTTTTTTCTCTAAAATTTCAAAGAACTGGCGTCGATTGTTTTCATCAACAAAAAAATCGTTCAATTTGTGATAATGCAACTCTTTTTTTGTCAGACCGAATATATAGCCTGCTTTGTCGTTAATTAAAACCAAGCGGTTGTCGGTGAGGCGCGAGATAATAATCGGAAACGGCGATAAATCAATCATATTGTTGATTTGCAGATTAAGCTTGTCAATCATATTCCAGCTCTTTTGCAGTTCCGTCTGATAAATATTGAACCGCATAAATACGACGGCGACGGCAAAAATGTATATCCACAGCCATGTAAAAAGATTTAAGTTTAACCAATTTATTTTGAAAAAATAAGTTGAAATTATCAATTTACCGCACAGCATAAATACTGATAATATCAGTAAAAAATTACCGGCGGAACGATTTTGCCAAAAATGCAGAACGGTGCTTAATGACAGTAAAGATATACCGACCAGCGTAAATACGGCGCTTAAGTGGTAGCCGCGACCGCTTCCGTAGTCGATAAACGAGTAATATACGCATGATGTTAATCCGAGCGAAATATAAAAAGTCAGTGTTTCTTTATTGGCCGAAGTGTTGTTATAAAGTTCGGATGCGGCATTAATCCACAAAAGAGATGTCATCATGGCAATCAACATTAAGACAAACGATACAAAATTATAATTGAGACCGATTTTGTATAATACATGTTCGTGCGTTGACAGATAAGTCAAAAGCAAAATCAGCAGACCGCCGAGCTGAAATTGAAACAGGCCTCGGAAATACTTATGATCCTTAATCAAAAAAACTGAACCGATGCCTAAAAATAACGACAAAATGCCGAATAATATGTTGTATCCCGAATAAAATATATTTGCACTTAACATTGTTACACCATATTTTAACTTAATATGCCTTATTCTATACTTAAATATTATAAAAACAAACATTATTTAAAAAAAATAGTGAAAAAATTTTTTTATGGTATAGAATGACTGCAGTCTGATTATTTTTAAGGATAAACAAATGACGTATAAAGTTCCGGATCATTACAGCTATAAATTTAAGTTTAATATAGATAAATTACCGGCGATTCAGCGAGACAGACTGTCTTTCAAACTGACGGTATTCGGCTTGATTTTCGGTGCGCTCTTTATGCTTATCGGCGGTTTTGAAATTGTATCCTATTTTATTGCCGGAACTAATCCCGAAAGCTATGATTTTAACTTGCCGGAAGGTGTGTCGGCCGCCGATATTGCCGTACGTCGTTATACTTTTGATACATTTTTGCTGCTTTTCGGTATGTTGATTGTCGGCTTGTCGATTATGGGTATATTCCGCTATAAAACGGTCTGTTTTGACGGCGATACCGTTAAAATCGTTCATAAACCGCTGTTCGGTGCGGAAATTACCGAAACCGAAGCCTTATACAATTATATAGGCGTTTTATTGAAAATAGAATATTATCAGCTCGGTATGATTAACCGTAATCGATATATTATTGAATTGTACCACAAAGAAAAAAATAAGCGTGTGCCGCTTTATATTTCAACCAGCGGTGAAGATATACGCCAAATTTGGGAACAATATGCCGAAAAACTGAAAATGCCGGCACTGTTTATGACGGATCATGGTTTGGTTTCCAGAAATCATAAAGAGTTGAACCGGACTTTGAAAGATATGTCAAAGCGTTGGCACTTAAATACATTGTTTAAGGAAGAAGAACATGTTCCTTCTTCGGTTAAGTATATTGTTAAACCGAGTAAAGTGATTTTGATGGAACGGCGCTTGTTTTTTGATATATATACGATTTTGGCGTTTTTCGGGGTTGTGCTGCTGGGCGGGGTGGCCGTGTATGCCGGTATCAATTATGATATTGTTATGTCATATATCGGTACGCTGTGGTTTATTATAGGACTACTGGTGTGTTTTTTGGTTGTGGCGGTTTCACTGGTTATGATATTCAGTAAAGATGTGCTGATTATATCTAAAGAAGATGTTGTGCTCGGGCATAATATTTCGTATTTGCGTTTAGATGTTGAATTTATGCAAAAAGGTGATATCGAGGCTGTTGATATAGGTCATAATCCGCTTACCGACCGCTATTACCTTTCTATAATTTCGCATAATAAACACATGGTTTTCGGTAAAAATATGCCGATTCATGATTTGCGATGGATACGCGGTTTGGTAATACGCGAGATCGTAAAGTAGATTTAATTGAAAAAATTGTTTGCTTTATGGCTCTTTTTTTGTTATTGCTTATGATAATTTGTTAACAAAAGGATAAGATGATGGCTAAGAATGTAAAGAAAAATGTAAAAACTCCGGCACAAAAAGAAAACGCTCGGAAAATAAAACCGGCTGCCGCTAAAGAAACACCGCAAATTAAACGCGTTGTCCGCGATACGTCGAACATTAATCCGGAATTTACCGATGCGTTTATTCAGGAAGTTGATGAGGACGTTAAAAACGATAATTTACAGGTTTTGTGGAACCGTTACGGCGTATTTGTTATTTTATTTGTGGTTTTGGCTGTAACGGCAACCGTTTCGGTTGACAGAATCAGAAGTTGGAAAATGGCTCAAAATCAGCGCAACACCGAAGAATATATGATTGCCGCGCAGTTGAGAGAAAATCCGGAAGATACTATGACGGCTTTGCAAAAAATTTCAAAAGATAATCGCGGTCTTTTCAGCGATTTTGCCCGTTTACAAATTGCTAACGTGCTTTTGAGCCGAGATAAAGTCGACGAAGCCATGGAAGCTCTTAATAATTTAGCGAACGATAAACAAACTAACACTGAAGTTAAGCATATCGCTTTAATCAAACTGGCAACTTATAAAGTTGACAGCCTTTCAAAAACCGAAATGGAAACCTTGTTACAACCGGTATTGGCCGAAGACAGTTCCTGGAAGCCGCTGGCTCAGGATTTATTGGCAATGTCGGCCGTTAAAAACGGTGATATCGAAACCGCTAAATCTATTTATGAAAACATACTCAAAATCAAAGATTTGCCGGAATCTTTCCGTGGAAAAATTCAGGATATGCTGTCGTCGTTGAGCGATATGTAATTTAAAAAATTTGCGAGGTGAATATGTTGAAGCATAACTCATTATTGTTGGTCGGATGCTTGATTTCCGCTGTGATGTTGTCTTCTTGCTCAAATAACAAGGTACTGCCGAAAGGAACTCGGGTCTCGGTTTTGGATCAGATTTCTTCGGTTAAGCCGGATGTAGCGGATGGTTCCGTCGATATTTCGGTGCCGGAAGCTGTTGAAAATGCCGATTGGCTGCAGGCTGATATGAATGCTCAACATCGTTTATCTAACATTAAAGTCGGAACAGATATGAAAAAACAATGGTCTTCCGGCTTCGGCAAAGGCAGATCCAAACGTGAATTTTTAATTTCAAAACCGCTGGTCAAAGGAAGTACGGTTTATACACTCGATGCCGCCGGCCGGTTATCGGCCTTTAATTTGGCAGACGGTGAAGAACTCTGGTCGGAAAAATTGCTTGCCAATAATAAATATGTGAGTGATACGGCTCTGAAAGGCGTCGGTTTGGCTATCGAGGATTCCGCTCTCTATATTACGACGGGTTTCGGTGTTGTGGTTGCCGCAAATGTTAAAGACGGCAGCAAAATCTGGGAAAGAAATTTGCAAACACCTTTAAGAATAGCTCCGTCGGTTGCCGGTGATAAAGTGTTTGTTCAAAGCGTTGATAATAAATTTTATGCGCTTGATAAAAAAAGCGGTGAAATACAGTGGGATTATGATATAGCTATGGAAGACACGACAATGGTCGGCGGTGCCGTGGCTGCTTACAGTCCGGAACTTGATGTGGTTATAACAGGTTTTTCAAACGGTGAAATTCAGGCCTTTGCGGCCGATTTCGGCTCGCCTCTGTGGTCGGATTTATTGGTGGCGAATCGTCAGGCATATTCCTCAACATCATTACATACGGTGAAGGCCGCACCGGTTATCGGTGGCGAGACTGTATATGTTTTGGGCAGTGCCAATGTTTTGACCGCAATCGATATCAGAAGCGGTATGCGCAAATGGGAAAAAGAAATAGGCGGTGCCAATACCCCGTTGCTGATTGGTAATACATTGTATGTCGTTACAAATAATAATGAACTGGTGGCGCTTAATACAGAAACCGGTGATATTCTATGGTCTTCAGTAATTGATTTGGGTAAAAAAGCTTCCGATACCCGCGTATTTGCGCCGTTGATGATTAACGGAAAAATAGTTGTGACAACATCGGCCGGGCATGTTTTGATGTATAATCCGCAAGATGGTCAATTATCTGAAGATGTTGATTTGGATGAAGACTTTAATTCAGAACCGATCGCGGCTGACGGCTATTTGCTGTTTGTAACCGATGATGCCGAGTTACTGGCGTATAAATAGGAGAAACAATGCTGACCGTCGCTATTATAGGACGTCCGAATGTCGGAAAATCGACCTTGTTTAATCGTTTAGTCGGTAAAAAACTGGCCATCGTTCATGACCAGCCCGGCGTAACGCGTGACCGTAAAATGGCTCCGGCGCAATTTAAAGATTTGGAGTTGCAGCTTATTGATACGGCCGGTTATGAATATTCGACTACCGATAATATGGAAAGCCGTATGTGGACACAAACTCAAATGGCTATAGCCGATGCTGATGTTTGTCTGTTTTTGTTTGATGCCCGTGCCGGCGTTCAACCTTATGATGAAGTTTTTGCTGATTTGGTTCGTCGTACCGAAAAGCCGATTATATTGTTGGCTAATAAGTGCGAAGGGCAGCGTTTGGAAAACGGAATATATGAAGCCTATAAACTCGGCCTTGGTGAACCGATTGTTTTTTCGGCCGAACATGGAATCGGTTTTACCGACTTGTATTTGGAGTTATTAAAAGCTCAAGAAACCAAAGATAAACGCGAAAAAGAGGAAAAGAAGGTTGTCGCTTTGGGCAAAATTCCGGAAGATTTTGAACCTCAACAGGATAACAGACCAATTCAGGTGGCTTTTGTCGGTCGACCGAATGTCGGAAAATCGACACTTGTGAATGCGTTGCTCGGCGATGAGCGAATGCTGACCGGTCCGGAAGCCGGTATGACACGCGATGCTATAACAACCGAATGGCAATGGCAGGGGCATAAATTTAATTTGGTGGATACCGCCGGTTTGCGCCGTCAGGCAAAAGTGACCAATTCACTTGAGAAAATGTCGGTAGAAAGTACGATTTATGCCGCTAATATGGCTCAGGTCGTGGTGTTGGTTCTAGATGCCGATGCCGTGTTGGATAAGCAGGATTTAACGATAGCGCGTAAGGTTATCGATGAAGGGCGTGCTTTGGTTATTGCCGTTAATAAATGGGATATTGCCAACCGTCAGGAGGCTTTGGATAAGTTAAATTACAAACTGGAAACATCATTGACTCAAGTTGCCGGTGTGCCGACAGTGACAATTTCCGCCTTGAAAAAACAAGGTTTGGATAAATTGATGCGCGCCATTTTGAAGGTTTATGAACGCTGGAATTTGCGTATACCGACAGCACCGCTCAATCAGTGGTTTGCCGATGTGCAGCAGCAAAATCCGGCGCCGCTCGGTAAAAATAAGCGCCGAATTAAATTAAAATATATTACACAGGCAAAATCACGTCCGCCTTCATTTTATATATTTTCCAGTAATCCGGAAGGGTTGCCGGAGTCATATCTGCGTTATCTGACTAACAGTTTGCGCGATACATTTAATATGGGCGGTATTCCGTTGCGGATTACAATCAGAAAAGCCGATAATCCGTATGCCGATAAAAAATAGCCGTTAAATAACGGCTGTTTTTTTGTAAGAGATTTCTCTACCTTATTTTTTCATGGCGAACATATTTATCCAATTTATGTCCTAAACCGTAATTCAGAGCATAAATAATAATGGCGCCGCAAACTGCTGCAAACAAAAACGTCAGAAAATGGTCTATAGAACTTTTAGCGGTAGCCCACCAATCGACTTTTTCGGATTCTGGATAATATACATGACGAAAAGCCAAAGCATAGAACAGTGCAATGGCATAGGCCGCAATATACGGCTCCGGAGAGGTAAGAAATATCTCAATATTACTTTCACCGTAAGTCAGCATAAAATAACAGCCGCAACATACACCGAGCAACGACATCGGGTTTAAGATGACATAGCGGACTATAAAAGAAAAAAGATCACTTAACATTTTTTATCACCTCTGTCTGCGCCGGAAATGTTTCCGGACGCATATCAATTGAAAAACTGATGACATGACACAAAACCAGTGTCAGTATCAATGCTAAAAAGTTGTGCGGTGTTCCCGAAAGCGTGGATTTCCAGTTAACTCTACGTCCGCCAGTATAGTATACCCGGCAGAAAATACAAGTATAGATTAATGATATTAACAGACATATCAAGTAAAGGTTTTGATTTAGGAAACAGTCTGAAATTTTATCTTCATCAACGGTGTAATGCAGACAAACGCAGCCGATGATACCCAGTAAAACCATAGGTCTTAACAAAATTCCGGAAGTAAAAAGTGCAATTATCCCTCTAATCAAAGGCACCTCTTTATTTGTTATATTTGTCGATAACGGCCAAAATTGTTTCAGCTTCGTGCTTGGCGGTGGCGGCATCTTCATCTTCGATTTTTAAGCGGATAACCGGTTCGGTACCCGATTTGCGTACTAAGATTGTACCATGACCTTCCAAGCGTTGTTTGATGCCGTCAATACAGGTTTGCACTTCCGGTTCGGCCAGGATGCGACTAATGGTTTCTTTATCATTAAAGCGTAAATTGTGTGCTTCACTCGGGAACGGGGTAAAAATCGGGAAAATCTCACTGACTTTCTTGTGGCTTTCTTTAATGCCTAAGCTGATAACAACCGCCGTTAATAAAGCGTCACCGGTGCGTGAGTAATCACTTAAGACCATGTGGCCTGATTCTTCACCGCCGATATTGCTGCCGGTCGCACGCATTTGCTCGATAACATAGCGTTCGCCGACGGCAGAAGTTTGGTAGTTGATACCAAGTGAGCGAATGTATTTTCCTAAGCCCAAATTTGAATAGATTGTGGCAACGGCCGTGTTGCCCTTTAATAAATTATGCTGTTTGAAATAAGTGGCTAAGTAAGCGATAATCTGGTCACCGTCCAAGCGTTTGCCGTTTTCATCGCAAATGATGATTCGATCGCCGTCGCCGTCAACTGCGACACCTAAATCAAAATGCTGTTCGGTAACGGTTTGACATAGCTTTTCGGTATGCTGCGAGCCGCAATCTTTGTTGATGTTATAGCCGTCCGGCGTATCGGCCAAACTGATAATTTCGGCCCCGAGATACTTAAATATTTCCGGCAAAATGGCCGACATGGCACCGTTGGCGCTGTCAACAACGATTTTCATACCGGCAAGAGCACCTTTATCGGCTAATTTTTGTACGGTTTGCAAATAATTATCCAAACCGGCCTTATACGGAATTATTTTACCTATTTTATCGGTATCATAACCGAATTCATACTCTTTAACCGCCATTTTTTCTTCCAGTTCGGCGGTTTGAGAATCTGAAAATTTATCACCGTTGGCGGCAATTAATTTTAAGCCGTTGTCGTGATACGGGTTATGTGATGCCGTTATCATAATGCTCATATCAACATTCAGTGACGGTGTTAAAGTTGTACACAGCGGTGTCGGAATAATACCCAAGTTTAGAACATCGACACCTTTTGCCGTAAAACCGGCGCATAAGGCACTGAAAAGCATATCGCTTGAAATTCGAGGATCGCGTGCAATGGCAACTTTGTGCTGCTTAGTGCAAATCAAATCACTTAAAACCGCAGCCAGTTTTAAACAAAAATTTGTGGTAAGCGGATGTTTGTTGGCAATACCGCGTATGCCGTCTGTTCCGAATAGCTTTTCAGTCATTTTTTTATTCCTTTATAATAAAAAAGCCGCCTTTGACAGCGGCTTGTCAATAATTTTTGTAAATTAAAATACGTAGCGTAAACCGCCGTAAATTTCATGAGCATCAACGTCCATGTGACGAATGGCTCCCATATCATAGTAACGATAACCGGCATCTACGTTGAAACGGTTGGTTACCTTTACGCTGGCACCGCCGCCGACAGACCATGTAAAGCGAGTCGGGTTATAGTTGCCGTTAGTCGTGAAAGACTCACCGTTAGCAATTTCAGAATATTTCATTTTTGTAAAACCGATACCGGCGCTGATATACGGGGTAAACCACGAATACGGTGCTAAATCAATATAACCGTTTAGCATATAAGAATATGTTTTGAAAGCCAGTTTGCTTGAGCCACCGCCGCCTGCGGAATATTTGTAATCATTTTTATCACGCCATACATATTCGAGTTCGGCACGAACATAATCATAACGATAACCTAATGCACCACTGAGCATTAACTTTCTTTTATCTAAACTATCTGTGTTGAAGCCCGCATCTCCTTTTTCTGAATATTTGTGCTTAACAACACCGCCACGTACACCAAGGTATATACCGTTGCAATCTGCCGCAGCATTTTGAGCTAAACCAAGTGTCAAAATTAGGGCAGAAGCAGTTAACAACAATTTTTTCATAAGAGTACTCCTTTTCTATGCAGTTGTTATAGCATAAGTTTTAGGCAAAATTATTTAATATTTAATTAAAAGTTGGGAAAATACTTAAAAAACATTGATTTTATTCGAAATACGAGTTAATTTTCTTTGATGAAGGCAGTCGGATAGCTGCGTCTCGGAAAGGAAAATCCGAAGATGAGGAAAGTCCGGGCTTCACGGAAACAAGATACCAGATAACGTCTGGCTGGAGAAATCCACGGGAAAGTGCCGCAGAAAATTACCGCCGAATTAAATTTCGGTAAGGTTGAAAAGGCGAGGTAAGAGCTCACCGCGTTGGCAGTAATGTCGACGGCATAGGTAAACCCTATCTGATGTAAGACCAAATTAGGAGGCTTCGGTTATGCCGAATGCAAGGAGAGTTTCCGCTCCGCTCCAGAGGTAGGTCGCACCAGTCGAATGGTGACATTCGGCGCAGATGAATAGCTATCGCACAAATCTTTGCCGCTTAGCGGTAAAGCAAATAAGTGTACAGAACTCGGCTTATAGATTGCCTTCAAAATATCTTTTGGAGTTTTATGATGCAAAAAACATTTAAAAACAGTATCGAAGTTAAAGGAATCGGTTTGCATAGCGGGTGTGAAAGCAAATTGGTGTTTCATCCGGCAGCCGAAAATTCGGGTATAGTGTTTGTGCGTTCCGATTTGGCGGGCAATAATATCTTTCCGGCTTTGTACAGCAGTGTTGTCGATACGCGTAATTGTACCTGTTTGGGGAATGCTTCCGGTCAGATTGTCAGTACAATCGAGCATATTATGGCAACTTTGGCGGCTCTTGAAATCGATAATGCACGTATTGAAGTGAATAATCCGGAAGTGCCGATTATGGACGGCAGCGCCAAAATGTTTTTTGATATTTTGAAAAATGAACCGTTGCAAGAACAAAGTGCTCCGCGTAAAATTTTGAAAGTTATGAAAACAGTCGAATTTAAGGATGATAAAGGAAATTATATTCGTTTATCGCCGGCCGAATCGCTTAATATACATTTTATCATTGATTTCCCGTCAAAAATTGTCGGACATCAGGAATTTAAAGGGATGATTACAAGTGATGTATTTGCTGAAAAAATCGCGCCGGCCAGAACTTTTTGTGAAAAATATCAGGTTGATTACTTACGTTCTATCGGTTTGATTAAGGGCGGAAGTTTGGATAATGCCGTGGTATTGGATGGTGAAACCATTTTAAACGAAGGCGGGTTCAGAGTTGAAAATGAGTGCGTTAACCATAAAACACTTGACTGTATAGGTGATATGCTGACCTCAGGATACGCTTTAAAAGCCGATATTGAGGCTTTTCACACCGGTCACTTCCATAATAATGAAGTTTTGAAAGTGCTGTTTGCCGATAAAGAAAATTATCAAATAATTGAGGAATAAAAAATGAAAAAACAATTCGGATTACTATGTGTACTTTTGCTGTTATCTGCGTGTGCTTCACACGATAAGAATCTGGAAAATGCTTCGGCAGAAGAGCTTTATAATGCGGCTTTTGAGGATTTGGAAGCAACCAGATATAAAAAGGCCGCCGAAGGTTTTGAAAAGGTTGAAACCGAACATCCGTATTCACAGTGGGCCGTAAAATCAAAGCTTATGGAAGCTTATGCCTATTATAAAGACGAAAAATATGATGATGCCATTATGGTTTTAGATAGATTTATTAAATACCATCCGGGAAATGAGCATACCGATTATGCCTACTATATGAAAGGTATTTGCTATTATGACCAAATTGCGGCTGCCGATAAAGATCAGGGTAACACAACCAATGCCGAGGAGGTTTTTGAACGTTTGATTGCCTTATATCCTGATAGTAAATATGCTGAAGATGCGCGCGGTAAAATCAAGTTAACTACCGATTACCAAGCCGGGCAGGAAATGATTGTCGGTCGCTACTATCTGAATGACGGTAATTATTTATCGGCCTTAAACCGTTTTAATGTGGTTCTGGAAGAATATCAAACCACCATCCAAATCGAAGAAGCTTTGTATCGCGAAGTTGAAATTTACGCTATTTTGGGTATGAACCAATATGCCAATGGTTATTATAAAATTTTGAAAGATAATTATCCGGAAGGAAAATGGACGGCCAAAGCCGCTAAAATTATGGAAAAAATCGGTGTGAAAGATGTTAAAAAATCAAGTGATGTCGCAGATTTAATCAAAAAGAATGATAATGCCGATAAAACTCAGGAAGTTCAGGAAGATTCTGCAGAAGAAAAAAGTTGGTTCAGCCGCCTGTTCGGTTCGGATACAGCCGAAGACAAAACAGAGGCGGTAAAAGCTGAAGTTGAAGAGGTAAAGGCCGAAGCTGAAACCAAAGTTGCAAAAAAGACGACTGAAGCTAAGGCAGAACCTGAAGAAAACAAAGAAGAAAAAAGTTGGTTCAGCCGCCTGTTCGGTTCGGATAAAGCCGAAGACAAAACAGAGAGGGTAAAAGCTGAAAATTCGAAAGAAGAAACTTTTATGAGTGCTTTCGGTTTTGATAAAGCTGATAAAGAAAACGGCAAAATTAAGGAAAACGCCGCAACCGATGTCCAAACCGAAGAAGTTGTCGAAGAAGTAACCGATAAAGTATCTCAGACTGCAAAAAGCGAAGTCGGCGATATTATTTCAACGACCAAGAAAGGCAAAAAATAATGCTGAAGTCTTTATCAATTAGAAATGTTGTTTTGATTGATAAATTAGATTTGGATTTACAGCGCGGGTTTACGGTGTTTAGCGGTGAAACCGGTGCCGGAAAATCTATTTTGCTTGATTCGGTCGGGTTGCTTTTGGGGCAGCGTGCCGATGTTTCGATGATCAGAAACGGTTGTGACAAGCTTTTGGTCAGCGGTATATTTGAAGCAACCGATAAAACCGGAGAATTGACAACGTTATTGCACGAGCACGGGGTTGATTTCGACGGCGAAATAATTGTTATGCGCTCGCTGAGTGCGGACGGACGCGGCAAAATATTTTTAAATGACCAGCCGGTTACGCAGAAACTGTTAAAAGAAGTCGGTGCTTATCTGGTCGAAATTCACGGACAGTTTGATAATCAGGGACTTTTGAATCCGGCAACACACTTAAAAGTTTTGGACAGCTATGGCGATTATGACGATGCTTTGAAAAATATGTATGATGCCTACTGGAAATATAAAAAAGCTAAAGTTGAACGCGAAACGGCCGAAAATGAAATCCAAAATGCCCGGATGGAAGAAGAAAGTTTGCGTCATTGGGTCGATGAATTTTCAAAGATAAAACCGTGCGCCGGTGAACTTGAAGTTTTGGAACAAAAACGTCAGGAAATGATGAATGCCGAAAAACTTTTGGATAATTTCAGTGTGGCATATAAGGCTTTGAATAACCCGAATGTCAGTGTGCGCGATTCTTTGCGTCAGGCACAGACGGCAATTTCGCATGTCAATGCTCTTTTACAGGATAAATACAACGATATTTATGAGGTTTTGGATACCGCACTGGTCAATATAGAAGAGGCAAATGAACAAATCGAAACCGCTTCGCATGAAATAAGTGTGAACCAAAGCGATATTGATGCGGTGGAGGAACGTTTGTTCTGTCTTAAAGATTTAGCGCGTAAACACCATACGACGGTTGAGGAACTGCCGGCTGTTTGGCAAAGTTTGGAAAGTAAACTGGAAAATTTGGAATATAGCGAAAATGGCTTACTTACCTTGCAAAAAAACGAAAAACAGGCTTACGACAGTTATGTCCTTAAAGCGCGCGCAGTACATGAAGAACGGGTGGCTGCGGCATCTGTTTTAGATAGAGCCGTGATGACCGAGTTGCCGGATTTAAAAATGGAAAAAGCAAAATTTATAACCCGAATTACGGTTAAGCCTGAAGAAGACTGGAACGCTGACGGTATGGATGAAGTTTGCTTTACGGCATCGACGAATCCGGGGACACCGGTCGGTGCGTTAAATAAAATAGCTTCCGGCGGCGAATTGGCTCGGTTTATGCTGGCCTTAAAAGTTAATTTGGCACAGACTTCGTCAGTCGATACCATGATATTTGATGAGGTTGATACCGGTGTCGGCGGAGCAACGGCCCAGGCTGTCGGCGAGCGATTGGCAAAGCTCGGCGAAAAAGTGCAGGTTTTTGTTGTTACCCATTCGCCGCAGGTGGCCGCTCGCGGCACACAGCATTTTAAAGTAGCTAAAACCACAGAAAACGGTGTGACGACCACAAATTTATGTTCTCTCAATGCGGCTGAAAAACTTGAAGAAGTGGCGCGTATGTTATCCGGCGAGCAGATTACCGATGAAGCCAGAGCGGCCGCACAGGTGTTGATAGGAGGATAAATGCCTGATATTCAGCACGGAATTGAAGTTATCAAAAATAATGTCAAAATTGCTCCGGTTAATCCCGGAGTTTATCGTATGCTGGATAAAGACGGCAAAGTCCTTTATGTGGGTAAAGCCAAGAGTATCAAAAAAAGAATCGTCGCTTATACGCATTTTGATCGCCTGCCTGATCATATCAAAAGAATGGTGGCAGAGGTTGAGCGAATGGAATTTATTATTGTCGAAAACGAAGCTCAAGCTTTATTGATGGAAAATGACTTAATCAAAAAGTTGGAGCCTAAATACAATATTTTGCTCAAAGACGATAAAACTTTCCCACATTTGATGATTAATTTGAAAGAAGATTTTCCGGCATTGCGAAAAAGCCGCGGTGCGCGTAAGGATAAGTGCAAGTATTTCGGCCCGTTTGCCAGTGCAACGGCAGTTAACGAAGTTATGGATATCATTCAGAAAACTTTTAGATTGCGTTCGTGCCGCGACAATGTTTTTTTGCACCGCGATCGACCGTGTATGTTGTACCAAATTAAGCGTTGCAGTGCACCGTGCGTGCAAAAAATCAGCCGTGAAGATTATCATAAAACGGTAGATGAGGTGATAGCATTTTTAGAGGGTAAAAATACCGATTTAAAAGAAAAATGGTCAGCACAAATGCAAGCGGCAAGTGAGGCGTTGAATTATGAACAGGCGTTGGTTTTGCGTGATAAAATCAAGGCATTAAGCAGTATTCAAAGCGGGCATAATGTTGAATATGCCGGTATTGCCTCTGCGGATGTTATTGCGGCGGTTAAATATAAAGGGATGGTTTGCGTGCAGATTTTCTTTATCCGTTCGGGGCAGAATTGCGGTAATATTCCGTATTTTCCGAAGCATGTTGCTGATATGTCGGAAGAAGAAATTTTAGAAGCGTTTATCAGTTCGTTTTATGCCGAGCATGAACCTCCTAAAGAAATTTTGGTGTCTAACGAACTGGAAAACTGTGCCTTTTTGGAAAATGCTTTAAGCACGTCAATCCATTGTTATCAAAAAGGTAATAAAGCCCGTTTAATCGAGCGTGCCATTGATAATGCCAAAGCTTCCGTTGAACGCAAATTAGCCGAAAGTGCCAGTGTTGAGGCTAATTTGTTTGAAATGCAGCAATATTTCGGTTTACCGCGTATACCGCAACGTATTGAAATTTACGATAACTCGCATAATCAGGGAAGCTATGCCGTGGGAGCCATGGTGGTGGCGACACCGGCCGGTTTTGATAAAAAATCGTATCGGACTTTCAATATTAAATATACCGAAAATACTCATGATGACTTTGCAATGATGAAAGAGGTCTTGGTGCGCCGCTTTGAGCATATGTCGGCTGAAAATCGTCCGGATGTGATTTTGCTTGACGGCGGTTTGGGGCAACTGCACGCCGTGCACGAAGTTTTAGCTTCTTACGATTTGACAGGTATTACGATTATTGCTATTTCAAAAGGTCCGGATCGTAATGCGGGTAAGGAATTTTATCATATTCTGGGCAAAGAAAGTTTTGATTTGCCTTATCGCTCGCCGATAGCGTTTTATATGCAAAATCTGCGTGATGAGGCGCATCGTTTTGCCATCGGAACACATCGTAAAAAACGGGCAAAATCCATATTCAAATCACAAATTGATGATATTGAAGGAATCGGTGCCAAACGTAAACGCGATCTGTTGAACTTTTTCGGATCGGTCGAACAAATCAAAGGGGCAACGCTTTCCGATTTAATGAAAGTTGAAGGAATCAGCAAAAAAATAGCGGAAAAAATATATAATTACTTTCATAATTAAAAAAACGGGTATATTGTAGCAAAAAAAGATATCATTTAATTAAGGGGGCTAAAGTGTATAATGTACCTAATATTTTGACGATTTCAAGAATTGCCTTAATACCGTTTATTTTCTTGTCCATATTTTTTACTTCAAGCAGTTACGCAATTTTGGCGCTAATTATGTTTATTGTTGCCTCAATTACCGACTATCTTGACGGATATTTGGCAAGAGCCTGGAATGAAACATCGGCGTTCGGTCGATTGCTCGACCCGATTGCCGATAAACTTTTGGTGGCAACCGCTTTGGTGGTTATTTTAGCTAAACCGGGAATGTACACTTTTTCTTGTACGGTTATACCGGTGTTTGTAATTTTATGCCGTGAAATTTTAGTTTCGGGCTTGCGTGAATTTTTGCGCGAAGTTAATGTCGGTTTGCCGGTTACCAAATTGGCAAAATGGAAAACAGCTTTTCAGATGGTGGCATTAGGCATGATGCTCGGTAAAGATGTTCATCAAAACTGGAACTATTTGGGCGAATTTATGCTCTGGGTTGCCGCGGTGTTGACCTTTATTACCGGTTATCAATATTACCAAAAAAGTTTGGATTATGTTCGTGCCGAAGAAGCTAAAAAGGTGAAAGCCGTTAAAGAAGTTAAAATTGCCAAAGAAGATATTGTGGTGTCAGAAGCAGCAGCCGAATCCGCAAAGCAGGCATCTGAAAAAACGGTTGCTAAAAAAACAGTCAAAGCCGCTAAAAAAACAACGGCTAAAAAAACAACGGCTAAAAAATCGGCAGCAAAGAAGACCGCTTCTAAAAAAGCATAATCTCGGTAAGTGAATTATGGTTAAAGACAGTGCGCACATTTTGGTTGTTGATGATGATTTGCGATTGCGCTCTCTTTTGCAACGCTATCTGCAGGAAAACGGTTATGCCGTTTCTTGTGCCAAAGATGCCGAAACGGCGCGCATGTTCTTAAAACAATTTGTTTTTGATTTGCTTATCGTAGATGTGATGATGCCTAACGAAACCGGTTTGGAATTTTTACAAAAACTGCGTTTGGACAATGATGTGCCGGCAATTGTGTTAACCGCCATGGGGGAAACTCAAGACCGTATTTCAGGTTTGGAGGCCGGTGCAGATGACTATTTGCCGAAACCTTTTGAGCCGAAAGAATTACTGTTGCGTATCAACAGTATATTACGCCGCGTGCCTAAGGCAGAAATTGATCATGCCGGTATACTGCGCATGGGTGATTGCGAATTTAATTTGGTAACCAAAGAATTTCGCCATAAGGCAAACGGTATAATCCATATTACACCGGTTGAGCAATCAATTCTTTGTATTTTAGGACAGAAAAACGGACAGATTTTTACGCGCGAAAAGTTGGCCGATATACTGGGGGCCGGGCAAAATCCGCGCTCGATTGATGTGCAAATTACACGGCTTCGCAAAAAAATCGAGACAGATTCAAAAAATCCGCGTTACTTACAAACGGTACGCGGCAAGGGTTATATGTTATTAACGGAATAGGAGAAATCAATGCATATTAAATTTCCGGGTAAGGTCGAAAGTTTTCTTTCGTATGTAAAACGTAAATGTTTACCGAAAACGTTGTTTTTCAGAACAATGCTGTTAATTTTTATACCGCTTATTATGGTGCAGGTTGTTTCTATTTATGCTTTTTGGGATGGTAACTGGCAACGTATCGGACGCCGGTTGTCCGATAATCTGGCGGCTAATATGGCGTTTGTCATTCAAATGCATAATGACGATACCGCTGATTTTGAACACGTTAAAAGTGCGGCTTCGGCGCTTTACGGACTGGATGTTTCTTATTATGTTAATGAAGCAAAACATTCCGTTTGGCGCGAAAACAAAAAAAACAGCCCTCTGGTAACAGGCTTTTTGAATGCGGCATTGCATAAACAATTTCCGATTGCCGATACCGAAATTTTTTTACAACAACATCATTCGCGTTTAAATATTTTGGTTGATACCGATAAAGGTCTGTATGTGTTTGACACATCGGTTAAAAATATTTTCAGTACATCTATTTTCGGTTTTGTTTTGTGGATGATCGGTTCCGGTTTACTGCTGTTCGTGGTTGCGGCGTTATTTTTAAGAGTTCAGGCTCGCTCAATTTCACAGTTGGCCGCCGCTGCCGAAGATTTTGGTAAAGGTATTAATACAAAATTCAAACCTTACGGCTCTGTTGAAGTCCGCCGTGCCGGTCTGGCATTTACCAAAATGAAAGAGCGCATTATGCGCCAAATTTCCGAAAGAACGCAAATGCTTGCCGGTGTTTCTCATGACTTACGCACGCCGTTAACCAGAATGAAACTTCAGATGGCTATGCTGCCGGATAGCAAAGAAAATCAGGAATTTGTTCAAGATATTAACGAAATGGAAAAAATGCTTGACGGTTATCTGGCTTTTGTCAGCGGCGAGGGTGGCGAAAAAACAACCTTTGTTGATTTAAATGAAATGATTACAGGCATTATTAACAAATATCGTAAGAGTTCCAATGCGATGATTCGTTATTCAACCAATTATGATGTCAGCGCCATTCAGGGACGTGAACAGGCTTTACGCCGTGCTATTACCAATATTATTGAAAACGCGTTCCATTACGGTCAAACCATTGCCGTTAAGTTAGAGAGCGATAACAAACGTTTGGAACTTAGTGTTGATGATGACGGACCGGGTATTCCGGCTGATAAGCGTGATGAAGTCTTTAAGGCATTCTATCGTGTCGAAGGTTCGCGCAACAAAGAAACCGGCGGTGTCGGCTTAGGCCTTTCCATCGCCAAAGATGTTATCGTTTCACACGGCGGTAGCATCCAACTTTCAGACAGCGAATTAGGAGGTTTGAGAGTTCTCATTAGTATTCCCTTGTAGTCGAGGGTTGAATAGGATTAAGCGCAGTACCTACACTTGGTAGTGCTATGACCTCGTATAATGGTCTGCTGCTTGTTATTTTTCTCCTTGTGTACGTCATGGTACACGGCGTTGAAAAAATAACGGCGCATCAGACTCATTATCCGAGGTCTGAGAGGCTATGCCGGTGAAGGAAAGTATTTGCCGATTCAGAAATTTATAAGGTTGTGTTATGATAAATTCAGAAGATAAACAAATGCCGAAAGCCGCAAAATCAAAGCGTGATGTGGCGGCCGGTTTGATTATGTGCGACGGGCTTTTATTAATAGCTCAGCGTAAACATGGCAAAAATTTGGAATACAAATGGGAATTTCCGGGCGGAAAATTGGAACAGGGTGAAACTTTAGAAGAATGTTTACACCGCGAAATGTTGGAAGAAATGCAATTGGAAGTTTCGGTCGGCGATGCCTTTGTCACAAGCTCGTATGAATATGATTTCGGTACGATTGTGTTGCATTCTTTTTGGGCAACCTGCAAAAGCAAAAATATTCCGGCGGTTTTGGAACATGAACAGTATAAATGGATTAATCCGTGCGATTTATTGCAATATGATTTTGCACCGGCCGATAAACCGATTATCGAAGCCATTTTGAAATTATCGTAACGGAATTCGGTACAACCGTTTGCTTTTTAAGATAAATTTAACTCAATTTATATATTCTTTTTGTTAGAGAAAAGAATATATTTCTGGTGTATTTAACAATAAACGGAAAATAGCATGACAGAAGATAAAAACATCGGTATTATTGCCGCTATTAACGGCGGTGTGATAGAAGTAACGTTTCCCTTAAAATTACCGGCATTGTACAGCGAATTGAAAATAGGTTCGTTGATTGCCGAAGTTCAGGGTTATATCGATGAACACAACGTTCGAGCTTTGGTAATGGGTTCGACTCACGGCTTATCACGCGGTACCGAAGTTGAAGATTTGGGACATCCGATTGAAGTACCGGTCGGTAACAAAATTTTAGGGCGCATGTTTAATGTGTTCGGTGAGCCGATTGATAAAAAAACGGCACCGAAAACAGCACCTTTGAAATCTATTCATGCCGAGGCTTTACCGTTGAATCAACGCAAAACAAATCCTGAAATATTTATTTCGGGTATCAAGGCTATTGATTTATTGGCACCGATGGAGCGTGGCGGCAAAACAGGATTGTTCGGTGGTGCCGGTGTCGGTAAAACCGTGTTGATTACCGAGCTGATTAATAACATGGTCGGGCGATATGAAGGCGCGAGTATTTTTTGCGGTGTCGGCGAACGTTCTCGAGAGGGTGAGCAGCTTTACCGTGAAATGCGTGATGCCGGCGTATTAGATAAAACCGTTATGGTTTACGGGCAGATGAATGAGGCGCCGGGTGTGCGTTTTCGCGTACCGCTGACCGGTTTAACAATGGCCGAATATTTTCGCGACACAGAAAAGAAAGATGTTTTGTTTTTGGTAGATAATATTTTCCGATTTGTACAGGCTGGCTCCGAAGTTTCGGTATTGCTCGGGCAAATACCGTCACGTGTCGGTTATCAGCCGTCTCTCGGAACGGATATTGCCGATTTGGAAGAACGTATTGCTTCAACCGAAAGTGCGGCGATTACTTCTATTCAGGCGGTTTATGTACCGGCTGATGATTTTACCGATCCGTCGGCGGTGCATACTTTTGCGCATTTATCGTCCAGTATCGTGTTATCACGTGCCAGAGCAGCACAGGGTTTATATCCGGCTGTTGATCCGCTGTCTTCGGCTTCAAATATGCTGACACCGCAAATTGTCGGTGAACGGCACTACAAAGTTGCGGTGGCAGTGCGTAAATGCCTGGCGGAATACGAAGACTTGAAAGATATTATCGCCATGCTCGGTTTTGATGAACTGCCGGAAAATGACCAGAAAACCGTGTTGACGGCACGTAAGCTTGAGCGCTTTTTGACTCAGCCGTTTTATACGACATACCAATTTACCGGTATGGAAGGTCGTTCGGTCGATTTGGAAAAAACAATCGAAGGTTGCGAACGAATCCTTTCGGGCGAATTTAATTACTTATCGGAAAATGATTTCTTTATGGTCGGCGATATCGATGAAGTTGTTGAAAAAACAAAAGATAAAAAAGCCGCTTATGAACAAGCCTTAAGAGAGGAAGCCGCTGAATGAAATTGATTGTATGTACTCCGTTGGGCACACTTTTGCAAGCCTCAGTTACCAAAGTGATAATGGAAACTTTGGACGGGTATCATACACTTTTACCGAAACATATAGATTTTGCCTCGGTTATGGGGCCTAATATTGTCAGTTACACCACCGATAACGGCACGGAAAAATATATTGCCTGCCATAAAGGCGTTGTTGTTAAAAAAGCAGATGAAGTGACTATTACCGTGCAAAACGCGGTTTTAGGCGAAACTCTCGATGAATTGAAACACGTTATCACTTTTGAATTTAAGCAAAATGAAGAACAACGTAAAGAATTAAATACGGCTATGACGCGTTTGGAACTCGGGCTGGTGCGCGGATTCGGACAATTAAGCAAGGACGGCACAAATGGTTGATATGAACGATAAAAAATTAGAGCAAACTCTGGTGCATAAGGCAGAATTAATGCAAAAACGTTCTTCGCGTACGTGGTCGGCTAATTTCGGGATGATAGCCTCATTAGGCGGTGTTATTATTGTTCCGATTTTGCTCGGTTTGTGGTGTGGTTCATATCTGGATGAAGTTTTACCTCAACGCTTTTCATGGCGTTTAACTTTGCTTTTTGTCGGTCTTGTATGGGGCTTTTTTAATGCTTATTGCTGGATAAAAATCGAAAATGAAAAAATTGACCGTATCGGGAGAGATGAAGATGGAAAGTAGTGCATTGCAAATAATGTGGCAACAAACCCAATGGTGGCGCTTGCTTACGGCGTTGATTTGCGGTGCCGGTGTCGGTTATGTGTATTTGTACAGCTTGCGTTGGAGTATTAACCGTTTGGGCGAATCAAAGCATAAGTTTCGGTTATTCGGTACGGTTGCATTATGCCGGATTTGCTTGTTTTTCTTTGTTTTGGCCATGGTAGCACAGCAAAATATCGTTATTGTCATTTTTTATGTTGTAGCTTTTTTTGCAACCAAAACAGCTGTTATGTTGCATGAAAAAAATCGGTTTTTACCGCAAGACGAAAAGGAAAAGACGGATGGCACTGCAAATTGATTTTTCAAAATGGCTCGATTTACCGTTTGCCGACAAGGTAATCGGTTTGGAAAGCTATGATGCCATTAAAGTCATTTCATACGGTGATTGGTATATCAATGTAACCATATTTAACAGTTGGATCGTGATTGCACTGATAACTTTAGTATCATGGTTGGCAACGCGACGGCTGTCTTGTGAAAAGCAGGTTTCTAAATTGCAAACGGCGCTTGAAGCATTAGTTTTATGGTTGCAAAGAGAGGCTAATGAAACAAGCGGTTCGCGCAATAATCAGTATTTAGGCATGGCACTCGGTTTATTTAGCTTTATTTTGATATCAAATTTATTGACTTTTATACCTTGGTTCAGGCCACCGACGGCTTCAATCAGCACGACAATGGCTTTGGCGGCGATGGTATTTATAGCAATACCGTATTTTTCAATTCGCAACGCCGGAATAAAAGCGTATTTGAGAAAGTTTATCGAGCCGATACCCTTAATGCTGCCGATGAATATTTTTAGTGAGTTTTTTTCGATTTTCGCAATGGGATTGCGTCTGTTCGGAAATATGTTAAGCGGGGTGATGTTCGCCAGTATTTTAAGTGCCTTTATTCCGCTTGTGGCACCGCTGACAATGCAAACTTTAGGGCTTTTGACAGGCTCTATACAGGCATATATTTTTGCGTTGCTTGCCATTGTGTATACTTCAAGTGTCAAAGAAGAAATTAAACCGGAACTTTAATATTTTAAGGAGGAAAAAAATGGATTCATATACAATTATCGGAGCTGCATCGATTATAGGTGCCTGTTTATGTATGGGTATCGGCAGTATCGGTTCGGCATTGGGTGAAGGCCATGCGGCGGCAACCGCTTTGCAGGCCATGGCACAACAACCGGATGAAGCCAGTCGCATACGCTCAACAATGTTTGTTGCTTTGGCTATGATTGAAACAACGGCTTTATATGCTTTGTTAATTGCATTTTTAGCATTATACGCCAATCCGTTTTGGAATTATGCGATTGCTCAATAAAAAGCTTTTTTAAAGGTAGAACGATGGAAATAGATTTATTTACATTTGCAGCGCAGATTATCAATCTGATTATATTGCTCTTTTTGTTGCGTAAGTTTTTGTATTTGCCGGTCTTGAAAGCTGTCGAAGCCAGACAAAAACTTATCGCCGACGAACTCGAAAGCGCGGCTTTAGCACGCAAACAAGCGCAAAAAGAAGAGGCAAAATGTGCTGCTAAAATGCAAGAAATCGAAGCGCATAAACAGGATATATTAGCCAAGGTTCAGCAAGAGGCACAGATTTTGGCAGCTAAACTCAGTGATGAAGCTGAGGCGCAGTATAAACAATCACAAAAAAAACTGCATGATAAATTGGCGGCCGAACAAAAGAATTTTGATGCAACAGTACAGAATTTAGTGATTGAGCACTTTAATAAATTTGCCGACAGTGCCTTAAAGCAACTGGCCGGTACTGATTTAAATGAGCTTGTTATCAAACAATTTGAAAAACAACTTTCGCTGCTTTCGGATGATGATAAAAAAATGTATGCACAGGCTTTTGAAGATAAAAAAGTTATTTCCGTCAAATCGGCCGATAAATTATCAGCCGTGCGTAAAACAGACTTGGAACGTATGTTGAAAAGTGTCTTACGGTTGACCGATAAAATCAAGTTTGAATACAGCATTAATA
Source organism: Alphaproteobacteria bacterium (assembly GCA_017635595.1). GTDB lineage: Bacteria > Pseudomonadota > Alphaproteobacteria > RF32 > CAG-239 > RUG410. Next base: position 82,700 of record JAGBLF010000031.1, read on the forward strand.
AAGATTTGATAGGCGGTATTTGCGTGCAGGCCGATGAACAAATGATTGCTTGGAGCTTGCAGGGATATTTGCAGGATTTTAAGAAAAATCTCAATAACGAAGTATTACGAATGTTAAGCAGAGGTTAGTATGGAAAAAACGGAAAAAACATTTGCGGCAATTAATCAAAGTATTGAAGATACCAGAGCGGTCTTGAAAAAAGAAGAAGTCAGTGTCGTGCAGTCTGTTTCGGCCGGAACGGCAATTGTCAGCGGCATGGCGCAGGCTCAAATGGATGAATTGCTGCAGTTTCCGAATAACGTGATGGGAATGGTACAAACACTTAATCGCGATTCGGTCGGTGTGGTATTTTTGGATAATCCCAATACGATTAAAGCCGGTGACAGAGTTGTACGAACCAAGCGCGTTTTAGATGTTCCGGTATCGGACGAGTTGCTCGGTCGCGTGATTAACCCTTTAGGTAAACCGTTGGACGGTAAAGCGCCGCTGACAGCACCGCAACGCCGGCCGATTGAGGTAGAGGCTGTTCCTATTATGGATCGAGCACCGGTTGATACGCCGCTGCAAACGGGAATTAAAGCCGTAGATGCCTTTACGCCTATCGGCAGAGGACAACGTGAGCTTATTTTAGGCGATCGCCAAACAGGGAAAACAGCCATAGCCTTAGATGCAATGCTAAACCAAAAAGATACGGGTGTTATCAATATTTATTGCGCCATCGGTCAGCGCAATTCGGCGGTGGCAGGCGTGATTGCCGATTTGGAAAAGTATGACGTGATGCAAAATACCGTTGTTGTCGTGGCAGCAGCCAATGATGAAGCCGGTATGCAGTTTATAGCACCTTATGCGGCGACCTCCATCGGCGAATATTTTATGGAAAAAGGGCGCGATGTTTTGGTGGTTTATGATGATTTAACCAATCATGCACGCGCTTATCGACAAATGTCACTGTTGTTGCGTCGTCCGCCGGGGCGCGAGGCTTTTCCGGGAGATATCTTCTATATTCACTCTCGTTTGTTGGAAAGAGCAACTCACTTAAGCCCGGATTTGGGCGGGGGGTCACTGACGGCTTTGCCGATTGTGGCAACAGAAGCCGGTAATATTTCGGCTTATATTCCGACCAATATTATTTCAATTACCGACGGACAGATTTATTTGTCAGCACCGATGTTTCAAAAAGGTATTATGCCGGCCATCGATACGGGTAAATCGGTTTCGCGTGTCGGCGGTGATGCTCAGCTTCCGGCCTATAAATCACTGGTCGGACCACTCAAGTTGTTTTATGCGCAATTCGAGGAACTGGAATCGTTTACAAAATTCGGCACACAGCTTGATAAAGAAACACAAAAGCGCATTGCTCGCGGTAAAGCCATTCGATGCGTGTTGGAACAACGCCAATACCACACTATGTCGGCACCGGAGCAGATTGCGGTATTTATTGCCGTTAATAACGGCTTGTTTGATGCGATGTCTGCCGATGAAATCGGTGAGGCTCAGAAGATTGTTTTAAATGTTTTTTATGCTCAATTCAGAACTGCAATCAAAACTATTTTGAGTGGTAAAAAATTATCGGAAGAACAAATTGCACAAATGCTTACAGCTTTTCAGAGTGCATTGATGAGGTAATTTATGATGAGTTTCGAAGCATTGCAAAAACGTATAAAAACAACGCAGGAGCTGCGCGAAATTGTCAATAATATGAAAACATTGTCTTCGGTCAGTATTTGGCAATATGAGCAGGCAAATAAAGCACTTGATAAATACAGACGTAATTTGCGTAATGCTTTTCATGCATTGCTTCTGAATAACGGAGTGCCGAGAGTAGCGCAGAAAGCCAGAATCGCGCAGAAATATTTGTATATTTTAATAGGTACCGATAACGGCATGGTCGGTAAGTTCAATAAAGAAATTATTGAAAAAGTACGTAATGATATGCGCACAAAAAAAATAGCCCGTAAAGATGTTTGCGTTTTTGTGGTGGGGCGTCGTTTGGCAACTTTAGCCGAGCAGGCCGGTTTTAATGTTTATGGCAGTATAGGCATATCAAATTCGGTAAAAGTTGTCGGATCACTGGCAGAAAAAGTGTTACTTACCATTGATGAGGTCACGCAAAAGAATAGGGTTGATCATGTATCTGTATACTATCATCGACGTCATGGTAATACTTCTGTGGTGCTTGAAAATCGTCAGATTATTCCTTATGACAAAAGTATATGGAAAAATTTGCGTGCCAAACAGTGGGATACCAATAATTTTCCGCAGGTGTCGGAAAATAAAGGACGGATGTTTACAGCCTTGATTAATGAGGCGTTGATGATATCAATGATACGTTTTTTAAATGGTTCGCTGGCTTCCGAGCATTTTACGCGCATGACAAATATGCAGGAAGCTGAAAAAAATATTGATGAAAATTTGGAGCGTATGAATTTGGAATATCAGCAACAACGTCAGGAAAACATTACCGATGAATTGATAGATGTTATTTCCGGCGCCGATGCCATGCGCAAAAAATAAAGCCCCCGTTTTGATTAAGCGGGAACTTCATTTTTAATTAAATTCGGTGGCAATCCGTTACTTTCTTTTGCGCGGCGGTCGGTCATGTGTATGATCCGGCAGACTGGCATGTAAAGCTTTTTCTTTGGCTTTGGCAATAGCTCTTTGTGAAGCGCTACAGCCGCATTCTTCATTAGGGGCAAGTTCTCGTGTGCAGTACGAGCAATAAATTTTTCCCCTTAAGGTAATTGTCAGTTCCATAATAACCAAAATTAATAAAGTACATAAATATTAAGTTGTTGTCTTTTTTGATAACAAACTAAATGTTATTTGTCAAATATAAAAAAAAGCCGTTGAAGCGGCTTTTTTTTATATTTTAGAGAGGCGGAATGTTAATTTGTGCAATATAGCCCGGCTTGATTTTTGTGGTGCTATAGTGCATGTTTCCGGTTTCGATAATATAACGCTCACGTTGGGTCCATTTTGCTGCTGTTTGGTAAAATTCGCGGGCAATAACTTCCTGATTGCGCGGATTCATTATATATAAAACACACCCCTGATGCGGCTCGGTCAAACCGCAGCGGCTGCGACCGGCCGGAACATCGGAATTAAATACAACACCATCAAGACCGCGTTTAGAAACATTTTGCTGTGCCGGAGCCATTAAATAGCTTAAAATTGCACCGAATAATCCGGCAATACAAAGAAGCAACACAACAGTCTTATTGCGCAATAAATCGGAAATTGTTTCCACATTTTGCGGCATCATTTCTTCTTCGGTAATAAAATGAATGTTTTCGGCACTGCCGTTGTTGGCAAAATAATTGTCATCTTCCTGGACATAATTATCCGAAATATTTGATTCGTAATTAACTTTGCTCGGCATACCGAAAGAAATCGGCTGACCGTCATTTGGACGAGGACGTTTTATTTTTCTTAATTTGCGCGGTGCATTAACTTGATTTTCTTCCATTTCATAATCTCCGATTAAATTTTATTTTTAATTTTCTCATTTGTTTTCAAGGTGCGAATCAAACGCGGTACCATGAAGATAATCGTTTCTGATTTAGGTGAGGTCATACCGAACAGTTCATTCGGCAGGCCAATAATCAGAAAGTTCTCACCTAATTTATTACGAATTTTGAAATTTGTAACCTGACCGTTTGTTTCTTCTAAAGTAACATCGGTAAATATTTCATTTCCTTTTTCCAATGAAGCTTTGGCTAAAATGGACATGCCGTAGCTGTCGATGTTCGGTTTGCTGCATTTGCCGATATCAAAACGAGCCAACCATAAATTAGGAACAACGAATTTACCTTCGGATACGGTTTCAATTCGAGCTTGATTGCCGACAAATTGCTGCAATTTATCGATAGAAATATCATTTGTTGTTGTTAAAATACGGCCGATAACACCGGTTTGTGCCGTAGTAATTGAACCGAAATCAAAGGCATTGAGCATTTCTTTCCATTCGATATCACTTGACTGGTTGTGCGGATATAAACGGAATATGCTGACATCGTAGGCAATTAAAGTCGGGCTGTTTTCAAAGAAATTGATTAATTCAACCATTTTGTTTTTGGTTTCGACATCGGCATCAAAGGTAATGGAATAATCGGCCCAGTTTGTTACAATGTCAGTAATACCGGCACCGCGGATAACATCCAATAAGCCTAAAATAATCGGGCGAGCCGGCGGCGTGTATAAGGTCATATTGGCACGGCGGCTTAATGTCAGGACTTTATCTTTGGAACTGTAAGAATAATAGATACCGGCAGAATCGGCTATCATTTTAATAACTTCGGAAAATTCACCTTTCAAATCTTGTGCCGAGATGCTGGTATACGGGCCGTCCGATGATGAAACACGAATCTCGGCATCTTTGGTTAATTTGGCAATGGCTCTTTCGGCAGGCATCATGTCAAATGAAAAACCGGTGACTTCAAAACGCGGTAACGGGTCATTTTGACCGTTTCTTTCCAATTTAAAGGCGGATTTGATGTAAGGTAACGATAAAACCATTTGTTGCGTTTCCCAATTTACATTGCAACGCAGAGGTGTTTCCAAATCCAAGGCATTTGCACCGGCTGTAGTCCGAATCATGTACGGATCGCCCGGTTCCTTAAACTCCGGAACGGCCTCATTGGTTTGCGGTGCAAAAAAAGGCATATTCCATGCAGCCTGAGCATCGGTGATGCTGCCGTCACTTTTTTCGAGACATGCCGTCAGACCGAAAATGATAACGGATAATAAACTTATATATTTGACTTTTAATCGTAAATTCATTGCTTCTGTTTCCTATTGTTGAGGATTGTTATCGGCATTGTTACCGGCATTTTGTTCGGCCATTAATTTGTTCATCAAATCATCAATATTCATACCTGCGCCGGCCGTCGGGTCTGTAGACTTATCAAAGTTGCTCATAACTTCATTCATTTTGTTGGCTTCATTCGGATCGGCTTTAAGCATTTCAGGGGACTGATTATTGGTCAGCTCCTGCTGATAAATCGATAAATTGCGCTTTAGGGCATCAATACCGCCGGCAATTTTTTTTGCGACATAAGGGTATAATTCGGTATGTTCGATGATATAATTCCCGGTTTCGCAAATTTCTTCGAGCACATCTAAAATATAAGGATAAAACTTGTATTCTTCCAACGCAATGTTTCCTGAACGCACGCATCTGGCGGCAATACGCGAAATGGTACGATCGTAGTAGTCAATTAATACGATATAATTATCAACGTACCAGAGTGACTCTTTTGAAACGAGGGTGTTATTTTCTTCAGTCATATCATGTTCCTTTGTTTTAGATATTTTAATCAATGCCTGCTGATTTGTAAATATTTTTTTCAGCAATATACGTTGTTATTAATTATTAAAAGCATCCATTAAACTCTGTGTATCTGCCTTATCTTGTTCTTTATTGCTTTCTTGAGTGTTGCTACCGTCACCGCCTTCGATCGGATTGCCGTTTTCATCAACGTACTCCCATTCGCCGTCACCGCCTTCGATCGGATTGCCGTTTTCATCGACGTATTCCCATTCGCCGTCACCGCCTTCGACCGGATTGCCGTTTTCATCGACGTATTCCCATTCGCC
>JAGBLF010000032.1 GCA_017635595.1 Alphaproteobacteria bacterium
ACTATATTTACGATTTTTTATAACTCACGGCCTTCAAGCCGCAACAATCTCACCGCACCTCATCGGCCGGTGATGTGTCTTATATGATATCCGTTTCCAATTGTCAACACCTTTTTTCTAATTTTTTTTATTTTTTTTGCAAATTATTTTTTGCTCAATAAAATTAATCTGATAAATCTATATTTTTATTTATATATCAATATGTTACAAATTTAAAATTTTATACACAGATTTGTGCACAAATTTCATAATGAAATTATATATATACTTATTTATATATACCCGTATGCAAAACCGCAGAAAATTGTTTGACCGGATCCGTCCGCAAGAATCGGCACAATATTTTCAAAGTAATAACCACCATGTCTGACCTTACAATTAATAAAAGTATAGAAATATCAAAATGTTAAATATTTCTTAAGTTTTTTAACTCAAAATTCTTGATAAGGAGAATACGATGAAATTTATGTTTTTCACATTCGGCGGACAGAATCGCTGGGAAGATGTTTATAATTACCAAGATTGGGTAATACAAAAAAACATAAAAACAACAGGCTATCGGTTATTAGACCCGCACAACATTCGTCGTCATTCCGGTACTTTTGAGCAATGCCGTGACTTACTTATGAGCTATGTCAAAGCCTATGAACTGGATTCGCCGTATAACGATTCCATTGTTTTAATTCCCGGGTACGGCCTACCTAAAAAATCGATGTTAAAATTAGCCGAATCGCTGAAATCACTTCCGGTTAACGTGATAATTTTCAATAACGCAGCTCTGCAGGCAGATTTAAGTTATCACGCCAATATGCTCACCCAATTTTTGAAAAATATTAACAACAGCGGAAAGTTATCGTTTATCACCACCAGTACAGGCGGCATTATTCTGCGGCGAATGATAAGTAACAGTAACAATTACCGCAATTACAATATCCAACGCGTATTAGAAATTAACCCGCTGAATTCCGGTAGCGATTTGGCCGAACTATTGGAAAAATGGCCGAATATTGCCAAATTTATCGGACCGTTACTTAAAGATATTACTCCCAAAAAAATGTTTTCATTAGCGAAACTGCCACGTGATATTGAGCATGGTATTTTATTTTGCCCACTTCATTGGAAAGCATTTTTCAAGCGTTTTTTATCGCGTTACGACAGCTTTCCGATATCTTCGCGACCGAGTGAAGAATCGTACGCTCAAATTATAAAAAAATTTCCGAAACCGCTGTCCGAACCTTTAGAAAACAGCGAAGTCATTGGCTTGTGTAAAACATACATCACCAAAGGTTTTTTTGAAGATAAAGAAAATAATCAATAAAAAAAATCATAATTTCAATATTATACGAAAAACTCAAAAATTAATTACGAATATTTAACCATATTGTCATAAAATTAATGAAAAATCTGTGTTATTATAATAGTGCATAGTTTTCGTTAAGGACTGATAAATGATTAAAAATCGCCTGTTAAATTGCTTATTTTATGTATTGATTTTAATGTGTTTGCTATGGTGTAAAACCGGCTTTGCCGCCGTAGATGATTCCATCGTTACCTATAACGGCGATTGTAGATTAACCGACGCAGACAGAGAAGAATTCACAAGAATCGGTCAGGAACAGTTAACTATTGCCCAATCGTCATTAAATGCGCTTATCAACGGCGGTAATGTAGCCGACATCGGCTCGGTTCAGGGCTTGAAAAAATCATACGAACAAAGCGGCGGTATATGCAATCATTTGCACGGATCGGCTGACACGACTTGGGCAACAGAAATGAAAATGTCCAGCAGTGCTGAAGACGGTGCAAAAATCATCGGGAAAGGGTGCGAAGATAAAATTGCTTTTATTAATAACGACGACAATAAATATTTTACCGACTACAATATTGCTTCCATTCGCAAAAAAGCAGCTAAAGCCCAAGGTGAGGCAAATAAAATTACGACATGGGCCCAAACGGCAAAACAGGGAGATTATTTCAAACTTGACACAGACTTAGAGGAAACTATTGAAAAATTTGTCGGAATTAAAACAGATTCTTTGGGACGAGATAATGATTGCGAATATGTTGTTAAAGGCGAAGGAAACAACCTCTTCTGTTATGACCCGGTCGGCAGCATAAGTACCAATTCTGCAGGTAAAGCCGTTATTGACAACGACTACAAAGGTGTTTCCTTCTCCTCACCTGAAGATTTTGCCAACAAGTCCGAGAATAAGGCCGCACAATGTGCCGATGAAATGAAGAAATTGGAAGCAATTCGTGAGAAATTTGCCAATGCTCATAAAATGGCCAATGATGCACTGGATATGGTGTCTGTTATGAACGGAACCAGCGAAGGCGTAACTGTTTCATGCAACTGTGAACGTAACGGAGATCAATTTACGGGGAAAGTAAGCGGTTGTACGGTTATCGACTCAAAATATGATGAAGATGATGTTGATGAAGGCTGTAAGACACCGGATGTTTATGCTCAGGAATTATCATCAAATTGTATCATTTGCGGCTTATTTGCAACAATTTTAGGAGCTGTACAGAAAATTTCGCAGCAAGCATTTGATGCGACGGTTGACGGTTTATCGGCACTTCTCGGGGTAGCATTTCTTTTGTATATTGCTTATACGACTTTATTGGCAATTGCTTCGCCCGAAACGCAAAAATTAAGCAAATATCTGGGGGAACTTGTCACTCAGGGCTTTAAGGTAGCCGTTACCGTTTTAATTTTGCAAAATCCGACATTTTTGTATAAAGAAATGCTGACACCGATATTGGACGGCGGTATTGATTTCGGTTTGTCTTTGAGCGGTGTTGACAAGGCAGTGGCACAAGAGCTGGGCAGTAAATATTCTGAAAAGTTCAACATGAATTCCGAATATTTACCGGGAGCTCCGTTAATCGATTTAACCGGCACCGTACACAGTTTCCAAACAGTAGCAGCGAGAATGCCTGGCATGGGGCGAGCTCTGATGTGTTTTGCGTTTGAAGATTTACCGTGGAATCCGAATATGAAATTTATTCCGAGATTTACCATGTTGATAAACGGTGCTCTGTTCTACATATTCGGACTTGGTATAATGTTGGCTGTCGGTTTTTATATGCTCGACTGCATACTCTCCTTAGGACTGGTATGTGCTTTGATGGCATTCTTCGTCGCTGCCTGGCCGTTTAAGCTGACCAGCGGATATACAAAAATCGGCTGGAATATGTTTTTAAACGTTTTCTTTAATTTTGTTATGATGGGAGTCATTGTTAAAACAATTGCCGAATTGTCGGCGCAGGCTGTATCAGGCCGCAACCAAGAAAGATTGGCTGAGTTAATGGCGGAAGGCAATGCCGAAGCACTGGATGCCGAATTAGGTTTCGGCGGAGATCAGCTCATCTTAGTCATTGTATGCTGTCTGCTTTGCTTCAAATTACCTAAAGAATCCGGTCGTCTTGCCAATAAATTTGCCGGCGGCGCGCAAATTCAAATGGGGTCAGAGCTTGGCGGCACATTGGGTAGCATTGCCACAAAAGCTGCTGTCGGCGATATGGGTAAGGCAGGCCCGGACGGCAAAACGCAAGGTATCGGGGGTGCCCTTGGTCTTGCCGGCAAAGCTGCCGGAGGCATGGCAAGCTCAGCGGCTGAACACTCCGGGGCCAAAGCCGGTGCACAAAAATTCAAAGGGGCAGTCAAAAACGCAGCCAGTAAAGCTTTGGGTAAAATCGGAATCGGCAAGAATGCCAAAATGGGCGCTAAAGGCCGTGACAAAGATGCAAACAAAGAGCGAGATGCAAATTTCAAATAGCAAAAGGTGTCAACTGAAAAGGGAAAAAGTAAATGAAGTCAGTTTTAATAACATTTATAATGTTTTTTGTAGTCTTTGCCCTGTTAAAGATGAATATCTTAGATTTGTTCAGTAACACCATTTTTCATATTATCAGTTTCATCTGTTTGATTTCGGTTGTCGGCTGCGCAATTTATTTTGTCGGCATACCTTCTCGAACAAAAGAACTGGCAATGCAAACCGATGACAAAACAAATGATAAAAAAAAGGAGCAAAACAATGACGAAAAGTAAATTATTTGCCATAGTTTTATCCTCTGTCTGCCTAATAATCGGCTTGCTTGCAACACCGGTATATGCTGCCGAATGTTCTTCCGACACGCTTGCGAAAAAAAGAGACTTATTGGATCAAAATGCTCAAAGGGCCGTCCGCGACATGAAAGCCACTTATGAAAACTTCAGAAGTGCCGCCGAAAAATACCGAACGAGCTGTAATCCTGACATGAAATTTACCAATAAATTAGCCCCGTCTTCTCAAATGACAACAACAGCCAAACGAGTCGGTGAAAATATGATTCCGAGTGATAATTTTGTCGCCTACGGTTATGACTGGGCAAAAGAGACAAATAATACAAGCGATACCTGTAGAACAAATTTACAGATTGCTAAGGCACAGTTGGCCGCTTTTAACAAAGCTTACAATGCGGCCTGTGCTAACTTAGGAGCTGCTTCGACCGGAGGCAGCGGCGGTGATTGTACATGTGATGAAAACGGTCAAAATCCGACATGTACCTCGCTCAGCAGTGATAATGATGAAACCGTTGACCAAGACGGTGCCTGTTTGCCTTTTACGGGGTACTTGCGCGAATTTACGGATAAATGCCCGTTATGTTCTGTTTTTGAAGTAATTCTAAACACCGATTCTCAACTGTCAACCATTGCTTGGAATGCTGTTGCCGGACCATTAAGCAATGTCGTAAAAGTATTCTTTTTAGTATTGTTGGCCTTGGAAGCTCTGAAAGCCGTCGGTGCTATGGCCGGTGCCAAAATAAGCAGCTTGTTGAAAGGTGTATTTACAATAGGCCTTAAAATAGCAATCACCCTATTGCTTTTAAGTAATCCGCGTTATATTTATGATTTATTTATCGGACCGGCTATTTCCGGTGGATTGGATATGGGATTAGCCATTGCTAAAAGCAGCGGTGCTTCTGCTTGTGCGGTTACCTCACCAAGAACGCCTATTACCGAAGGTGCAATGGGAACTGAAACGCTAAACAGTATTTACAGTACGATTATATGTTTTGCCAATACTGCTGCAGAAACACCGGCTCTCGGGCGCGGTTTGATTTGTAACAGTTTCGGAGCAGGCATTTTGGGAGCTCTTCCTGATCTCAGTATGTGGTTAAGCGGTTTAATTATGTTTGTATTCGGTTTAATGATTTGGCTGGCAATATCGTTTTATTTGATTGATTGTACCGTACAACTCGGTATTTTGACGGCATTGGTGCCTCTGCTTATTGCTTGCTGGCCGTTCAAAATGACAACATCATATACCTCTAAAGGTGTAAAGATGATGATGAACACATTCTTTAATTACACCATGATAGGCGTTGTTTTGCTGATAGGCATGCTCATTATTTCGTTTGCATCAACAGGCGGCGGAAGCTATGACGTAAACGATATGATTCAGGCTATTAACGAGAATGATACCGATAAATTGGAAGAAATGACCAAGCTTGACGGTATGCAGCTTTTAATTTTAATTGCCTGCAGTATTTTTGCCCTTAAACTGATTTCTAATTCCAACAACTTGGCTGATCAATTTGCCAGCGGTTCCGGCTCGAGCATCGGTGCCAAAATCGGTGGTTTGGCAACCAGTGCCGCAACAAGCGTTGCTAAAGGCGGCGCAAAACTTACGGGAAAAGCCGTCGGTAATGCCGCAAGTGCCGCTTATGAAGGCAGTAAGCTGCAATCTAAAGTTAATCAGGCTACAGGTGCTGTTAAAGGAACATGGGCCAGAGGTTGGCAAAAAGCCGGCGGAGCCGTCGGACTGGGTAGATTCCAAAATCAGCAACAGGGTTCCGGTAAAGCGCCTGACGGAGGCTCCCCGACACCAAATGGCGGTGCTCCGAACACACCGAATGGTAATACCCCTAATACATCTGGCGATAATGCACAAAATATGCCTGACAACAATAACAATGATACACCGAACGGCGGTGCTCCGAACACACCGAACGGCGGAGGTAACGGCGGTACTCCTGATACACCGAACGGCGGTGCTCCTGACACACCGAACGGCGGCGGTAACGGCGGCGGTGCCGGTGGTCAAGGCGGTGCCAATAATCAAGCTGGCGGCGGTGCCGGTGGTCAAGGCGGTGCCGATGGTCAAGGCGGTGCCGAGGGTCAAGGCGGTGCCGATGGTCAAGGCGGTGCCGAGGGTCAAGGCGGTGCCGAGGGTCAAGGCGGTGCCGAGGGTCAAGGCGGTGCCGAGGGTCAAGGCGGTGCCGATGGTCAAGGCGGTGCCGATGGAGCTCCGGATTCAAATCCATACACACCTCTTGACAACGAGTTAAAGGCTGCTAATGAAAATTATAACAAGGTTATGAATGATCCAAATTCCAGCTCAGATGACAAATTTAGAGCCAATGAAAGAAAAGAAGAAGCTGAAGCAAACATTTTCGCTGCTGAAGCAGGTTTACGTAATCAATTCAGTAAGTCCGCCGAGGGACGACAGTTGACCCGAGCACATATAAACGCAACGACTTCTGAACAACGCGACAACATAGGAGCGGCATATATTAAGGCTGAAAAACAATTTATGAAACAGCATGCGTCTCCTGAAGTATATAAAGCTTATGAAAATCAATTAAATAAACGACAAGAAGCCGCAAAGAACAATCCGTAAAATAAATAATTTTTTAAACACCTATGTTAAAAACGCATAGGTGTTTTTGTTATTCATATTAACTTCTTAAATGAAATAAATTTAACCATATTGTAATATTTATTTGTTATTTTTTATGCTATGATAGTGTATGGATTGAATGTGTTTATTTTGCGCACAAGGACTATGGCATGGGAAAAAATCTTTTTAAGTTATTGAAAATAATATGTATGTTACTGTGCGTAATGTTTTTGGTTACTGCCTGCGGTTCAGAAGGTGATAATGGCGAAGGCGGCACGGCAATGGGCGGCTCACATGATAAAGCGGAAGATTTGCAAAGAGAGCAAAGAAAATGTTGGCAAGGTAGCTTGTTGGGTACATTTTACGATAACTTAGGTGCAATGTCCATAAAAGTATACAAGAATTTGACCGGTGAAAATTTACTCGGTCTTCTGATGTTAGCTTTTTCAATTTGGATGGCTTTTCAAATTCTGCGCCATGTTTCAGCCACATCCCCGGAATCCATAGGCGAATTTTGGACTAAGGTCATACAAAAGGCCGCGCTATGCCTGATATGCGGCACTTTGGCATCATCTACGGAAAATATTATGTATGCACTCAACACCTTCGTGTTTCCTATTTACATAACATTGCTGGAATTCTGCGATTCAATCTTAAAAATAACCTCTGCACCGCCTCAAGATTTATGTTTGCCTGATAAAAGCGGCGGTGCCGGAATATGTATTCCGATGGATAATGCACCTTCCGGTAATTGCACAATAGACTTAAGCAAAGTATCTATGTCGGCCGATAAATTTCCGGAGGCTCCGGGCGAATTAATGAAATGTATGGCTTGTTCTGTCGGCGCCCGTTTGGATGCAGGTTATCAAATTGCCATAACAACATTAGGTAAAGCGGGTTTAGCATCATTTTTAGTTGCCGTTTTCCTGATAGCCTCTTTCACAATCGCCAAATTTGGTTTTGCGCTCTACTTGGTCGACAGTATCTTCAGATTAGATATGATGATTGTTATAGCGCCGTTCCTGATATTATTTTACCCGTTTGAACAAACCCGAAAATGGACCGGCGTCGGATTTAAAATAATATTGAACTCGGCAGCAATTATGCTGTGTTTGGCGATTTTGGTATCAATGACCATCGTGGCCATGCAAAACGTATTAACCAGTCCGTCAATGGGTATTGAGTTCGGTGATCCCGACGCTTACAGCGGTTTTGGCATAGTCCCTATTACTATGGTTTTCTTAGGCATCGTTGTTTTCAAAGCAACCGGATTGGCAGTCACTTTATCCGATTCGGTTACCGGTGGCGGCGGCGATACCAAGTTCCAAAAGAAGATGGCGGCTTTAGTCGGTACAATTGCCAAAGGCATCTTTGTTATTGCAACATGGGGCAGCGGTAAGGCCGTCACGGCAGCAATTGACCACGTAGAACGTGTTAAAGCAATTTACGATAAAATCCAAAAAGCCAAAGCTAAAATAAACAAAGCTAAAAACGCAATGAACAGAATTGCCGGACGCTAAGCAGGAAAGGATATAACAATGAGAAAACTTATAAATACGTTCTTATTAGCAATATTATCCTTGACTGTTACGTACAATCAGGCGCTGGCTCATACCGAAATGGATAAATGGCGTCTGGCTTTAACTTTAGCTTATGAAATCGGCGGTGCTTATAAAGACGAATCTATTGAAATGGTTGCCAGTAGTATTATTAACCGCCATAAAACCATGCAAAAAAGAAATTCTAAATTGACAATTACCGATGTATTATACCAAAGCGGTCAGTATGCCACCGGTCCGGGCGGACACACAACCGGCCCGGTTACGCAATCTTATAATGCCGCACAACTGAATGCCGCCGGCTTGAAACAAATGAGCAATAATAAAGCTAAGTGGAATCGTTGCGTAAAGATTGCCGAATCAGCATTGAACGGCTCTCTCGGTGATAAAGTTAAAGGTGCCTATTCTTACCACAAAGGCAAGTTATTTACAAACAGAGGCGCTGCTTCCGAAATTGGTACGATTAATGATAATAACTCATTGTACGGCGGCTCTCAAAGAGTTAATCACTCGTTCTATGTTTATGGCAAAGATACAATGCTGGCTTTACCTAAACATAAAGAATATAACATGGATCCCGGTGTAAATGCCCCAAGTATAGACGGGCCGGCTTATTCTAATCCGGGCGGTACGGGCGGTTCATCAATGGACAGCTCAGCCTCAGGCGGTTCGAGCAGCGGTTCGGGTAGCAGCTCGGGAAGTTCCGGCTCTTCATCAAACAGTTCGGATAACAACGGTTCACGTTCAAGCGGTTCATGCACAATGGAAAAAATGCAGGATATGTACTTAAAAGACGGCAATGTCGACCAATTTTGCTGGTACTGCAAAGTCGTCGTTGTTTTAACTAATGCTTACTTAAAAGCCGCAAGTCAGGCTTTACCTGTGTCCATAACATTAGGCAAACTCTGCGCTAAGCTCGGATTTATGATTTGGTTGGCTTTTTACATTTTACAGCAGGTAAGCTCTATTGCACCGATTACACCGTTTAAGATGTTGCAAGAAATACTGGTGATGGGATTTAAGGTTTCACTGGCATATTATGGTGCTTCACTCGGTATGACGGTAATTGTATTCTATTTCATAAACCCTATTGTCGGTCTGGGCGTTGATTACGGATCGGAACTGTTAAACGAACTTATGGCAAGCCACGGCATTGATGCCGCATTGGCAAACATTCAAACGCCGCATTAAAACATATGGAGTAATGCACATGATAAGCAACAAAAAAATATTTCACATATGTTTATTTTTAGCGGTGGTATGTATATGCTTTCTGGCAACGGGCTTTTTGAACGTATGTTTCGCCGGCGGTTCGGTCGGGCCTTCGGTCGATGTTACTACTGCCGACAGCAACGGCATGTTTGATAATTCTATTCTTGTTGATATGCAGAATATGATGCGCAAAGTATACAAGGCTTTGAGTATGTTGTTTATGATGGGACACGGTTTGATGTGTTATGCCATTAAAGTCGCCTATATTTGCATAGGTGTTGACCCGTATATCTGCATTGCTAAATTGCCGAATCTGAATTTTTTAATCAGCGGTCTGGTTATTTATATAACTGCCGTTTTCATGTGCATGAGTATAGGTATGTACTTTGTCGATATTTCATTTAAGCTGGGTTTTGCCGTAATATTCATTCCGGTTTCAATCGGCTTATGGCCGTTCAAACCGACACACGGTAAATTTTCGGAAAACCTGAGTATCGTTATCCGCAACGGTATGTTATTTATGCTAGTGGCTATCGGCGTTTCATACGCTGTCATTTTAATTGTCGATGGCATATTTGCAAGTACGGCGGGTGAAGCAACAGGCTGGGCAGGTTTTTGGATGGCAATTGCCGAAAAGAAAACCGCTCTGTTGGTTAAGAACTTTTCTTTAGACTCATTGCATATATTGTTGGTCGGATTTTGCCTTATTTTCGGCTTTAAGATATTGGCATCCAGCGTTAACGACTATTTAAATTATTTCTTCCAAGATTCGGCTTTCGGCAGCGAAAGTCCTATGCACCATGTCGGTACACAAGCTGTCGGTATGGCTGCCAATTATACGGTCAAGCCTGCTGTATCGTTTGCCAAAGATGTTGCGACACATCAAGCCGGACGTGCAATTGCCGGTTTAGGTTCCGGTATAGCTAAAATGGGCAGTGCCGAGGGACGCGCCCAATTAAAAGCCGGAGCAAAAAACACATTCAATTCAGCGCGATTAGTCATGGCTAAAGGTGTTCAGCACGCTGCCCACCCTGTCGATACATATAATCAAGTCATGGCTGCTACAGGTAAAGTCGCCAATAAAGGAATTCAAAAATTAGGCAATGCCGCCAAAAGTGTTGCCGATACGGCATTTATTTTAACGCCTATTCCTTCTATACCGATTGGCATTAAACGTAACGGTAAAAAATTTACAATAGTCAAAAAAGATTCTAATTTTTCACAAAACCGCGCTAATTTCAATGCTGCTGTTGGTGGTTGGATAGATAAGGCTTCCCAAAAAGCCGGCAATTTCACTGAAACTGTATTAGCCCATGGCGGCGGTAAATTGCTTAATGCCGTTGCCCCTAAAGATAAAAGGGATCAATTCGTTGAAAAAACAAAACAAAAAATTGCCTCCGGCGGTGCTGCCGTAATTAACGGAATGAATCAAATGTCAGCACCTACCGGTACAATACCTGTTCAACCGACAGGACCGGCTCAAAGAGTTACGGCTGATGAGGTTCGTCAAAGCTTACATCAAATGAATACGAAAATTAAAGGTGCGGCCCAGGCATTCCAAGATAAAGCCGACAGTAAAGTTGATGAATACAAAGTTAAAGCCGAGACTTCTAACCAAAAATATGAAATGGCAACCGAAAACTTCAATAACGCCGCTAATGCAGCAAAAGCTTCGGGAGGTGCAACTTATGATGAAAACGGCAACGTTCAATCTAAAGGTGTTATTGACAGCGTTGCATCGGCCGCATTTGATGTTGCACAGGAACCTGCTCGTGTAGCCGCCTTGGTCTTGAAACCTGCCGCCCGTCTTGTTATCGGTACGGCCGGTGCCATAACCGGACACGATACCGGCGTAGCTAAGGGTATTATCGGTGATTTCAAACAATTTGCAAATACCAGTGCTACATTCAGAGCCATTAAAGCTATTCCGGATTTACCGAACAAAATAATGACACCTGTTGTCAACGGATTGGGAAAAGTAGCCGATAAACATGACCAATTGGAACAAGAAAGAGCACAAAAAGGTGAAAATGCCACCAAATTCTATATCAAAAAAACCGGCACGGCCGCAGGTAAAGTTCTTGCGCGCGGAACTAAAGGAACTGCGGAAGGTTCGGCTAAAATTATCGGTAATTTATTGCAAGGTTTCGGGCAGGCACTCGGCGACAATAAACGGCAACAGCCGCAAAAACCTAAGGGTTTAATGGCCAGAATGCGCCAAAAAACGGCTATGGAAGAGTATTATGAACAGCAGCATCAAGAAGAAATCGAAAAAGCAGAACGCGCCGCCTATTGGCAAAATTTGGCAGATAAATACGATGACCAATAATAAGGAAAACGAATATGACAAAAATGCTTCAATTTACCAAACTTTTATTCTTACTCCTTATCGGGACACTTGTTTCCGTCAGTGTATCGTATGCGGCAGATCCGGCTCCTGCCGGCGGTACATGTTCAAAAGAGTGCGGCGGCTCCAACTTCTGCACAGTCGGTGTTACATCAGCTTCAGTTGGTAAGGGTAACCAAGCTTTTGCCGTCAATTCTTCCAGTAACTCTTTCAGTTCAAAATGTCTAAAAGATGAAGCATCAAAAGGCTGTTTTGATACGGTTCCGACAAGCTGTGCCGGTTCTTATACCGGTTTGGGCTATCGTCCTAACGGCGCCGGCGGTAACAGTAAACCGCGTAACCACTACGGAAGTGATATTGGTGCCGCAGCTTGTAAAAAAGGCGGAAAATACGTTCCTATTGCCGTTTATGCGGCGGCTAAAGGTGATATTGTCTATAAAAAAACATCAGGCGGCGGCGGTCGAACCATTCAAATGCAGCACAAAAAAGATTGTTCCGGTGCCCGCGACCCATATTTTAAATCGACCTATCGCCACTTATTATCTTACACACCGCAGTCAAATCCGGTGGAAAAAGGTGTACAAATAGGCGTTATGGGTGGTTCAAACTCCAAGTGTATAGGT
Organism: Alphaproteobacteria bacterium; assembly: GCA_017635595.1. Taxonomy (GTDB): domain Bacteria; phylum Pseudomonadota; class Alphaproteobacteria; order RF32; family CAG-239; genus RUG410. The sequence goes on from JAGBLF010000032.1 coordinate 12,410, forward strand.
TGTGATCCTTGTGATAATCCGGAGCAATCCGGTTGGGCCGGTTATCAACATAATACCAATATATGTAGTGCGATTAAAGCTTCTTACGGTGTAGCTTACTACGCCATTCACATGCACTTTGAGATTGAACACGGTGCTGCCAGCAGTTCATCCACGGCGGCGCATTCGGCCACAGCCATTAATCCGGGCTGTCCTGATTTGCAAAGATTATGCGGCGGATGCTCCAATAATTCAAACAAGTGCGGCGGTGCGAAAGCCGCACAGGGCGGCTTTAATGACGGTACCGAAGTAAGTATGGCAATAGGAGAACCAGATCCCTCCACCAGTGCAGACAGTGCAGACAGTGTAGCCTCGAGTTCGGACGTCGATGCGGCGCAGTGTGCCAACAAAGGCTATCTTGATCCGAAAGATTGTGTATTTTGTGATATGTTTAAGGCCATTTTCAACACCGCCAGTGTTATTGCTAAAGATGCCAATGTTGCTCTGGCCGGACCGAGTAAAACTTTAGTCGGCATAGGTTTCTTAATTTGGCTTGCCATTTATTTACTGAAAAATGTGGCATCAATGGCGGGAACATCAACGGGTGAAATGCTGAAAGGTATAGTATACCAAGGTTTCCGCGTTGCAGTTATCACGATTATTTTAAGCAATGCTATTTATGCAGCCATGGATTTAACGTTAAATCCGGTTATGGAAACCGGTCTGAACTTTGTACAGTTGCTCAATGAAAATTCGAGTTGTGCACCGGATGCCAACTATCTTGAAGGTATCCAAGGTTACGATCCGGAAAAAGGGTATGATTCCGGCAATATTTCCGGTGGTCTATCTATTAATGTCGGCCGAGCCCTCATTTGCGGCGTTAAAAATTTGGAAGACTCAACAAGTCTGATGATGGGATACGGCAAATACTCAATTTGTATTTCGTTGGCGAAAAAGTATATAGGCGTTATTCCGCATTTAACCTATTTTCTATCCGGAGCACTGCTCTGGCTGGCCGGATTGCTGCTGTTGTTATGTTTCCCGTGGTGTTTGATTGATTGTATGTTGCAACTATGTGTTGCTGCAGCATTAGTCCCGTGCGGATTAGCAGCCTTTGCTTTCAAAATAACATCTAAATATCTTAAAATTGTCTGGAACTTTTTTATGAATGCCATGTTTAATTTCGTTTTTATGGCAATCATCGTTTACATTATTAATGAAAATCTTAAAGTATGGCTCGGATTAGATGGTGATGGTTTACCGCCGCCGCTTTCTTTTACGACGGGCTATGTTTCGGAAGAATATAAAAAGACTTTACCTGCTCTGGCTTATTGGGGCATGATGCCTATTAAAATCGCAGCCGTCTGTTTCTTATGTTGGACGTTCTTTGACGAAGCTAAAAGTATGGCTGAAAAATTTGCCGACTCACCGAGTTTAGGCGGTAAAAAAGGTATCGGTAGAATGGTTGGCGGTACAATGGCCAACTTCGCGCAAAACGCCGTGGCAAAACCGGCATTAGCCGCCGGAGCATCGGCAGCTAAAACCGTCGGTGGAGCCATAGGTTCCGGTCTTAATTCTGCGGTCGGCAACAAATGGCGAAGCGGTGTCAATCACTTTAAAGGACGTGCCGGTGTTGTAGGTGCCAAATTAATGAAACCTTTTGGCGGTCAAAGTACCAAAATTAAAGATGCCAATGGTAATACTATCGGCTACCAAAGCAGTATGAACATTTTGGGAATGAGATTCGAGCGCAAGGTAACAAAAGATGCCGACGGTATTTGGACACAAGAGAAAAACGTTCACAGAAGTAATGCCGCCGAAAGAGCTTTTGAAAAGAAATTTGATCAAAACGGCAATGTCGAAAAAATAGCCGTCAAAGATATTAACGGTAATATTGTTAAAGATGCTAACGGCAATGATATGATGGTTGATGCCTATGTTTCCAAACACAGAACAGCCGGCATTACCCACAAACGTGAGGCAATGGAAGCCGTGATGATGGATGATGGCAAAATCGTATACCATACCGCCAATGATAAACGGCAATTTACAATGGGTGCCGATGGAAACATAGAATCATACAAAGTTCCTTTGAGCAGCCTGACCGGCGGTCTTATCAGCACCACAGGTAAAGTCCACCAGCACGGCGGCACACGCACCGTTAACGACGGCATGACCAAAACTCGTTCCGTATATGACAGCAACGGCAATATTATCAAGCAGAAAGTTTCATTTAAAAATGAATCGGCAAAATACCTGCAAAACAAAGATGGCACTATCAATACTCATGCCATGATGCAAATGCGCGAGGGAGCTGCCGATAAAGATATTGCCGATAAAGCTATTGTATCGCAAATTATGGCGAACCGCGGACAAGGTTTGCCTGCCGAATTTGCCGAACAAAAAATTACACGAAATGACGATGGTTCCATTACCATCAATCAAACGTGTAAAGATTTGGGATATGGCGATAACAACGGCCAAAAAATTACCGTTACAGCCAAAATGCAAGGCGATATCATGATGCTTGACACGCAGATTGTTGATAAAGAAGGCAATATTACGCATATTGTATCAAACGGTATCCAATCGAAAACCGAAACGTTCAAGGTATTGTCTGATAAAAACGGCAAAGCCACCGGCCAATACGAGTACCAATGTCAGCAAGGCTTTACGGATTATGCACACGCCCAAAACAAATACAAGCCGCCGTTGGACAGAAACGGAAACTGGGGTAACAGTATTGACCGTAATAAAGCAATGGCAGGCTTTACGGATGCCGATTTCAACCTGCACATAAACGAGCTTAATAACAAAGCAGCACATGATCAGAGGTTAAGAGACAAACCTTTAAGCGCTGCCGAAATGCAGAATAAGCTGAATTCTAATCTGGTTGAAATGGGCGTGTTACAGCGCAGCGGTCCGACAACACCGGCGCCAACACCGACACCGGAAGCCCAAAACAATGAGAATACGGCTTCAAAACAAGCTCCTGCCCAAGAGACACCTGTTGTCAGACAGCAGCAAAGTGCAACACGGCCGGATACAAACTTTATACCGGATGAACATATTACGCACACAAACAACAGCACGACAGACCGAAAATATCACGATAACAACCGTGTTGCCATTGAGCAAACAACCGACCATCGCGGTAATAAGAATACGACTTTCTTTGACCGGGACGGCAATAAAACTCAAATTGTTCAAGAAACTATTGACAGCAACGGCAATTCGCATGTCAGCACATTTGACGGCAATGGTGTTAAACAGTCGGAAAATGTTCGTATTGTTGGCTCCGGTGGACAAGTAACCGAACAATATACGACTTTTGATGCATACGGAAACGTCACTGCAAACGGTAACATAGAATTCTTCCAAAACGGCGATATAGCTTCGGAAAAAATTATTGGTAAAGACGGCAGTGAAACCTCACGCACCTTCTTCGAAGGTCAAAAAATCCGCTCCGAAAGCATTATAAACCAAGACGGCAGCTCTTTACAGTATACCTACGACATATATGGTAACGTCGTCTCCGAACAATCCAGCAAATTAGATGGGCACGCCTCAGTTAAAAGAGAGTTTTACCAAGGTGGAAAGCTGTACACCGAAAATGTAACGGAACAAAACGGTGACCAACGCTATCAAACTTTGTACGAAGACGGAAAGACCAGGTCGGAAGGCATTATAGAAAAGGGCGGAAGTTCCGTTGAATATACTTACGACAAAGAAGGTCACAAAGTTTCGGAGGCCAGTAATAATTTAGACGGCTATGAATCTGTCAACCGAGAATTTGATGCCAACGGCAATATGTCGTTTGAACGTACGCACGATAACGAAGGTTACGATTCTGTCCGTACCTTCCATAAAAACGGAAATATTCGCACCGAATCATTAACCAATGATAAAGGCGAAGAAATAAGCTACGCTTATGACGAACAAGGCAATCAGGTTGAGATGCCTCATCAAAATGAGGAAACAGGTAATCTGACAGATGACTTGGAGGGCATGTTGTCTCCGGAGGCAAATCCAGATTCCCCAAGCAGCAGCATAGAGGAGTTAATCAGGCCTTCGGCACCATCTTCTGACGAAACGCGAGAAAATCTCCAAAAATTACATCAACAGCAAGAAGAAGAAAACCGCCGTCAGAGGAAATCCGAGCAAGAAGCCGGACAAAACACCTATTCAACCGACACAGATAGCGGCGGACAACAATAAAAAAGCAACTTATATATAATTTCAAAAGGAATTAGCATAACGACAAAACAATGAAATAACCATTGATTTTGTATATAAGTTGTTTTTTACCTTGCATTTTCAATTAATGTATTTATTATAAAACATAGTTTTGAAGATGTTAATTTAGAGGCTGACAATGGAAGAAATCATTTTCCCTAATCAAATCAGAATGCACAGAAAATTACATGGTATGCCAATGCAGGAATTAGCAGACCATCTTGGGGTAAGCTTATCGGCAGTTTCCAAAATTGAAAAAGGATATCGTCGTTTAAACCAAGAGCAACTTATTCAGGTTGCTGAATTGTTGGATTGTTCGTTAAAAGACTTATATGTTAACGAGCAAAACTCACAGCAAGATGTTGTTCAAGCTTGGAAACGCGAACAGGAAAGACGCTGCAAAATCAACCAAAATGCCGGTTTAAAAACATTGGGCGCCGGTTTACGCCATATCCGCACCGATAAAGGCTTAACCCTTATTGAAGTTGCCGAAAACGCCGATATGACCTTATCGGTATATCATCGTATTGAGATGGGCCAACGTGAAGTATCCGATAAAGAATACCGCAATATTGCTAAAGCTCTTTCTATGCCTTTAGATAAATTAAAAAGTGCCATTCAAAAATTGGATGATGACGGTCAGCTTGAAGATATTATCGAGCATAATGATACACGCTATAAACTGTTAAATAATGCCCGCTATTCAAATATGTCGAATTCTGCCGTCGATGCCGATTCAATTATGATTCCGGTTTACGGTGTCGGAAATGCCGATGGCAATATTCTTTTAAATAAAGGAGGTAATTTAAAAGAAATCAGTTGCCCTATTCAACTACAACATAAGCCCGACATTTATGCGGTTAATTTATGCACACGCCGTCTGGGTTCATTGTTATCAAATCGTTCCGTATTAATCATTGATCCGAACGAGATAGTCAGTGCCGGTGATATTGCCCTTTTCTATATCAACGAAGAAGAAACAAAATTGTTGAGTATTCGAGAGGATGAAAACGGTCAACTCTACGGTTTGCGATGGAATCCGGATGAAAGAATTAATTTCACCAACAGCGATTTAACAAAAATTCACAAGGTTGTTATTATTAACCTGTAAAAAATATGATATTACCGAAATTTTAATAAGAAATTTACTCTCTCGGATATATAATCGGGAGAGTAATTTTTTTAATGTTGTGAGGTATTGACGTGGAAAATTCGGATGAGAGCAAGGAAACGGCTCAAGATAACGAACAACTCGAAGATAATACTTATGAGGAAGCACCTCGTGAAGAACAAGAAGAAAGCCCTATTCTTGTTGCACAGCGCTATTTAAATATTTTCCACCAAATTCACATATTTCCGCCGGAAAAACGTAAAGAATTTGACGATTCTTTATTGTTGATGAATGAGAAAACCAAAAAATTAATGCTGACGATTCCGGGCGGCCGAATTTTGATGGAACACGTCAAAGAGCTGGAAGAACAAAGGGGGCAAAAAAGCGACATAGCAGATCTCCTGGGGAAAAAGACAGAAAATGAGCCACAAGAACAGACAGCAACCGTTCCGACAATCGTTCCGACAACAGCGCCGGCAGGCATTACCCCGATTATTGCCGGCGGCAGTCTTAATATAGGTTCGGACTTTGCCGATAAATTAGCTTCATCACTGGCCACAGCATTCAAAAATAACAATCTTATTCCGCCAAAAGGTGAAGATAATATCACGGAATTATCTTCGGTTATCAGTCGTTCATTTAGCAGCTATGCAACAAATTTACAGCAAATGACTGCTAATCTGATAGAAAAAAACACGCAACGATTCAATGAAGTCCAAACGCGTATGCAGACCCAGTTTAATACGCAAATTGAACAACAAAATCAATTTCAGGCAAAATTATTTACGCATATTCAATCGCAACTTATGCAAAATATGCAAAAAATGCAAAGCAGTACGACATTATCTACGGCAACTGGCTCTTCTGTTCCGGAATCTGTGATACAATCCGCAGCACCGGCACAGCAACTCAATACTCAAAACAACAATACAAATTCGACAACAATCAATAATATTAACATTGATTCCTCGGCTTTTGCCGGATTGACACAAACGATAAAAGAAAGTTCCGAAAAAAATCATGATGATTTTATGCACATGATTGAAGTTTTAAACAGGCGCAGCGGCGAAGTTAGCACCGGTGGCGTTCCTGCCGATTTCAGCGGCTTAACACAAACATTAAAAGAGACCTCTGCTCAGAGCCACCGCGACATCATGCAAATGATTGACGTTCTGAGTAAAAAAACAAACGAAAATAACTCTAATATTTTTAAAGACATGATGGCCTCGCTCAACAAAAATTTCGCCGCCAAAAACAATGACGATATCAAACAGTTGATAAATGCGCTTAATCGCAACTTCACTTCAGAAAAAGATCATAAAGAATTACCTGTTAAAGCTATTACGACAGCCATAACCGATGCCTTAAAAGAAAATAACAAACAGCAAATGGCGGCCATTAAAGCTTTTGGTGAAACATTATCACAGTCAATTATACAATCACAAAAAGAATTCTCAAAAACGCTGGCAAAATCTCAATTTGCCGCTCGCCGCCCGGTTACCGATGCTGATGACATCGCCTACATTGAAGAAGAACCGGAAACCGGAAAAAATAAATTTATCAAGGCTATCAGTGAAAAATTTGAACAAACAAAGAATAAATTATCACAAAACCTGACAAGCACAGATAAAAACGACAATAAAAAAGCGAATAACGATGCCGTATCCGATAAAAATAAGAATTCGGCAAAAGATAACAAGAATGACGGCAAAAAAAACACCGAAACTGTCACTAATACATCGAAAAATGACAAGCAGCCAAAACTCGCAAATAAAGATAATAATACGACAGAGACCGATAAAAAAGATATAAATCGTCATCCAAACACCACAGAAACATCTGCAGAAAAAATTAATGCCGTTGATTTTATACCGATTGGCCGGGACACAAAATCGGCTTTAGCAAATAACCGGAATGACGTACAACCTAAGTCTCAACAAAAGCTTGCTGAAAATGAAACAGCACATACAGATGTGAAAAGCACCGCACAACAAGGAAAGCCCAAAACCGATGATATAGAAACATTGCTGGATGCTGATATTAAAAATGTTTTTGATGATCCGATTAAATCAACGGATACTGCCGAAGAAATCGATTTAGGGCACTTGTTTGCCGACAATAATGATACCGATGATCTGGATATGACAAGTCTGTTTAATTCATCAACGGAAAGCTTTAAGCAACCGAAGATTGAAAAAACAAGTAACTTTAACAAATCTAAGGCCTCAGATATTGACGAGCTGGTACAATCATTCAATAAAGCAGCCGATAAATCCCCTGTTAAAATTGAAGTTAAGACTAAACCTGAAACATCCGAAAAAAATATCACTGATCGGTTTGTTCATGTTTTTGACAATAAGCCGGAACCGGAGCCTAAGCCGGAACCGAAACCGGAGCCTAAGCCGGAACCGAAACCGGAGCCTAAGCCGGAACCTAAGCCGG
>JAGBLF010000003.1 GCA_017635595.1 Alphaproteobacteria bacterium
ACATTGCTCATTTGCCGGTTCAACCGTGATAGAACATATTTCCCTGCCGCCCGAAGACGGTGTATCAGGGACTTCTTCCCACTGGTGAGTTTGCGTATCGTTAATATCCGTCACGCAATCACCACCCGGAAGAAAGCAAATATCGGCATATGCCGACGGTGCATAAACGGTACACGCTAATGTACCGATTATACATAAGCCCATATACTTACATACAGACTTTAAGGCATTTCCTATCATTTCCTCATCTCCTTAAAATAGAATAATCCATTATCATTATATTATAAATTTGAACAGAAGTCTATGTGATTTGTGTGACAGTTGTGTTAAATTTTGTTTATATTTTTTTAACTATTCTATCTAACTTATTAATTTTGCACACTTTTATAAATTTGCCTTTTTTACACTATTATGACAAATCAGGCTTGTTTTACAACCGAAAAACCGAGGCAAACCGTATGAATTTTTGCCAAGATTTTTATATTTTATAAGAAATATATTATGTTCCCAAATACACCTATGGCGATTTTTTTAAGCACAAATTTTAACTTCCGAACACAAAAAAATCCCCTTTCTCCAGAGGCCTTTTTTAGTAGAACGATACTTATTTGTAGCGTTGCAAATCTATTTTATAATATGCAATAGTTTTGCTTAAACCATCATCCAGCGATGTTAACGGTTGCCAATTCAGCTTTTGTTTGGCCAGACTGATGTCCGGCTGCCGTCTTGTCGGATCATCGGCAGGACGTTCCATATAACAAACTTTAGATGAATTATTGATTTTTTTGGTGATAATTTCGGCAATTTCACTGATGGAATGTTCTTCCGGATTACCGATATTGACCGGACCGGTAAAATCTTTGTCGGAATTCATCATCCGAACCAAAGCTTCAACCGTGTCATCAACAAAGCACAGTGAACGGGTTTGTTTGCCGTCACCATAAATGGTTAAATCTTGATTTTGCAACGATTGACAAATGAAATTGCTGACAACGCGTCCGTCATCATGGCGCATATTCGGTCCGTAAGTGTTAAATATGCGAACAACTTTAACCGGCATATTATAAATACGATGATAACTGAAAAATAGACTTTCGGCGCAACGTTTTCCTTCATCATAGCATGAGCGAATTCCCGTCGGATTAACAAAACCCCAGTAATCTTCGCGTTGCGGATGCACTTCCGGTTCACCGTAAACTTCCGATGTGCTGGTTTGTAATATGGTCGCCTGATTTTTACGAGCCAATTCCAGTATATTAATCGCGCCGATAATGCATGTTTTGGTTGTGTCAATAGCGTGTTCGCCCTGATAAGCGGGCGGGCTTGCCGGACATGCCAAATTATATATCTGGTCAATTTTTTCGGTAATATCCAGAGGTTCTGTTATATCGTGCAGCACAAATTTGAAATTAGGATGAGAAAGCAAACCTTCAATATTGCACATTCTGCCGGTATAGTTGTTGTCGACACAAATAACTTTGTTGCCGTCGTTAATAAGGCGTTTGCAAAGATTGGAACCGATAAAACCGCTGCCGCCGGTTACGATAATAGTTTTCATTATTTAATTCTCTTTTTTGTTATTATTTAGGGTATCATAAACACTGTTTTTCTGATTATCAATATCTTTTTTCAATATCCAAAATTTTTCTAAACCGGTCGGTTCGTAATATCGGCTCAGCATACTTTCATCAAGCTCATATGAATAGAATTCAGGAATGTTGATAATTAAATCATTGATATTGTATTTTTGATGAGGATATTTATTCCATAAATACAGTAAATTAAGGTTAAAATCGCGTATAACTTTAAACCGTTTTTCGTAAAGCGAAGTGTTGGTGTAGTTTTCCATCCAAATGATTTTAGGCTTTTTTTCCAATATTATTTTGTTGACATCGTAATTGCGATCACCGAAGTTTTGATTGTAGACATAGCCGACATCATTAAGTAAAAAGCCGAGATAGTCGGCATCTTTGCGATAAATATTGAAGTTTCTTTTATTGCCGTTGAGAACGGTATCATTAATGTCGGAATTTTCCAAGACAAATTCCAGCCGTTTTATATGGGGGATAAGAGTATTGTTTTTAACTAAATAATCATAGCTGTCGTTGCATCCGGTTATAATATAGAAAATGACAAAGCAAGACACAATTATTTTTTGTGATTTGGCTGATACGGTACTTAATAAACAAGCCGCCAAAATACACGACAGCATTTTAAATGTCGTAAAGTAATGATGATTCGGTGAAAATGTCAAATAACGTATTGCCAGCTCGGCTAAAAACAAGAAAAACAGCAATCGCATATATTTGTCGGCTTTATGGTTGTTTAATACAATTGCCGTAAATGATAACAAAGTTAATACAATGGCCGCTAAATCGAAATCAATCGCATTATATCCGTTTATCATCGGTATGAAAAAACGGGCATTTTCAAAGCGCAAAACGATTTGGTGCAGGCCGAAATGTTGTGATAACGTTGTATTTAAGGTATAATTAAGCGTAAAATAGGTTTCTAATATCCCGTGATAATACAAAAAGCCGATAAATGCCGTTATAATCATAAAAGGGATAATCAAAGCCTTTGCAATATCAAACCATTTAATCTGTCCGCAGTACAGTTTATATAAGGTATAAAGCCCCAGAAAAAACAACAATAATAAAATCTTTTGTAAAAACAAAAATGATAATGTAAATAAAGTAAAGGCTATCATCAGATTTTTGACTTTTTGTTTTTCCATATAGCGCATGTAATAATATAATCCGCTGAAAAAACAAAAATTCATCAAAACATCAGGACGGAATTCAATGAGTGTTATTCTGCCGGACCAATTGCATGCCGTGTATAATATCAGTGCAATCAGAGCAACCATAGGAGAATCTATATAGCGTACGACAATTTTGTATAAATAGATTAAAGTAAGTATACTTATCAATAACGAGAAAAAGTGTCCGGCATAATATACGTAAGCACTGTTAAAGAATAACTTTGCAATCGGGGCAAAAGTATACCACAGCAACGGATTGTGATGCTCAAAAAAATCACGATACGGAATTTGTCCGATTGAAACCAACCAAGACATGTGCAAATGTTCGGTTTCATCAATGGATGAACGACCCCAAGTTAAAGCTGCAACAGCAGTAAATATCAATTCTAAAGCAATAATGATACGAAAAATATGCTTATCATAATCGGCTGAAAACAGAATATGTGTTATTTTTTTCATCAAGCCCTCACTTTATATACCAAAAGTATAGAATTATCTTATGTGATGTCAATTTTTTTTTAGCAAGATATCAAATTATACACACCAATTAAAAAATAGCTTATATTTTTATGAAATTTGCGTTAAAAGTTACATAACTCAAATGTAGATAGGTACTTAAAATGTTTGTTATCGAATTTGTAAAAGATTTTATTCGGCGAGTTGATAAAAGAGTAAATGCTGTAACACTGACAGAATTTTTATTGATATCTTCGATGTATTTGATAATGAAATCGGCGGATCCGAAATGGTTTGTCGAGAACGGCTTTGTGGAAAATTTGCAACTGATTATTTTGGCTGTGGCATTTATGGTATGTATGACAGCTCGATCCGAAAAAAAGTTTTTTGTTTTTTGCGGATTGGTTGTGTTGTTTTTGATGATGCGGGAAACGAATCTCGGCCGTTCGTTTTTTTGTGAAAAATATCTTAAACCGAATGAAATTTGTCGCTGGAATAATTTACCGTATGGTTACATGGCAGATGTTGTGCGTATTTTATATGTAATTCTGATTCTTGTTTATGCTATATATAATAAACTGTGGCTACAGTTATGGCGCTATATTTCTAAGGCACCGATTTATGTTTGGGATATAGGTATAATGGTCTTGTGTGCGTTCTTGGGTATAGTGGCCGAAACAAGGTATGTTGACAATGAGATACTTGAAGAAACCGCCGAAACTATTATGTATATCTCTTTAACATACTGTTTATGGCGATACAGCCGCTATCAATTTAAAGTTTAGAAGTTAAATTTATTGACAAATTTTCATTCATTTGCTATAATCGACCAGTTAAATCAAATTTTTAATCAATAATTATGAACAAAGAACAATTAACTCAAGTGTTGGCGGATTTGGATATTTCTGCCGACAAGCTTTTGTTACGGTTGATTAATGCAACAGGTATGACAACGGAGGCTATCAGAGAAATGTTTGATGTCCCTCTGCATCTTGTAAGCGATATTCAGGAAGTGCGTCCCGGTATGTTCCTTACAAATGAAGGCTATGTTACCAAGAACTATGTGGCAGATAAAACTACTGCATTAGTTCTTGGAACCAGAAAGGGGAAAGTAAAAGCCATGTACTTGGAGGGTGAAGAAATGCCTTTCAGTACTGGCGGGCTTTTTGTCGATACGACAGGTCACAACGGCTTAGAGGCTACGCGTATGATTGTGAAAGAGGCACGGGAACAACATTTGCCCGCTGAGGCGGCCGAATATTGTCAAGAGTTCTCTTTGCCGGGTTTGGTGGAAAAAGGAGATGCCTTCTTACTTTCGATTGAAGAAGTGCGAGAAGTGCAGTCTTACTTTTTTAACATTCAGGAGGCCTTACGTTCAGTACACTTTACCTCCGGTTGTTTGTGGTCATCTTCTATCTCCAAAGACCACGAGACACCATGTGCAGATGTCTACGCCTTGCGTTCAATGACTGCATATCCGGAAAGTATGCGTTTTGTGCAGTTTGTGCATCCGGCTTTCTGGGTACCATTCAGAAAAAGTAATTAATTGTAAAGTGAGTGCGGCTCAAACCATCGGGTTTGGGCCGTGCGGCTTTTTATCAGTTCAATCGTTTATTGAAAAACCATGAAGCAAAGCCGAGCGTGCAGACGGCTATGATGAACAGAGGCCAGATATTTTGCCATATTGTGCCGTTGTCGATTTCTTTTAAGAACAAACCGCGCATTAAGCGGAAAAAATAGGTTAGGGGGTTAAACCAACCGGTGTCTTGCAAAAAACGCGGCATATTTTCAATCGGCGTAATGAAACCCGAAAGCAAAAATGTCGGTGCCAAAAAGCAAAACACACCGAAGATGGCTTGTTGCTGAGTTTGGCAAATGGTCGATATGAACAACCCGATACCGGCAATAGACAGCAAAAATACAAATATGCATAGGTATATCATAAAGTAACCGCGTGCCGCCGGGATGTTAAATACCAAATCGCCGGCAATAATCATAATCGTTAAATCAATGTAAGCGATGGCAATGGCGGGAATGGTTTTACCTATAAGTATTTCAAAAGGTTTTAACGGAGAAACCAAGACCTGATCAAAAGTGCCGAGTTCTTTTTCCTGAGCCACCGATAATGCCGTTATGGCAAGCATCATCACGGTTACCAACACTCCCATAAACGATGTAACGATATACCATTGATAATTTAATTGCGGATTAAACCAATGGCGTACCTGTAATTGTATTTTAGGGACGGAGGTATTTTGTATTTCATATTGAAATGTTGCCATAATCTGCGTTATATAGCCGCTGATAACTTGTGCCGTATTGGAGCGGCGACCGTCTAATATCAGCTGAACGGAAGGCGTTTCGTTTAAGTAAATTTTTTTAGCGAAGTCTTGCGGTACGGTTAAAGCGGCAAAAGCCGTTTCATTATCCATTTTCTCTGTCAGCTCGTGCGGATTGTCTACCATATACAAGTGCTTTATATAAGGTGTATCGGCCAATTTGTCGATTAAAGTGCGCGAAAGTTGTGAATTATCTTTATCATAAATCAGCATAGAGATACTGTTGACTTCAAATGTAGCAGCATACGAAAATATCGCCAGCATCATAATCGGCGGCAATAGAATCATGCCGCGGTTTTTCGGATCGGACCAAATAATCTGGAATTCTTTTATTACCAAAGCCCAAATGGCATAACATTTATTTATAAAAGCATCCATTATTCAATCCTTTCTTTGGTAATGCCGTATAATAGGGCAAACATTACTAAACCGTAAAGCAGTAAAAAAATGCTGTTTTGCCAGATAATCGGCCAGATATTACCGGCCATAAACAAATTTTTGATAATCGGCACAAAATGTGTTGCCGGTATAACAGATGTCAGCGGTTGAATGATTTTCGGCATCGATGTTATTTCAAACAGCCCGCCTGAAAGCATAACCGCCGGCAAAAAGCCGAACATGGAAGCGGCAACCGAAGCTAAAAATTGGTTGCGTGTCAAAGTTGAAATGATAAAACCCATGCCGATGGAAACGAATAAAAATAAGCTCGATGTCAGCAAATATACTAAAAATGAGCCGCGGAACGGCACGTTAAACACGACAACGCTCAAAAAAGTACAGAATACGGCCGAACTCAAAGCTAAACAGTAGTAGGCAATATATTTAGATAATAAAATCTGTAATTTTGAGGCTTTGGTTGTGAGTAAGGATTCCATAGTTCCGCGCTCCCATTCGCGCGCAATAACCAGAGCTGTCAGCAACATCCCGATCAGTGTCATAATAATCGCAATCGAATTCGGCAAAATGTAATGACGGCTTTTCAGTTCGGGATTATACCAAGATGATTGCTCGATTTGGATACCTGCTTTGGCATCATAACCGTTCATTTGCAGCATAATTTTTTGTGCCGTGGCAACAATGCCTTGAATATAAGCCGAGGAAAACAAAGCGATATTCGGGTCGGAGGCATCGGTTAAAACTTGGATGGACGGTGAACGCTCGGCCATAAAATCGGCAGCAAAATTATTCGGCAAAACCACAAGTGAGCGGATATCGCCTTTGATTAAAGCTTTTTCGGCTTCTTTTCGACTGCCGTAATGTATAATTTTGACGTACTCCGAACCCTCAAAGGCTGAAACGATATCATTAATCTGTTGGCGGTTTCCCTCGATAACCAAGCCGGTTTCTATGGTATTGTTATCAAGATTAATGGCGGTGGCAAAAATCAAAATCAGCAAAAACGGCAGGACCAAGGCAATCATAATACTGCTCGGATCACGAATAATCTGTAAAAATTCTTTATGGATAAGGGCACGCAGTATTCTCATTGAGCCGCCTCCGGTTGATATTCGTTAATCAGACGGATAAAAGCATCCTCCATGGTTTCGCCGGCTTTTTTCAATTCGTCCGGTGTTCCGATTTTAATAGCACGGCCTTGGTATATCAGGGCAATGCGGTCGCAATATTCGGCTTCATCCATAAAATGGGTTGTTACCATGACCGTGACACCTTTTTCCACCATTGAGTTGATATGGTTCCAAAACTCGCGGCGAGTCAGCGGGTCAACACCGCTGGTTGGCTCATCCAAAAATAAAATCGGCGGATTATGCATAATGGCACAGGATAGTGCCAGACGCTGTTTAAAACCGAGCGGTAAATCGCCGGCTTTTTGATTAATGTAAGGCTTTAATTCAAATGTACTAACCATTTGATTTATACGTATTTCTCTTTTTTCTCCGCGCAAGCCGTAGATACCGGCAAAAAAGCGTAAGTTTTGCATAACCGATAATGTGGCAAATAATGAAAACTTTTGCGCCATGTAGCCTAAATAAGCGCGAGCCCGATCCGGATTTTTCAGCATATCCGTTTGCATGATATAGCCGTGTCCGGATGTCGGTTGCGCTAAACCGCACAGCATTTTGAAGGTGGTGGATTTTCCGGCGCCGTTCGGTCCGAGTAAACCGAAAATCTCTCCGCGTTTGATATTGAATGATATGTTTTCGGCGGCGGTGAATTTGCCATATACTTTTGTTAAATTTTCAGCTTTTATCACATAGTTATCATTGTTAGTTAAAGTGATTTGTTGAGCAATTTCCGACGGCTTCATCGGTGCGCCGCCCAAAATGTCAATAACAGCATCTTCAAAGTGCGGCATAACTTTTTCCAGTTTTAAGTTCGGTTTTTCACCGCTCGACGGAAGTACAATGCGGACGTGGCGTCCTGAAATAACAGCATCAACTAACTTATTGTTTTCGCGCATAATTTGTCGAAGCAGACGGCGAGGGTTTTGTGTGTCTTCCGCAGTTTGAAAAACGCGATTATTCATTTGAGCCGTTAAGGTTTGCGGATTGCCGTTAAAAATTAGTTTGCCGTTATTTAACAGCAGAACATTGTCGAATTTTTCAGCTTCATCAAGATAAGATGTCGACCATAGCACTGTTATTCCCCGGTCACGCAGGCTGTATACCATTTTCATTAACTCACGGCGTGAAATCGGGTCAACACCGACACCCGGTTCATCTAACAGCAATAATTCTGGGTTGCCGAGCAGGGTACAACCTAAACCAAGCTTTTGTTTCATACCGCCGGATAATCGTCCGGCCAATCTCTCGGTGAACGGGGCTAATCCGGTAAATTTCAAGAGCCATTCAAACTGTTTTTGTTTTTCATCTGCAGATAATTCTTTCAAATCGGCATAAAGATTCATATTTTCCTGAATGGTTAAATCTTCATACAAGCCGAATTTTTGAGGCATATAGCCGATAATTCGGTGCAATTGATGCGTTTGTGTAACCGGATTAAGGTTTAAGACCGACATTGTGCCGCTGGTCGGTTTTAAAAGGCCGAGCAAAAGACGTATTAAGGTTGTTTTTCCGGCGCCGTCCGGTCCGACCAAACCGATAACCTGTCCGCGCGGCAGTGTCAACGAAATGTTATCCAATGCCGTGATGTCGGGGTTGGTAAATTTTTTTCTTAAATTATGTAGGCTGACAACATCGTTCATTCTTTTGCCAAACGGATAGTTACGGGCATTCCTTGCTTTAAGTTATCATCGGCATCATCAATGATAATGCGCAGTCTGTAAACCAAATTTGTTCTCAAACTGGCCGTTTCAATACTTTTAGGGGTAAATTCGGCGGTCGATGAAATAAAACCGATCCGGCCGGTATAAACTTTTGTTGTGGAATCGGTAGAGATATTGACTTTAGTGCCGATTTTAACTTTACCGAGTTCCGTTTCTTTTATATAGGCTCTTGCCCACATTTTTTGATTTAAGGAAATGGTATAAATCGGTACGCCGGCAGAAAGCAATGTTCCCGGCTCGGTAATGCGGATAAGGATAATTCCGTCGGACGGAGATGTTAAAAAAGCATCATTATAAGCCGTTTGAGCAATATCAAACGTTGCCTGTGCATATTGTAAGTCGGCGGCGGCAATTTCTTCATTAGCCTGAGCCGTATCACAATCCTGCTGCGAAACGGTTTTACTTTTGCATAGGGTTTGTTTGCGCTTATTTATACGTTTGGCATTTTCATAGGCTGCTTCTGCCTGTTCAACCTTGGCCTGAGCCTGATTGCGGGTGTTAAGCAGGGGTTCGGTATCAAGCTCGGCCAAAACATCGCCTGAAGATACCGTATCTCCTTCTTCGAAATTCATTTTAGCCAGCCGCCCGCCGACACGAAAAGCCGTATTAACCTGACGAATATCAATATTGCCGTATAAGGTAAGTTCTTTTTCTTCAGCAGGCATACCGTATCGGTATGAAAGACCGATGAATAGCAGTGCGCTTAAAATAATAAGACTTCTTTTCATTTTCATCTCCTCAAAACATAAAAAATACTGTATAATATTTGATGAATAAAACAAGTATTTTTTTGCGTTTTAAGTATGTAATTCGTTGACAAAAAGTTGAAAAGTGCTATACTTTCGGCATAAGGAAAAAATAATGACTCGGCACAAGCAAAAAAATTGTTCTTTCGGTTTGAAGCATGCTATAATCTCTTTAGCATGTGCTTCTATTGTTGCGGCAGGCGGTATCGGCATGTATCAGGCCCATCAGGCTCGTCAGGTAAAAAAAGAAAAAATTGAACTTGCTAAACAAAAAGCTCTGGCCGACAGCATACAATCTTTGGTTAAACATCCCGTACATGATATTGTGTATCATGTTGATACGCTTGATACTAAATCTTCGGCTCTGTTATACCACTGCCAAGGTGAAATTACCCGTAATTTTGTGGCTAATCAAAATATGTATCGGATGCAGTTGTCGTTATTTGTTCATGAAAAGTGGCATCACCATAATTATTTACTCGGATACAGAACAAAATATGCGTTTAAACCTGATGAATACTACAAGTTATGTTTGCATGATGAAATTACGGCCAATATTGCCGCACTGCTGACAACACGTTACCAGTATATGGCAGCTGCCGATAAAAAAGCTTTTATCAATCGTTACAAAAAGGGTATTTTCGGGTATTACTATAACGCAATTGAAAAAGGTGAAATTAATCCGTTCGATAATTCGCCTCAAGCCCGAGAAAAAGAATGGAAATTGATTGCCAACGATACGCGCAAAATGTGGATGGACCGAGTATATTCGCATTATAAGAAAGCATCATATTCAATGTTATTGGCTTATCTTTCGATACGCGGCGTGGTGCAGAACAGTAAGAAAAATTACAACTTTATTCGCGGTAAAATGTATACAATCGGCGGTATTGATTTTTGGAAATATATGGATGAAGATATCCGTGCTGATGATTCACGCGTTCTTTTGACCGAAGAAATAAGTAAAGTATCGAGTTTGCATAAAGGCTGCCGAATTGTGGCGGAAAATGCCAACAATAAAATAGGGCTTTTGGGAAATGTAGGTGCTGAAAAAAATCAAGAGGCTTTTCAACATTTGCTGATATCATCTAAGCTCAAATATATGTTGCGGCAATTTTCGAAAGAGGATATAGAACGTAATCCGCAATTAATAAGTTCATATTATCGTCGTTTATTGTCAAATGTTTATCATGATGAAGCATTTAAAAATCTGGTATCTAAGTATGGTTATTTCATCCCGAATAAAGCCAGAATCAAAACCAGTGATGAAGATTATCAACAAATACTTAAAAACTTATATACGGTACAGGGAATTGATTTAAGAGACATTATTCAAGATTTTAATGCGGAAAAAGTTCCGGTTAAAAATACTTCGATGTGTGATTTTACGGTCGAGACACGTTGGCTTGATCAGAAAATTTACGGATTTTATCTGGAAACACCGTCAGAGGCAGCTCTGGGAACGGTAAATAACCATAAAAAAGATAAATCCTTAAATCCTTCTTGTGAGGCCGTTTCAGCGCAGAATGCAACAAAACTCCGCAGAAGACAAAGTGCAAATATGGTTATTGCGGCGCCTAATTTCTGGGAGCCCATATTGTTAAGCAAAACCCCTGAAACATTGCAGCAGATAAATAAATGTATTGCGGATTTTAATGCTATTCCCGAAGTTGAAAAAGGGTGTGATTTAGCAGCTCAACAGGCATATAGATTGCAACAGAAACAAAATTCGGAACGATAATTAAGTAGCACTTTGTTGACATTCTCTGTTAAAGTGGTAATATAAACACATTTAATAAGCAAGAGAGTTTTTACCATGGAATCACCGACAACCGAATTAGAAGTTTTTTCATCTATTTCTTTACAAGAGTATATACGTTTAATGACTGCGGCATATTATTTACAACACCAAAATCAGTGCAACGGTGCTAAATTTACGATATCTCCCGAAAATTATGCAAAAATGATGGAAGAACCTCTGAAAATGCCGCTAATCGGTTTGTCTTTGGATTATGATGCCGGTACAGGTATTTTAACGTCGATACCGAGTGAAGATTTTTTGCATCAGTATGATAATAAAATTATGGCAGACGTGGTTAATCAGTTTTATGAAAAATATAAATTGCGTTATGCATCAAAGTTGTTGTTAGCGGAGGAAAATGTTGTTTAAGAAATTTTTTTCGGTATGTCTTTTTATACTGCAATGTTCGACACCGGTATACGCAAAAAGCGTAATTTTTATGATAGGCGACGGCATGGGTTATAATCATATTGATTGCGTTAATGAAGAAGTTCCGTTGTTTATGTCATCATTGGAGCCGGGATACGTTAAAACAAAATCGGCCGATAACAATGTGACGGATTCAGCAGCTTCCGCTACGGCTTATGCCTGCGGAATAAAGACAAATAATGAGTATTTGGGTGTTGATCCGGACGGCAAAGTCTGCGAAACGATTGCCGAAAAAGCTGCGGCTAATGATATCAAAGTTTATATAATTACCACTGATGATGAATACGGCGCAACGCCATCGGCTTTTTATGTGCATACTGATAGTAGGTATAATAAGGAGAAAATTGACCTTTATCGCAAACAAGCGGCTAAAACAATGAAATTAACCTTTAATGTTCCGTCAACGTTTGATGCCTTGCAATATATATTAAAAAAAATGGATAAGGATCCGTATACGGAATATTTTGTGATGGTAGAGGGTGCGAAAATCGATAAAGCTTCCCATTATAACGACTATGATTGGATGGTTAAAGAATTGGTTGATTTTGATAAGGCTGTTCAATCGGCTTGGAAATATGCTGATACACACGATGTGGCGGTTATAGTGACGGCCGACCATGAAACCGGCGCTTTCAGAGAAGATAATTGTGATTTTGGTTCACGCGGGCACAGCGGCGTTGATGTGCCGATATACACAAAAGGTTTGTATCGGACAATCAATGGTGTCATAGATAATACGAAGGTCTACGAGCTGATTAAGGATACACTGTATTAATAACAGTTCGCTGCGCGCTGCATATGCAGGCTTGCTCAAAAGCAACCATCGCCCGTCGTCCAAAAACAACATTCAAAGGTTGTTTTTGTTCCTCCGGCTCCTGACATACGGTCAGTCGTTCGATCCGAGCCGTAATTTAAAACAAAAAAGACACCGTTATGGTGTCTTTTTGTTGTATCCAGAAAACCCCGCGTTAGACGCGGGGTTCAGTAAAGCTTATAGCGGTGAGGTTGTCAAAGCGCTCCAATTAGGTTAAAATTTTGCGGTCTGCCAAGACGCAAAATACCTAATTGGAGGTCAATTATGAAAACTG
>JAGBLF010000004.1 GCA_017635595.1 Alphaproteobacteria bacterium
AACCTCTAAATGTTGTTTTTACCACAAGCGGCGAAGTTTTGTTAATAAGCAAGCTAGCGTAAGCGAAGCGCGGCGAATTTACAAAACGAGTGACCGAAGCGAAGTATAGCGAGCGCAAGAGCGCGAGCTTACGAAGCAAGACCGGTGAGTAAGCGCAAGCGAGACGGGAGTATCACCGCATAAAGCCGATGCAGCGGCGCAGATTTTTTAACAAAAAATCAAGCCAATCTCGAAAGCCCCGACCAAAACAAACAAATCGTCTTTGAATGCGACTTTTTCTTTATTTTCAATAACTTAATCTGTTCCGTGTTATATATTTTTAAAATAGCCTATCCCAACCAACTACACGGACTGTTTGAAATGACAATACAACAAAAATAAGCAGTCACCAGCTTCAACATATTTTTGCATATTTTTATTATAATAATTTACAATAACCATTATTTATTCTAGTATTTTTATTGTTAAGAATGTAACCTTGAAAGTAATAATATGAAAAAATTCGGATTTAAGATATTTAGCACAAATTTAGAAACAGCCCCACACCTGATTAAGGAGTGTTCAGATTTTGCAACTGCACAATCTGATGTTTTTATTGAACTTATGGTTGTTGCAAGTTCTACGGAAAATGATTTTAAAAAGATAAAAAGTCAAATTGGTAATATTGAGGTGAGAATACATGCGCCTCATAACACAATGGGGTTCGATGCTGGAAATAAAGAACTGGAACAATCAAATAAGAAAATCTTGGCTTTATCACAGAAAGCAGCGGATGTTTTTAATGCAAAAACAATTGTTGTTCATGCAGGATGTGGACATGGCGAAAAATATATTTCAGAAACAGCAAGACAGTTTAAATTGTTTAATGATTCACGAATTGTTGTTGAAAATTTACCATTATTTGCAACAAATGGAGAAAAATTACATGGTAACACGACAGAAGAAATAAAATATATTATGAACGAAAGCGGTTGCGGTTTTTGTTTTGATTTTTCACATGCAATTTGTGCCGCCTTAAGTTTGAATAGGGATATTGAAATGCAGTTAAAAGAGTTTTTTGCCTTGAAACCATCTGTATATCATATGTGCGATGGCGACATCAATGTGCCAGAAGATTCTCATATGCATTTCGGAACCGGCAATTATCCTTTGAAACATTTTTTAACAGACTTTACTGATAAAAATGCTTATATTACAATGGAAACAGGAAAAGGAATTATTCAACATGCCGATATTTGGATTAAGGATTACAATTATTTAAAATCGTTGTAAATTCATTCTGTGGCGCAGATTTTATAAAAAAATCAAGCCAATCTCGTCACCCCGACCAGACACAAAAAAAGTTTGAGGTTGCTATTTTATTATAATGTTTGTAAATTTATTTATAAGCCAAAATTGGAAGTCCCGTTTATGAACAAAATTGTCTTATTCTCTATTGCGTTTGTCACCTGCTTTGCCGGTTCAGGCTATGCAAAATCTGTCGATGATTTATTCAGTTCGGGCGACAGTTGTCCGCTATCTGATGTTTTGGAAGAAAAGAAGCAAATAAGATATGAAGTATACTCGCCGGTCGGAGATGCGACAATTAAACAAATCAAGCAAGCACCACGCCTTGATACGTTAGATAATAAAACAATAGCTGTTGTCGGCGGCAGTTTTATGGCTAGCGTAACGCATCCCGAAATTAAAAGGCTTATATCAGAAAATTATCCGAATGCCAAAGTAATATTGTTAAATGAAATCGGTTCGGCGGGACCATATCCGGCACCAGGTGTCAAAAGAGCACAAAAAGATGAATTTGAGCGAAAACTTAAAGAAATGAGCGTTGATGCCGTTATTTCCGGCAACGGCGGTTGCGGTATTTGTACACCGAAAGAAGAGGGCTCGTGTATTACGGCAGAATATTCGGGTATTCCTTGCGTGATGATAGCGGCTCCGGGATTTGTTGAACAGGCAAAATCCACAGCCTTAACCGCCGGCGTAACCGTGCAAAGAGTAGCCGTGTATCCCGGAGCTTTTTCTGCCCATACAAACGAAGAATTAAAGCAGAATACTCAAAATATTTTATGGCCGCAAATCGTAGATGGTTTAACCAAACCGATTACAAAAAAAGAAATACAAGAAGCCTCGGCTAAAATTAAGATTGGCAAAGATTTTGTAACATCACTAAACTCTTTGGAAGAAGTGCAGGAATTTTTTGAAAATCAAGGCTGGTCGGACGGCTTACCGATTGTACCGCCAACCAAGAAAAAAGTTGATGAATTTCTTAAATTTACCTCACTTGACAAAGATTATGTCATCGGCGATATTCCGCCGAGTTATCGTAAGGCAACCGTGCATACGGTGGCGGTTATCGGTGCAATGAGCGGGGCAAAACCTGAATATATGCCGATATTGATAGCGTTTACCAAAGCAATGATGAATGGTGATTTTAGAAGAACACTGTCCAGTACGCATGCGTGGACACCTTTCGTTTGGCTCAACGGACCACTTGCAAGACAACTTGGTATCAGTTCCGAACAAGGCGAAATATCGGCGCAGAACAACAAAAAAATCGGTCGGTTTATTGATTTGGCAATGCTGAATCTCGGCGGATATGATATCAAGAAAAACCGCATGGGAACATTCGGGTATTTGTCATCTTGGGCAATGGCGGAAGATGAAGAGGCAAATGCACGTATCGGTTGGTTGCCGTATCATGTGCAACAAGGGTATAATATCAACGATAATACTTTAACGGCGGCATCTTCTTTAAACTGGGGGAACAATTTAACACCGGCAACATCTGATGCAGAGAAAATTATGGAATTGATGGCTTGGGATGCGGTTGAAAAAGAGCAGTTTGCTTTAGGCGGCGGTACACCTTTTGTTTATCGCACTTTCTTTATCACCGAATATGTCGCAAGAGATTTAGCTTCAAAATACAGCAAAGACGAACTTGAAGATGCTTTGATTAAAAATGCTCGCCGTCCGCTCGATGAAAGAGCCTATGCCAATTTTTATGCAAACCCCGGCAGTTCTTTTGACGGCAGACATTATACTTTAGAGCAGCATAAAGCTAAAATAGCCGGAGCAGAAAACGCATTAACAACAGAAACACCGAATTGGTTAAAATGGATAGGGAAAACACAAATGAAAACCGTTCCGGTAATGAAAAAAGGTAAAACCGCTATCGTTGTTACCGGAGATGCCAACAGAAATAAGGTTTTAACCGTGCCGGGCGGCGGTATGGCAACCATAAAAATTGATTTGCCGAATAATTGGAATGATTTAATGCAAAAATTGGGATATGAACCGCTTGAAAGCTTCTATTTGCCTGAAATTACACCTAAGAAATTTTCTCTGCAAGGCAGTCAGCGGGAAAAAAACGTGACAAACCATCCGTATAATCGCCGGCCGACCAAAGAACAATATCAAAAAATGCGCCGGCAGCGCAGAGTTTATAATAAGAATAATCATCGTCGGAAATAAGCGGAGTTAAATTTGAAGGTGTCTCCGAAAATTGAGACCGATCTTTAATAATAAATTTGTATTGTCCGTATGTATTTTAAAATAATAGCATTCTTGTTTTTTAATTTTTTTTGCGGTAACATGTCGACAATTTTACCAAGCGGGAGAAACCATGTCGTCTTTTATACAATTTATCAAACTGTTTATATCCGGAAATACGTTAAAAGGGATTAAGTTTAGAACGATACTGTCCGTTATTTTAACTTTTTCCGTTCTTATTATTGAAGTTGCCATGTATTATACCTATTGGGATTCTATTCCGGATATGATTCGGTATGATTATGATTTTTCCGGCCAGCCCAATGATATATGCGAAAAAAAACAGATATGGTATAATGTTTTGTTGCAAATATTTATTTGCGCTTTCGTGTTTGTTATAAAGTACTTGTCTTACCGAACGAAGCGTGTTCATCGTATTGTTTATGATGAGGATAACAAATTAATTCCGATTATGGATAAGCGATTTTCGATGTTTGCATGGGAAACGGCTATGCTTTTCGTAACAACGGAGCAAGGTTATATTTTTGCTCTTATCGATATTATTGAAGGGCGAATGTGTGATGATATCGTGACACTTATTTTCCTTTTTTGGCAGATTATTCTCATCATTGAGTTTCGGTCTGATTTGAGGGTATTGCGAGGTAAAAACCTTGTCTATAACGAAAAAAGAGCATAACAACTCATATTGCTATGCTCTCGGATAAAAAATTTCAGAATTAATTGCAATAAATCGAAAAACTTTCCGGTGCATAAATTCCCATAGTTAAACCACCCATTAAAGAATCATAAAATGTCCAATGGGCATCTATGGCTTTAACCCCGTTTACGGGACAGATATTGGCTAAATTATAATCTGTTTTTTGCCACATTCCCCACAAGAAAAAGTGGCTTCTGCCGCTGTATGCCGGTTTGGCATTTAAATTTTGTTGCGGCGCAAGATTAAAACGGATAACATGGTCACTGCCGCAAGCGGAAAGCATTAAAGCAAGACCGATACAAATTAAAATTTTTTTCATATATTGCTCCCTTGTAAAAACAGCATTGCGGTCTAAAGTTCTTTATTGAGAATTTCAGATGCTTACCGAATTATAACCCGTTATCTTTTTACTATAAATATGTCAGAATGTCAACGGCTGTTAAAAAGAGTTTTATACAATCGAACGGTTGATATTGTCGAAATTATTGTGTATCAGGTGATAAATTTTCAGTATTCATCTTTAATGCAGTCGGTAAAAAATGGCAGAAGCAGATTATGACGAAATATTGCCTTCGGATGTTGAAGACAAGGCCGAAGATTTATCACAAAAATATTAAAATATTTGCAATTTTATGCAAAATCCTCTATGTTTGAAAATAAGAGGCCGATTATGACGATGGAAGAAAAGATATTCAGATGCGCGATTATTGATTTCAGCCGGCTGGAAAAATTCGGATTTGTCAAGTCAGACGGCAAGTGGACTTATGACGAGTTATTTATGGACGGCGATTTTAGGGCGGCGGTAACTATTACGCCGCAAGGCAGTGTGACGGGAACAGTGTTTGATACTTCCGCCGAAGATGAGTTTTTGCCGTTGCGTGTTGAAAATATGGAAGGTTTCGCCGGCGAAGTGCGTACCGAATATCAAAAGATTTTGGAAAATATCAAGGTCAACTGCTGCCGGATTAATTATTTTACGCATCCGCAAACCAATCGCTTGACTCAGAAAATTTTTGAAGTATTCGGCGATAAACCGGTTTTTCCGTGGGAAAATTATGATGCCGGCGTTTTCAAAAATCCTGAAAACGGCAAATGGTATGCATTGATAATGACAATCGACAGAAGTAAGCTTGATAAAAAGCTTTCCGGTGAAGTTGAAATCGTGAATGTTAAGTCAGATGAGGCGAAAATACCGGAGTTGCACAGTCAAAACGGCTTTTATCCGGCATATCACATGAATAAGAAAAATTGGCTCACAATTACACTTGATGAAAGTGTATCGGATGATGTTTTGCTTAAGCTGATTGATGAAAGCCACACTTTTACACTTAGAAAACACAAACGCTGCCGGTAATTGTTTGTTAAAAACCGTGCCGGGGAGTCAAAAACATTTATGGAGGGAAATGTGAGAAAATTCGGATTTAAAGTATATAGCTCAAATTTGTATGATGCGCCGGAATTAATAAAAGACTGCGCAAAATATGCATCTTCAGTTTCGGATGCTTTTATAGAACTTATGATTGTACCGGCATCTACACCGGAAGATTTGAAAAAAATTAAAGAACAAATCGGCGATGTTGAAGTAAGAATACACGCCCCGCACGATTCAATGGGTTTTGATCCGGGAAATAAGGAGTTGGAAAAGCAGAATCAGAGCCTTGTGGCTTTATCTCAAAATGCTGCCGATTTTTTTAATGCGAAAACAATTGTTGTTCATGCCGGATTAGGCCACGGCTTGCAGCATATTGATGAAACCGTCAGACAATTTAAGCTTTTTAACGATTCTCGTATTTTGGTCGAAAATCTGCCTTATTTAGATTACGGAACCACGCCGATGCACGGAAGTACCGCCGAAGAAATTGCGTATATTATGCAAGGAAGCGGATGCGGTTTTTGCTTTGATTTTTCACATGCTATTTGTGCGGCATTAAGTCTGAAAACGGATATTGATGTACAATTAAAGAAATTTTTTGACTTAAAACCTACGGTTTATCATATGTGTGACGGAGATACCAATCAGGCAAATGATCTTCATATGCATTTTGGAACGGGTAACTTTCCGCTGCCGCACTTCTTAAACGATTTTACCGCAGAAGATGCTTATATTACCATAGAAACAAGTATGGGTGTTGAAAAAGATGCAACTCTGAGAATACAAGATTATTTGTATCTGAAAGCCGTTCAAAAAGCGTGCCGATAAAATCCCGTTGTTATATGATATCCGCGGACTTAACAAACATCTGAGTAATGTCGATAAGGTGCTGTATATACAAAATCAGCGTTCTGTTTGGTTATTAAACGGCATTGTCAAACGCTTTTCAAACGGGTTAAATAAGGTTTTGATGCCGTTGTCTTTAGCCATGGTCTCGGCTTGGTCAAAATATTTGCCTAATTGGTCTGCCGCATGGGCATCATCACTCATCAGTACCGGGATATTTGCATCGGCCAGCATTTTCATAATACGCGGACTCGGATACGGTTCATTGCCGAACTTGAAATAACTTGTATTCAGTTCAACTTTTACGCCGCTTTCTTTGATAAGGCGAACGGTGTTCTGTTCATCTTCCACCCATTCTTCGCTCTGTCCCAACCCGACTTTTTTCATTAAATCGAGATGTGCCATAAATGTAAACAATCCGGATTGTACCGCGGCACGTTCATTTTGCCAATAGCGATGTAACAGTTGATTTTGTTCAATGGCCGGCGCAGTCTTTAAGTCGTGCGAATTGTATAAGACGCCTTTATGCTCCACAAAATGTGCCGAGCCGATTAAATAGTCCGGTTTTAATTCAGCCAAAGCTTGAGAAAACCCCTCTCTCCATTCCTTTGATGCAAAATAATCAACTTCCATCCCTTTCAGGATTTTTATGTCGGTTTTGCGGCGTAATTCATCAATTTTTTGATAATGGGCAGCAAATTTTTCAACCGCTTCGTCAAAGGTCGAAGAATATATATTATCATAGCCGCCTTTAACGGCATATTTATACATAGGTGCATTTTTGATTTCGGGATGTACGATAAAATGATTGGAAAAACCGATGTGTGTCCAACCTAATTCTTCGGCTCTGGTAAGCATTTCTTCTTCGGTATTGCGACCGTCAAACCCTGTGGTATGCGTATGCAGTGAAAATTTTTGCATTATTTACCCCTTTGTTTTGCTTGAACTTTGGGCATTTTATATCATGTTTTTCAGCTTGTCCAGACCAATGGTCGGATTTTATGTTTTTCTTTAGAATATCGGTGGCGAACGATGCTATTTTTTTATGCGATTTTTCTTGACATTAGCGATTGTTTTCGTTATTTTGTGAAAAAAATCACAATAAGGGGACAAAATGGCGATTATAAAAGTTTGTTTGGGAAGTTCTTGCTTTGTACGCGGCAATGATAAAACATTGGCTTTTTTGGAAGACTATATCCGTCGGAATAACAAAAATGCAACAATCGAATTACTGGGCTGCCGCTGTACGAATTCGTGTCAGGACGGTCCGACGGTTTTTGTTGATGATAAAAAATATTGTCATCCGACACAAGAAGAACTTTTACGCATATTGGAGGCTCTATGAATATAAATCAGGGAATCGTCTACACCTTATACAACGAGTGCCAGGATTGTTATAAATGCGTTCGCCGCTGCCCGGTTAAGTCTATCCGCATTCAAGACGGCCATGCTTGCGTATTAGCCGATAAATGTATTGCTTGCGGTCGTTGTGTTGCACCGTGTCCGAGCCATGCCAAGCGTGTGCGTAATGATTTGGATAAAGTCAGACAATTGATAAACGGCGGGAAACAGGTTTATGTATCATTGGCACCGAGTTGGCGTGCTTCTTTTTCGTGTACGTCGGGGCAAATGATCGCTACGCTCAAAAAACTCGGTTTTGCCGGCATAAGCGAAACGGCCTTGGGTGCGCAGGAAGTCTCAATCGAAACCGCCCGTTTATTGAATCAAAAAGACAAAGGTTTGATGATATCAAGTGCTTGTCCGGTTATCGTTAAATATATCCGGCTTTATAAACCGGATTTGGCCGAATATATTGTACCTATTGCTTCGCCGGCTTTAACGCATGCCAAATTATTGAAGAATACTTACGGCGAAGATGCGGCGGTGGTCTTTATCGGTCCGTGTATTGCTAAAAAAGACGAATCCGATACGCATAAAGATTTAATCGATTATGCCTTAACTTTCGAAGAATTGAAATTGTGGCTCAAAGAAACCGATACATCTATCGAATCCGGCGATTGCCTGGGTGAAGAATTTGTGCCGACTTTTGCTTATGAAGGTAATTTATATCCGATGGACGGCGGTATGTGCGAAACAATCAAAAGAATCGGTATTGAAGACAAAGTCCATTTATATCAGGTTTGCTCTTTAGAAGCTTTTGATTTGGCGGTTGATGAGTTTGCTAAAGAGAATTTGAAAAATCCGGTGTTTATCGAGGCTTTGGCCTGTGCCGGCGGTTGTATGCACGGTCCGTGTATAGCCACGAAATTATCTGATGTTAATAATGTTTCGCGTGTTTTGCGCCATGTAAAATATCGCGATAGTATTCCGACAACACCGGATGTGGTTGTACCGCAGGAATATGCACCTTTGGATGTGGATCGGCGCACCTATTCGATGGATGAAATTCAGGAAGCTCTGCATCGAATCGGCAAATATTTGCCGGAAGATGAATTGAATTGCGCCGGCTGCGGATATCAAACCTGCCGTGACATGGCAAAGGCTCTGTTAAACGGTGATGCCGAGCCGTCAATGTGCGTTTCGTATATGCGAAAATTGGCGACTAAAAAAGCCAATGCCATGCTTAAAAGTATTCCTTCGGCAATGGTTATGCTGGATAAAGATTTGCGTATTATGGAGGCCAATGAAGCTTTTGCCCGGATGTTTACCGGTGAAGAACAAGAAACTTATTTATCGGATTTGCAAAAATTGGCCGGCTTGCCGATACAAACATTTTTCAGTGCCGACAAAGTTTTCGCTTCGGTGTTGGCGAGTGGCAGTGAGGCTCATAAAGAAAACTATAAATTTAATAATAAATTTTATGATTTGCACGTCTTTCCGATTGAGCAAAACACCAGTATAGGCGTGACGATTACCGATATGACCAATGCTAATCATGCACGTGAGATTGTGGCGCAAAAAGCTAAAGAAGTTATCGATAAAAATATTTCTACCGTTCAGCAGATAGCTTGTTTGCTCGGTGAACATATGGTGCAGACCGAAACGATTTTGAACACGATTGCCAATGAATATAATACGGATGAGGAATAAATGTTCATTGATATAGACTGTGCACAAATTAAAAAATACGGCCAAAATGCCTTCGGGGATTATTTTGTATCAAAACGCACGGATAATCAGGAGCGTGTGATAGCCGTATTATCCGACGGTTTGGGTAGCGGTGTTAAGGCAAATATTTTATCGTGTATGACATCAACCATGATGATGCGCTTTATTGAAGAAGATATCCCTATTCAAAAAGCAGCGCAAACGATTATGGACTCGTTGCCGGTTTGTCAGGTTCGTAAAATCAGTTATGCCACTTTTTCGGCAATAGACTGTTGGAATGACGGCTCGGTTTGGGTGGTTGAAGAGGGAAATCCGACGTTTTTATGGATGCGCGGCAATCAGGAAGTTGAGCCGGAATATCAGGAATATACCTCACCTAAATTTCCGGACAGACATTTGAAAATATATCAGTTTAAGGCCGAAGTCGGTGATAGGCTGGTATTTTGTTCCGATGGTGTTACACAGGCGGGGATTGGTACTTCGGGTTATCCGATTGGGTTTAAAAGAGAAGGTTTTTTGCGGTATGTAAAAGATTGCATAACCCAAAAATCGGATATTTCAAGTACCGAATTGTCTTCAAAAGTTATTCAAAAAGCGTTGTCGGTAGAGCCGGAAGAACACGCCGGTGATGACATATCGTGTGCGGTTTTGTATTTCAGAAATCCGCGCAAAGCTATGGTTTTTACCGGTCCGCCGTATAATAAAATGAAAGACCGCGAATATTGCTTGTCTTTTAGTTTCTTTAACGGTAAAAAAGCAATTTGCGGCGGTACGACGGCCAATTTGGTTTCCCGCGAGCTTAAACGGGATATCATTAATTTGCCGCAACCGCAATCGGGCGATTTGCCGCCGGTGGCCGTTATGGATGGGATTGAGTTGGTTACCGAAGGTATTCTGACTCTTACCCGAGCGGCGGAATATCTCGAGCGTGAAGAGCTTAAGCATCAAGATGCCGCCGGTCAGCTGGTTGATTTCTTTTTAAGTTCGGACATGATTGAGTTTATGGTCGGTGCTATGCTTAATCAGGCACATTATGATCCGACATTGCCGATTGAAATAGAAGTCAGAAGAACTATTATTAAGAAAATAAAGAAACTGTTGGAAGAAAAGTATTTTAAACAAGTTACGATCCATTATATGTAGGAGAGCCAAATGGAAAAGATAAAAGTAAAAGTATGTCAGGGAACAACTTGTTACGTTATGGGCGGCGATGTTGTTAAATCTATCCTTGATACCTTAACCGAAAAATATGCCGATAAAGTCGAAATCGTATCTGTCAGATGTTTTGAAACATGCCATAAGCAAGATTCTTTTTCGAAAGCACCGTTTGTTTATATTGATGATGAGGTCGTATCATCTGCCAGCGTCGAAAAAGTAATTAATGCGATTGAAAGTAAATTAAGTGATGAGTGAAGAACTGGAAACCAGAAGATTAAAACGCGAAGTTTTAGTGCGTATCATTAAAGCTTTTATGTCTGACAATTATGCGGAAAATGTTCGTCTTATTCCGTATGAAATGCGTCCGAAAGGGTGCGAAGTCCCGTTCCGTTGCTGTGTGTATAAAGAACGTGCCGTTTTACGTTCCAGAACCATTGCCGGATTGGGTTTTGCTATGGAAGATGATGATGAGCGCACTCTTCTTTCGGATTTTGCCGAAAAAGCTTTGGAAAGAGAACATCCCGAACCGGAACCTTTAACGGTTTTGCAAAATGCTTGCAAAGGATGTCCGTCATCAAAAGTTTTTGTAACCGAATTGTGCCAAAATTGCGTGGCTAAGCCGTGTATGAAGGCCTGCCGTTTTGGTGCCATCAGCAATGACGGTCATCGCTCGGTTATTGATAGTGAAAAATGCAAAAAATGCGGTTTGTGTATGGCAGCATGCCCGTACAGAGCCATTGTTAAAACAATAGTGCCGTGTGAAGAAGCTTGTCCGGTCGGGGCTATTGCCAAAGGTGAAGACGGCTTGGCTCATATTGATAAAGATAAGTGCATTTCGTGCGGTAAATGTGTATCGGCTTGTCCGTTCGGAGCACCGCATGCTAAATCGCAAGTTATCGATATTTTGAAAAATATTAAAGCGGGCAAAGAGGTTATCGCCCTCATTGCACCGGCATTAATCGGACACTTGCCGTGCAAGCCGGAGCAAATTCAAGATGCGTTTTTGAAAATCGGATTTTCTGCCGTTTACGAAGTAGCGCAGGGAGCTGATGTTACCGCTAAGACAGAAGCTAAAGATTTTCAGGAGCGCTTGGAAAACGGGGCGCCGTTTATGACAACTTCCTGCTGCGCCGGATGGAATGAGCTTGTTAAGAAGCACATGCCGGAAATCACACCGTATGTTTCAGATGCCAAAACACCGCTTTATTACACGGCGGAAATCGTTAAAAAAGAACATCCGGATGCGGTAACAGTATTTGTGAGCCCGTGTTTTGCCAAACGCCGCGAGGTTTTGGATAACCCGAATGTTAATTATTTGCTGAATTTTGAAGAATTAGGCGCTATGCTTATTGCTTTGGGTATAGAAATTGATGTTTGCGAAGAAAAAGAATTTGAATATCAAAGTTCTAAAGAAGCCAGAGAATTTGCATTAACCGGCGGTGTTGCCCGCTCGGTTCAAGCTGCCTGGAAAGGTGAAGAAGGTGCCGTCAAACCGGTTGTTGTCAACGGGTTGGATAAAGCGGCTGTTCGTAATTTAAGAGCATATGCCAAGATGGGTAAGTGCCCTGACGGAAATTTAATTGAAATTATGTGCTGTCAAGGCGGCTGTATAGCCGGTAATGCCTGCCTGGGCTCTCTTAAAGATGCCTTCAAAAAAGTTACGGATTATGGAAACAAAGGTCAATCATTAGAAACAGAAAGGAAAATTATTAATGACTAATGTTGTAACAGTGGAAGATCTGGATAAACTTCTGGATCGTGTTCATATTGCGCAAAATCAATTTGCGACATTTTCTGAAGAAAAAGTCGATGCCATTTTTAAGGCAGCTGCCACAGCCGCCAATAAAATGCGTATCGATTTGGCCGAAATGGCTGTCGAAGAAACCGGAATGGGTGTTTTGGAAGATAAAATCATCAAAAATCACTTTGCATCGGAATATATTTATAACAAACATAAAGGTGTTAAAACCTGCGGTATCATTAAGCGCGACAAAGCTAACGGTATCAAAATTGTTGCCGCTCCTTTAGGTGTTTTGGCCGGTATTGTTCCGACAACCAACCCGACATCAACGGCTATTTTTAAATCTCTTATTTGTTTGAAAACCAGAAACGGTATCGTTTTTTCACCGCACCCGCGTGCTAAAAAATCAACAATTGCTGCTGCAAAAGTCGTATTGGATGCTGCTGTTAAGGCCGGTGCGCCGAAAGATATTATCGGTTGGATTGAAGAACCGACAATCGAGCTTTCAAATGCTTTGATGACACATCCTAAAATTCAGGGTATTTTGGCTACCGGCGGTCCGGGAATGGTAAAAGCCGCATATTCAAGCGGTAAGCCGGCTTTAGGTGTCGGGTCGGGTAATACACCGGCGATTATCGATGAAACGGCAGACATTAAATTGGCCGTATCTTCCATTTTGATGTCAAAAACTTTTGATAACGGTATGATTTGTGCTTCGGAACAATCTGTTGTTGTGGTTAAAGATGTTTACGAAGAAGTCAAAAAAGAATTTGTATATCGCGGTGCTTATTTGCTCAACAAAAAAGAAGCCGAAATGCTGTCCAAGATTATTTTGACGGACAAAGGCGTTAATGCCGCCATCGTCGGTCAGCCGGCGTATAAAATTGCCGAATTGGCCGGATTTAAGGTGCCGGAAAGCGCCAAAATTTTGCTTGCCGAACAGACAGACTATACCAATGCCAATCCGTATGCACATGAAAAATTGTCTCCGATTTTGACAATGTACAAGGTTGATAATTTTGAAAAAGCCACCGATGTTGCTTGGGCTTTGATTAATCTCGGCGGTTTGGGGCATACATCTGTTTTATATACGGATGCCCGTGTTCAAGACAGAGTAGATTTCTATGCGCAAAAAATGCCGACAGGCCGTATTTTGATTAATTCGCCGGCATCACAGGGCGGTATCGGTGATTTATATAACTTCCGTCTGGAGCCGTCTTTGACACTTGGTTGCGGTTCATGGGGAGGCAACTCGGTCAGCGAAAACGTCGGTGTCAAGCATTTGTTAAACTATAAAACAGTGGCAGAAAGGAGAGAAAATATGTTATGGTTTAAGGTTCCGCCGAAAATTTATTTCAAACGCGGTTCAACAGATTTGGCTTTGCGTGAATATGAAGGTAAAAAACGTGCCTTTATCATAACCGACAGATTCCTGTTTGACAGCGGTGCGGTACGTACCATTACCGATACATTGGAAGAAATCGATATCGACTATCAGATTTTCTTTGATGTTAAGCCGGATCCGACACTTTCTACCGCTAAAACCGCTTTGGCTATGGTTAATACCTATCAGCCGGATTTGATTATCGCTTTGGGCGGCGGTTCGCCGATGGATGTCGGTAAAATCATTTGGTTGATGTATGAACAACCGGAAACCAACTTTGAAGATATTTCTATGCGCTTTATGGATATCAGAAAACGTATTTGCTCGATTCCGGATTTGGGTAAAAAAGCCGATTTGGTATGTATTCCGACGACATCGGGTACCGGTTCGGAAGTGACACCGTTCTCTATTATCACCGATGATGAAACACACGTTAAATATGCCATTGCCGACTATGCTTTAACGCCGAAAATGGCAATTATCGATGCTAATTTTGTGGACGGTATGCCTAAAGGTTTGACTTCGGCCGGCGGTATTGATGCTTTGGTACACTCTATCGAAGCCTATGTTTCTTGTATGGCAACAAACTATACCAACTCTTTGGCTCTGGAAGCAATCAAACAAATTTTCCGCTATTTGCCGCGTTCGTATGAAAATGGTGCAAATGATCCGGTTGCTCGCGAAAAAATGCACAATGCGGCAACGATTGCCGGTATGGCGTTTGCCAATGCCTTTTTGGGGCTTTGTCACTCCATGGCTCATAAATTGGGTGCTATGTACAACATTCCGCACGGTATAGCCAATGCTTTGTTGTTGTGCCAAATCATTCGCTTTAACGCAACGGATTGCCCGAAAAAACAAGCTATTTTCCCGCAATATGTTGCTCCGGAAGCTAAAAAGCGCTATGCTCAAATTGCTCATGTTTTATATTTGGGTAATGAAAACAGCACTGATGACGAAAAAGTCGAGTTGTTGTTAAAAGCTATTGTTGAATTAAAGAAAAAAATCGGTATTCCGTCTTCTATTCGCGAATACGGTATCGATGAAAAACTCTTTAAGGAAAACTTGGATAAACTTGTTCGTTTGGCCTTTGATGACCAGTGCACCGGCGCTAACCCGGTATATCCGTTGATGAGTGATATCAAACAGATTTATCTGGATGCTTTCGAAGGAAAATTTTAATAATGACGGCAATTTCAAACAAAATAATTAATCGATTGACACTGTATCACTGCATTTTGAAGTATACGGCGAAAGATCAGACGAATATTTCAAGTTTTGAAATTGCCGATTTATTGAATTTAAATGATTCTTTAGTGCGCAAGGACATCGCTCTGTGCGGTGTCCTCGGGCACAAAAAACAAGGCTATTTTATCGATGATCTGAAAAAAGCTATTGAGCAAAAACTCGGTTTTACCGAACATAAGGAAGTATTTGTTATCGGTGCCGGTAATCTCGGGACGGCGCTTGTCAAATATGCCGATTTTAAAGATTATGGTATAGATATTTTGGCTTTATTTGATAATAATGTCGATAAAATAGGGCAGGAAGTTAACGGCAAACGCGTTTTGGCACTTAAAAAACTTGAAGATCTGGTTGCCAGAATCAATGTCAAAAATGTTATTTTGGCGGTACCGCCGCAAGTTGCGCAGGAAGTTACCGATTATGCCGTTAAATGCGGCGTACGTTTTATTTGGAATTTTACACCGACGGTTTTAAAAGTGCCGAAGTCGGTTACGGTTTACTACGAAAATATTGTCAGCAGTTTTATGCAAATGCGTAATTCAACAATTTCATAAATTTCGGCTTAAGCAATAAAATATTAAATATTTCGGTGTATTTGATGATTATATATAAATAGTAAAGAACAGGCGCCGATCTATGGTTCATCATCACCATCTTCATTCAATAAACAGGGAAAACGAAAAGAAAACATTGTGGGTTATTGTTTTAACCTTTATAACAATGGGGGCTGAAATAACTTACGGATATCTGACCAATTCCATGGCCTTATTGGCAGATGGTTATCACATGGGTACACACGCATTGGCGCTCGGGTTGACGTATGCGGCGTATGTGCTTATGCGCTGTTGTGCCGGTTCGGTCCGGTTTCCGAACGGTACCGATAAAATAGGTACTTTGGCCGCTTATACAAGCTCTTTGTTTTTAGGTTTGACAGGTGTATGGATTATTTTTGAAGCAATTTTGCGTTTTATTTCTCCGCGGCAAATTGATTTTAATGAAGCTATTGTGGTCGCCATTATAGGCTTGGCAGTTAACGGCATTTGCATTGCCGTTATGGAAACCGGCCATCATGAGCATAATAAAGCCGGACATCACGATGAAGATTATAATTTTAAGGCGGCATACTATCATATTTTGGCAGATGCGTTGACATCGGTTTTGGCGATTGTTGCACTTATTGTCGGAAAACAAGCCGATATTGTTTGCTTAGATGCCATTGTCGGTGCCGTAGGCGGTGTTCTTATTGTTAAATGGGCAGGAGGGTTGCTCTATCATACGACGGTTGTTTTGGTTGATATGCGGCAGCAGGAAAAGTCTTAACCTCAGTCGGCGAGCGTTGCCGTTATTTTAACGACGGAGGCTCGGCCTAAATTATCGACGGCTTTAATTTCATTTGCACCGATAACGGGATGAGCCTCGATAATTTGTCCGGCAGCGGTTTCACCGACCAATCGGTTGTTAATAAACCAGTAAATCTTTTCGGCATCAGCATCGGCGGAGGCTTTTAAGGCTATTTTTTCGCTATCGAGCTTATGTGAGCGCAGCAAAAAATGCGTTCCGTCCGTCGGGAGGAGTATTTGCGGCGCTGAACCCTGATTAAATATGTCCACCATTGAACAGTTTTCCTTAAATTCCGGCGGTTTACGCAAATGTATACCGGCTTTGGCATAGGCTTGCAATACATCGGACGGCCAGAAATTAAAGCTTTTCATAACGGTTGTCGGCGGTGTATGACGGCAGGCACGTAAACCGGTTTTACTATCTATCGGTATTTTGCGGGCAATATTTGAAACTTTTATGGTGGTAACATTCGGTATAAAATAAGTCACAATCGTTTCCGGACAGTCGGCGTTAGCAATATCACCGGTATCACGGCAAACTTCTACCGCCGATATGTTTAAGGAGGCCGGCAATTTCAATTTAGGCGGAATTTTTGTTTGTTTGGCTAAATTGCGCACTAATTTGAAAAACAGCGGAGCGGCAATATCCCGACCGACAAAGGCATTGTTCGGGGTGGCATCAAAATTACCTATCCAAACCGCAATAACATAACGCCCGATAATGCCGATACTCCAAGCATCCTTAAATCCGTAAGATGTTCCGGTTTTCCAGGCTACCGGATAGTCTTTTGGTTTATCTGAAAAACTGATTTCGGTACGGTCGGTCGGTTTATTTTCCGCAAGCATATTCAGGGTGATGTAAGCTGCTTCCGGTGTTAACAGCTGTGTGGGTATCGCTTTATCTTCTTTAGTCAGGCGCAAAGGTTTGAATTGGCCGTTATTATAAAGCATGGCATATAATTCGGTCAAATTCTGCATTGAGATTTCAACACCGCCGAGAGCCATCGCCAGTCCGTAAAAATCGATCGAGCGCAATTTTCTGGCGCCGCTTTTTTGCAACAGTTCGTAAAAGCTGTTCGGTCCGATTTTAAGCAGTAAATCGACTGCCGGAATATTACGGCTCAAAATCAAAGCTTGTGTGGCATCTATTATACCGTAAAACGAGCGGTCGAAGTTTTCCGGTGTATAAAGGCCGTAATTTTTAGGGACATCTTTGAGCATGGTGCGCGGATGAATAAGTCCTTTTTCCAGAGCAATGGCATAAATAAAAGGCTTAAGCGTCGAACCGGCCGAGCGTAAAGCGATTACACCATCAACCTGTCCGTCGATTTTTGTGTTGTAAAAATTATCGGAACCGATATAAGCTAATGTTTCCGAGGTATCGGCATCCATAATTAAAGCGACGGCGTTGTATACGCCCTTGCTATGGTTTTCGCGCACATATTTATGCAATATTTCTTCTGCCTGATGCTGATAATTCAAATCGAGTGTCGCTATGGTTTCGCCATGGTGCTGCTGCAAAATACGGCGCACAAAATGCGGTGCTTCATCGGGTAAAAAAATGCCGGCGGTGAGCGGCATATCCAAATATTCATTTTCTTTGTGATTATATTTTCCTTTCCACATTTGTCCCAATCTTTTGTATGCTTCGGCGTTGTTTTGCCGACCCAATGTGTTTAATAAAGAGCGTTTGGCCGGATTTTGCGGAATAACCGTTAATGCCGTTATTTGCGGTAAATTGAGCTTTTCGGCACGATTGTTGAAATAAATCAGTGAAGCGGCACCGATACCCTCGATATTGCCGCCATAAGGTGCCAGATTAAAATAGGCTTCCAGTATTTCTTGCTTGGAGTAAAACATTTCAATTTGCAATGCGCGCAACATTTGCTTGATTTTACCGCTGATTGTTGATGAATCAATGTGAAAAATAATACGGGCCACCTGCATGGTTATGGTTGAGGCGCCGCGCTTACGTCCGCCGGCGGCTGTTTGCATGGCGGCCTTAAACACGCTGAACGGATTAATACCGATATGATAATAAAAACCGCGGTCTTCGTATAAAATAAGGGCTTGTTTAGCCTCTTCAGGGATTTGTTCTATCGGTGTAAACAGACGATATTTGTCATCTAAACTTAAGGATAATTTTAAGAGTTTGCCGTTTTTATCGTAAACTGCTGAAGAAAAATTATAGTTTTCATACAGTTGCGGTTTGGGTGTCAGGATATAAACAGCGAGCATTACTAAAACCAGACCGCCGATTATTTTGGTAAACCGACGGTCAGTCAGAGATTTGAGTTTATTTTTCAGTTCATTCATCAATCCGTATCGTACTTATGGTTGAGTTGGCTCTTACAAGCGGTTGATACAAGGCTGAAGCGAATGCCGGCGGTACGGTAAATGAACCGATGGCTACCGCTTTAACTTTATAGCGAATTTCGCTGTTTTGCGGAGTGACCGTTAAATAGGTGTTTACGCGGTCATCACGGACTTCGGTGGTATCAGCGGTCCACGGAGATGTCAGCGAATTGCTGACAAATTCAAAGCCGCCGGAGAATAAGTCAACAATCGCGACATCTCGAATATTTTCTTTTTGCAGACCGCGGCAGTTGATAACAACAGTCAGCTCTTCGCCGATTTTTGCCGATGTGGCAATATCGCCTTTGGCATTGTAAACGGTTTTTTGTATTTCCATACCGTTTGCCGAAGCTTGGATGTTATTATCCTCTAAGAAACCGAGCTGGCTGACAACATAGTAGAAAGGTACGTCAGCCGTAACAACAACCTTTTGTGACTCAGAATTGAAATCGGCAGTCGGGAAAGGTGTGAGTTTATCGGCTTTTTGTCCGTTGAACAAAATACTTTGATCGGTTTCTTTACTTTCGGTGGCCGCTAAAGCCAGCGTTGACCATGCGGCGGAAGACGTTGTCCAATTGCCGTCCGATAAATGGCTGAGCAAAGCCTTTATTTTTTGAGCGCTGCTGTCGGCAAATAAATGCGGGAAGTGCGTGGCCGTCAGATAATCGTTTATAGCGTTATCTCGGGCATTGTCGGTGTCTTTATAATTATCAATCAAACCATCGGCTTTTTGATTGTTTTGCAACAGTTTATACGAAGCCGCCATAAATGAGGCACTCAGTTCTTTTTGCCAATTTTTAGGGTAATTGTCTTTATAATATTCTTCTAAATTCAGCAAATAATTCGAGGTAACCGTTCCGTTTAAGGTCAGTACATAAGCCGCATAGGCCGGAATAAAGTCATGCAAACCATTTGGTTGCCGCGCAGCCTGCTCGGCACAGTAAGCCAAAGCACGATTAAGCATACCCTGCGGTACGTTAAAACCGTAGTTCTTGGCCTTGATTAAGAAATGCGTTGCATAAACCGAGGCATAAGGTTCTGCAGGTGCGGTCGGCATATTCCAAGCGCTGAAGCCGCCGTCAATAGTTTGACGCTCTTGTAATTTAGCCATGGCATCATTAAACAGGGCGTAAACATCGATATTTTTAACCAGTTCAGGATACCTAAACAACAGTTCTGTTGCCGGAAATACCTTGCTGACAGTCTGTTCGGTGCAAAAATGCGGGAATTTATCGAGGTATGCAAACAAGCCGGAAGCCAAAACCAACGGCGAACTTGATGCCGAAACCTGTTGTGTGCGATATTGCGGGTACAGATTTTCAATCTGTTTTAAGATAAATTTCGAGCGTTCGTGTCCCATTTGGAATTTACTGCTGTACGGTGTTGCCGGACGAATACTCATCGGATAACTCGTATGTGATTTGATTTTGGAGTCTTTTTTGCTTTGTGCGGTAAAAGACAGTTCTTTGGCACCGAGTTCATTTAATGTTTTGAATTTGAATTTGACAACCGCTTCACCGTTTTCGGATACGTTAACAGTTTGGACTTGCGAACCCGTAAGCTCAAATCCGTCAAAGTTGTCGACACGGACTTCTATCGGATAATCGTTGCCCGAATTTTCGACCATATTGCCGATGCTGACACTGACGATAAATTCATCTTGCGGCGCAACATTAATAGGGCCGGACGGCAAAACGGCAAAATCACCGTGCGCTTTAACAGCTTTTTCGGTACTGCCCAATTTGTCGGCAGATACGGCAACAGCCATAACTTTGATTTCGCCGTTAAATTCATCCGGAATCGAATAGCGGTATTCTTGCGTTTCGTTGCCGGCGGAAAGTATACCGCTCCAAAAAGCAACCGGCTTACTGTTTTTACGGGCAAACGGATTTAGGTTTTTATCTAAAGCAAGGGCATCATAACTGTCATCACCGCCGCTGGAGGATAAAGTGCGCAAAAGCCGCATATCCGGCATAATCAAATCCATAATTTGCGTTGTGATAACGCGCAAGGCTTTTTTAGGCAGGAAAGTTGCCAAAAGGTCAGGCAATTTATAGCGGGCCACCTGCAAAATACCCTGATTAACACCGTAAATTATGATTTTTGAATCCGAGTTTGTTTTGTATTTGATAACCAAGTCGTTCCCTGATTTTGCGGTGGTCGGCACATCTAAATCGATGGACAGCCTGCGAGCCGATTTGTTAATGGCAAACGGAATGGCGGCGTAACTCATCGGTGACATAAAAATTTCGCGTGAACCAATATTACGGAATAATGCTACATTAACATAGGCATTACCTTCAACCGTGTTCGGCAATTTGATTTTTTCGATACTCGACAAGGTATCTGTTCGGAACCACTTATAAGCGTAGACTTTATCTTGTTCGATTGTGATTAACCCGTAACCGGTGTAAGGTGCGGAAATCTGCATTTCTATTTCATCGCCGGCCGTGTATTCCGAGCGGTTGAGTTTTAAGCCTAAATTGGCGTTTCGGTCAATTTGACCGGCAATGTTTGATGCGCCGGCAACCGACCATTCCGCTTTAGCCAAAAGTTTACCGTCAGATGTTTCAACTTGCAAAGCAAAATCGCCGGCCTCATCTGTCGGGAGCGTTTCTGTTGTATGTGTGGCAGAAACAGACCATTTTTGACGTGATAACTCAGTTTCTTTTTGTACCATTTTATAGCCGTAAGTTCCGTTTGGCATTTCAACCAAATCGGAAACCGTTTCAATGCGCAAGATTTTTAATATTAAATTATCCTTATTTACAGTCTCCAATTTGTTATTCAGGGCAACAAAATCTATTTTTCGCGGAGAACCTTTAGAAATATAGTTCAGGTCATCGCCGGCTTT
This sequence comes from Alphaproteobacteria bacterium, assembly GCA_017635595.1. Classification (GTDB taxonomy): domain Bacteria; phylum Pseudomonadota; class Alphaproteobacteria; order RF32; family CAG-239; genus RUG410. The sequence goes on from JAGBLF010000004.1 coordinate 21,572, forward strand.
CCAACCGATTAAAAAGTCGTTTTCGGATGCCAGTGACGCCAATGATGTTTTAACGCCGCGCCCGCTGCCGTTTTCCAAACCATCGATAAACAGGCGCAGTTCATAAGGTCCGAACTCAAATTGTGAAATATCGACATTTAATATGGCTTGACCTTTGTCATCGGTTTTAATGACTGGTAAAGTGTTTTGATAAGTTTCGCGGCGGCGGTTAGGGTCGGTTTGCGGCGCTAAAAAGACATAACCGGCATACTCCTTAAAGCGGAAAATTGTCGGCGTTAAGGTATATGAAGCTTTGATTTCATGGTCGGCTGCCGGTGTACCATAGAGGTTTTGCAGATTAACGGCGGCCGTTATGGTTTTAGCCGTTGTCCATCCCTTAGCCGGTATATCTTGCCATTCGGCTTTTATCCTTAAGTTATCCGGCAAAAACTCATCAACCTTGAATGGTGTTGATGTGATAAAGTAGTTGGTATCTTTGTTTTTGACGTATAAATTAATATAATAAATACCGGTCGGAGCGGTTTGGGCTATATTATACTCATACGACATCAACCCAAAGTTATCGGTTTTGATATCTTGTCTGGCTACCAAATCGCCGTTCGGATTGGTTATTTCTATAACGAGCGGCAGCCGAGCCGGAACGGTTAAATCATTTTGGCGCAGGACTATTCCGAAGTTGGCCGTTTCTCCCGGTCGATAAATACCGCGGTCGCTGAAAACAGTACCTTTGAGATTATATTCGCCCTGTTGTTCATCATATTGCCCACCGACATCATAGCGAGATAAATTTAAACGACGGTCATTTTGGTTAATAGGTAAAAACGATAAATCGTTATTTTTGCTGACCTTGTAGACTACAGCTTCTTTATCGTTTTTGAAACTGCTGAAATCCGGTATAACCGCTAAACCGTTTTGATCGGTTTGGACCGATAGAACCGGTAAGCCGTTTTTACCCAGAACCTCGACTGTGGCCCCTGCAACAGGCTTTTCCTGTGCGATATCCGAAACAAATATATTGTGCTGACCGTTGATGTCATCTTTTACAACAATGCCCAAATCGGTAATCACAATTAAACGTGTGTCGGTGTTGCTGTAATAGTCTTCAGCCGATGTGCCGTTGGCGCGTATAAAAAAGACACCTTTTCTGTTTTTGAAATAGTCGTTTAAATCCAAAGAAGCATAATTGGCTTTAGCCGGATGTGCCAGATGTATGGCTAAATCTTTTTCAAATACTTCGGAAATATTATTTTCATCAAAATTATAGTGCGTGAAAAACGGATGCGCAAAATCACCGGAAGTTTGCGTTACCAGATGGTTGAGGTTGTTTTCGGCAATACGGGCGACTTTGATGTGTAGTTTTGTGACACCGCGTGATATAAACATTGCTTCATGATTACCGCTGAGCGGCATAATCGCACCGGAGGCGGCAATATTAACTTCACGCGGGTAACCGGCATATTCGACTGCAGATATAATACCATTTTGCATTATATAGCCTTCAGATGATTTTAAGCCGTTTTTGACAACGGCGATTAAACAGCCGAAAGGTGTTGTTTCGTCGTATTTGAAAATATGATTTTTAAAATTACCATTATTTGCGGATATCTCCGTAATTTTCAGTTTTTTAGGGTTTAAAGAGGCAAATCCGTTTTTGTCGGCCAATGCTGTACGCGTGTCGTAACAATCTTTACCGGTAAAGTATAAATCAAAATAGCCATTTAAGTCAGTCGGTTTAACGGCGGTTGTAAATCCGACGGCCACTATTTGCTCGGGATTATCATTATCGGCGCTGTTGCGGGTTATACTCGATGATATGGATTTCACCTGAAAGAAAGTGCTGCTGCTCGGGATTTTTATTTTGGCACTAACTTTATCTTTCAGCGGTTTTTTGTTATAGATATTGGATACACCGTCTACGGTAATCGTGGCAAAATTTTCTTGAGAAGTAATTTTCACCGGTTCGGAGATAATATTCAGAACCGTATTTTCTTTATCAAGTTTGTAAGTAAAACCGTAGCTTGAGCCGTCAACGGTTTTGATATTGATTTTATCTTTGATATCTTGCGGGTTTAGCGGATAGTTAAAGGAAAATGAGGCAACCACGGCTTTGTCACCGGTTTGCGGATTTTCATAAAAATCACTACTGATGTTCCGGCCCTCGAATTTAGGGGATTTGAAGGAAAATTCGGCATCTTTAATTTTTATATTCGGGCTGAATATTTCCGGTGCGGCGGTAACTTCATATTCGGTATCCGGAATCAAACTGATTTCAGGTTCAAAGCTGAGGCAACTGTCACTCAGCCATTGCCACTTACCTTTAACGGTCGGATGTACGGATAGGCTGTCTGTTATATCTTCGCCTATTTTACCGATGTTGGCAGCCGGTTGGTTGAAATAAACCAATATCGGTTCAGGTTTAAGAGAGGCTTGCGGTACTCTGATTTCACTGATTTCGGCAGTCGGTGTTGTGTCGGTTTTTATTTGGTAACTTTGTGACAGATGATACCATGCGGCGTATCCGCCAAAACAAGCGAATAAAATAACGGCATTCCATAAAATAAATTTTTTTGTTGTAAAATTAATTTTCATAATACCTCCGAAATCAGCAGTTTTTTTCGTATATATTTATGAATATTATAAATTGAATGATAATAAAACAATGTTTTGCGGTTTATTAACCGCTAAAAAAGTGCTTGGAATTTGCAAAAATGCCTGTATAATCGTCGTAACAAATTGTTATGATAGGGAAATAAATGACAACCATTCATCTGATGTGCGGTTTTATCGGCTTTGGAAAAACAACAATAGCCCGACGGTTGGAAAAAAGTTTACCGGCAAGACGATTTACGCATGATGACATTATGTTTGAACGCTACGGACGCAACCCCGATGATTTTGCGATAAAATATGCGGAGGTCGATGCATATATCAGAGCCGAAGCGGCAAAATATGTTGCAAAAGGGCAAGATGTGATTATGGACTACGGATTTTGGTCACATGAAAAAAGAAAAGAATATTATGATTGGGCAAAAACGCTGGCAGATAATGTTGTTTATCATGTTGTTAATTGTGATTTAGATACAGCCAAACAACGGCTTCTTGCCCGTACAAAAACGGACAAAAAAGCTTTGTTTATTAATGAAACGACTTTTGATACGCTTTTGAAAAATTATGAACCGTGGAATGGTGCGGATAAATATCCGGTTGTTTTGCATAATGCTTCAAATTTTCAATATATCGGCAAAACCGTTATGGTAAAAATCGACCGTCCGATGAAAAGTAAACATCCGAAATACGGTTTTGAATACCCGGTCAATTACGGCTTTGTTCCGTTTACGATTTCCGGTGACGGGGAGGAACTTGATGCTTATGTTTTAGGCGTTGATAAACCGATTGATCAATTTGTCGGAAAATGTGTGGCGGTGGTGCACCGTACCGATGATAATGATGACAAACTGATTGTCGTACCGGATAATATGACAATTTCCGATGAAGAAACAGAGGCTCAAATTGCATTTCAGGAAAAGTGGTTTAAACATATTTTAGTGCGCAGCCCGAATGTGACGAAAACGCATTTTGGGGTGTATGGTTCGGTTATTCGTGATGATAAAATATTGCTGATTAAAAAAGCGCGCGGTCCTTATACCGGCTTGTATGACTTGCCGGGCGGCAGTCAGGAAGAAGGCGAAGACTGTTTGCAAACGCTTAAACGTGAAATTGCAGAAGAAACCGGCTGTGAATTAATCCGTGCCGAAAACGAACGTTATAAATCTGTTATTTTTGCTGATTTTACGCCGCAGAGCGGTGAAAAAGGCGTGTTGCAGCACAATGCGATTTTATATGACGTCGAGATTTCAGGTACCCCGCAAACGACAGGTGACGGATTGGATTCAAATGGTGCGGTGTGGGTTGATATTAATGATTTGACGGCTGAAAATGCCACACCGTATGCTTTAATAGCCGCCGGTTTTCCGATGATTTCGGTTGCCGATAAAAATGATAATGTGATAGCCGTTCATGTTCGCGGAACACCGCTGAAACCGAACAGATACGTACGTATTGCGGCGGTTTTGGTGTTTAATTCCAAAGGTAATTTGATTATGCAAAAAATTGCCTCACATAAAAAAGGCGGCGGAAAATGGTTATATTCGGCGGCCGGACACGTTGATGCCGGCGAGGATTATCAAACGGCGGCACAGCGCGAAATGAAAGAAGAAATCGGTATTACCACACCGATAGAAAAGGAAATTGTTGCTTTTCCGGTTATCCGCGAAGGCCGACAGACTGCTTTTCATCATGTGTTTATTGCCCATTCCGATGCACCGATCGCACCGGATCCGAGCGAAGTCGCGGAAATAAGAGAAATTCCCGTATCAGAACTGAAAAAGCTTATCGAGCAACATCCCGAACAGTTTTTTGATGCCTTTTTGACAGCTCTTAAACTTTATTTTGACGGAGAAAACAATGGCAGAAAATAAAGTCTTATCCGAATTAAACCAATTCAAAGAATTTAAAAAGAATTTCAAATTTGAACAAATGCCTCTCGAAGAAATTAACGGAGAGTTGTTTTGTGCCGATCGGCCGATTTATGATTCCGCCGGTGAATTAATAGGCGAATGTGACCGCTGGATTAATGTGGCTATCAAAATAAAATCCCCGTTGTCGCGGATATTATCGAATTTGTTTCCGTATACATTTGAATTTCGCGGGTTTCAGCTGCAAAGTATTGAAGGCTTTTTTCAGGGTGTGAAGTTCAAAAACCCCGATACGCAAAAATACGTTTTTGCTTACAGCGGTATCAACGCTTATTTTATGAAAGGGGCAAGCGACTATCGTTGGCAGGATGAAGGCAATATCTATTGGCAAGGTTCGCCGATTAAGAGAGACAGTGCCGAATATGAAGATATTGTTGATGAATTGTATATTTCGGCGGCACAAAATCCGCTGTTCAGACAGGCCTTAAAAAATGTCGACAGGCCTTTGATTCATTCTATCGGGCAGACCGATAAAAATATTACGCTTTTTACGCGCTATGAATACGAGCGAGAGGTGAATTGTTTGTCAGCTTTTCTTAAAACGGTTGATAAATAAATGCGAAAATTTAAGAGCGCTGTTATAAAAATTAAAGGGAGATGCCGTTAAGCGTCTCCCTTTTGAGTTTTTTCTTTTTTGAATAAAGGTTTTCCGTGTACCGCCCAGTTCCATATCGATGAAACGGTAATGGCTATCAGCAATATGGTTTTGATTATCAACCAGGCGGAAAAGAGCAGATACACCATTTCAAAAAGGATCCAAACAATTCCTTCCGAATTGCGCGGATCATTTACGGAAGCAACAACGGCACCGATGGTAAAAAGCACCAAACCGCCAATCCATGTGGTTCGCACAAAAGATTGCATATCAGCGTCATCATACTTTAGCTGCAGGCGCCAGAAGCGTCGCGGATTGCCGGCAAACCAACTGCAGAAGTTAGGGAGTAACAGAAAACACGTTCCTCCGGACAACAGCAAAATTCCGAAGAATTCGGCAGAGCCTAAATAATCTAATAATTCAGCCATACGTCAATAATTAAGGTTAAACAATTATAAAGTAATTACCGATATACTAGTTTTCACTCTGTATTTTGTCAAGCTTTTTACTTGCAAATACCTATAAATCGTTTATAGCAGAGCAGTTTTTTAACAAAGAGAATTTTGACAATGAAATTATCCAACTCTATTAAAATGTTTACAAATGATGTTTGTTTTCAAACCGAAGATAATAGGCGTTTTCGCTTGCGAGCGGCGGCAATTATTATTGAAAAAGGATGTGTATTATTCGCTACAAATGATATGGAAAATTACTATTATTCCATTGGTGGAGCTATTGAACTCGGTGAGAAAGCCGAGCAAGCTGTGTTACGAGAGGTTTTCGAAGAAACCGGAATCCGGTATGAAATAGATCGGTTGGCTTTTGTACAAGAGAATTTTTTTAAACGTGATGATGGTATGCTTAAGGGCTTAGCTTGTCATGAAATCACTTTTTATTTTTTGATGAAATCGCGAGGGACACAACAATTGAACAGCCATAGTAAAACTTGTAATAACACGATTGATGAGCAGATGGTGTGGTTGCCGATTGATAAACTTGCCGAATATGAAGCATATCCGATGTTTTTTAGGGAAAAATTGGGGAATATGAAACCATATCCGGAGCACATCGTTACGTTGCAGTAGTTTCAGGAAAAGCGTTTTAATACGGCATGAAGTTCTGGCATGGTGGTGCAAACGTCGGAAACATCAGCATTAAGGCATTTTTGCCTATAAACCTCGTTATTGTTACCCTCAGCACCAATAAAGGCAATACACCTTATTCCGGCAGTTTTAGCTGCGGCAAAATCATTGAGGCTGTCACCGATAACCACACAGTCAGATAATGATTTACGGTTTGATTTGGCGGCAAGCAAAAATAAATCAGGTGCCGGTTTTCCGTGTTCAACCATATCGGAAGTATAGCATTTTTCCAGAGGAATATATTGTTCCAGCCACGGAAATTTAAGCATTTTCATAGCTTGTTGCGGTTTGGTGGCGCCGGTCGCGATACAATGTTCAAAAACCGTGTCGGCGATAACATCACGCACGCCGGGTATTTCTTCCAAAAAATGCATACCCGCATAAATCTGACCGCGTTGAACTTCATCAATAAAAGCATCATCTAAGACCAAATCAGGAAATTCTTTTTGCAAACGTAATGTTTTGGTTTTATCGGAAACACCGACCAATAAATCGGCGGTTTGTTTATCGGTTAAAACCAGATTTTTGCGCTGTTGCAATAAGTCACGCCAGACTTTGACCCAAAGTTTTTCGCTATCGGCAATTACACCGTCAAAATCCCAGATGATAAGTTTTTTCATCGACACCTCTTTTTTGAATACTAAATGAAAATCCATGCATGTCAAGAGGTGCGTTTTATTTGCAAAAATTTTGCGATGTTTTACTCTTTTTAAAGTAAATAAATTTATAATGCTTGCATAAATTTTCAAAACAGAGGGGTTTTAGAATGAACGGTTTACATCCATTGATAGTAGATTTGATGTTAATCACGGTATATGCGGCAATTACCACATTGGTATTTAAAAAGTTGAAGCAACCGATGGTTCTCGGGTATTTGCTTGCCGGTATTTTAGCCGGTCCGTTTTTTAATTTTGTGCCGACGGTTACCGATAGGGCCAACTTAAGTTTATGGGCGGATATCGGCGTAATTTTCCTCTTGTTCAGTTTGGGGTTGGAATTCAGTTTCAAAAAAATGTTGGCGGTGGGTAAATCAGCGCTGATTACGGCAATGCTTAATTTGTTTTTAATGCTGTTTGTCGGATATTATGTCGGTATGCTTATCGGCTGGAGTACCACCGACAGCTTTTTCTTGGGTTCAATGATTTCGATGTCGTCAACCACCATTATCATCAAAGCGTTTGATGACTTGAACATCAAAAAACAAAAATTTACTGATTTGGTATTCGGGGTATTGGTGATAGAAGACATTGTGGGGGTTTTACTGCTTGTTTTGTTACCGACGGTGGCGGTCGGGCAGGGATTTAACGGCGGCGAACTCGGAATGAGCGTTGTTAAATTATTGTCATTTTTGGTATTGTGTTTTGTATTCGGAACCTATATTGTCCCGACGATTTTACGCAAACTGAAAGACTTTTTGAATGATGAAATGTTACTGCTGTTTGCGGTGGCTCTATGCCTGACAATGGTCTATTTGGCGGTTTCATTCGGATTTTCTTCGGCGCTGGGCGCATTTATTATGGGGTCAATCCTGTCGGAAACCGGTGTTATTCATCGGGTTGAAGGTGTTATTAAACCGCTTAAAGATTTCTTCGGCGCCGTGTTTTTTGTAACTGTCGGTATGATGGTTAACCCTGAAATGTTTATCACTTATGCTTATCCGATAATGGTTATAACGTTGGTTGTTTTGTGCGGTATGGTCACTTTTTCTATTTTCGGGTTTGTGGTTTCGGGGCAGAATTTGAAAACGGCAGTCGCTTGCGGTTTTTCATTGGCGCAAGTCGGCGAATTTGCTTTCATTATTGCCTCACTCGGTATGGATTTGGGAGTGTTGGATGATTTTGTGTATCCGATTATCGTGGCGGTTTCGGTTATTACAACCTTCTTAACGCCGATTATGATAAAATCTGCCGGCAAGGCCCAAAAACTTTTAGAAAAACAATTGCCGGAGAATTGGCTGGCTTATATTAATCAAAATTCTAAAATCAATGCCAAAACTTCGGAAGAGGACGAATTGTGGCGCGAGCTGTTCAAAAATACGTTTATTCGCATTTTTCTGTTTTCGATTATACTTTCCGCCATTTTGATTTTTGTCGGCAAGTGGGTGCGCCCGTATATGCTTTTGTGGTTGCCGAATTGGTTTGCACGCGGCGCAACAACGGGTATTACATTGCTGTTAATGGCACCGTTCTTGAAAGGGTTGGTCGGATGGAATATTTTGTTGTCGGAAAAAGTAAAAATTCTGTTCAATAAAATTTCTTTCAAAAAGACCGGAAATACGGAAGAAACGCCCGAAACCGCTGAAGCCGGACAGGAAGTTGCCGATAAAAAGGCCAAATTTGCCGTGCCTGAACGCGTTAAGGAAGTGTTGCAGGAAAATAAAGATAAAGTCAAAAGCATACTTTCAAAAGACAGAATGCTGCAAATATATACAGATTTATGGTTTTCAAACCGTTCTAACAGATTATTATTGGTTATTTTGACCAGTGTTCGTATGTTGGTGGTATCGTTTTTCATTGTGACGGCGGTACACCAATTCTTAACTGAAAATCCGCGCGTAATATTTGTTTTACTGCTGTTTTCAATTTTGTTAATCACTCGTTCAAAATGGCTTTTAAAACAGTATGTTAAAATGGAAAATCGCTTTTTGGATAACCTAAAAGGCGATTTGGAAGAAGAGGAAGATATTTAATGGAGATACTGTCTTTTATATCTTTAGTTGTTTTGTTTATTATAATTGCGGCGATTTTAATCGTCAGTATCGTTTTTATCTATTTTACGGTCAGTTCCGGTTTTATGCACTCTTCGCCGCCGGTACCTTCCTGCGGTAAGGTTAAAGATGCTATGCTTAAAGACGTTGCCGAATATCTTAGAGATAAAGAAGGTAAAATTGTTATGGATTTAGGCAGCGGTTGGGGAACACTTTTATTGCCGCTTGCCAAGCAATTTCCGCAGCATACGTTTATAGGTATCGAATACGGGCGTATTCCGTATATGGTCAGTTGCTTGCGCGCCAAAAAATACAAAAACGCCCGATTTTATCGTCAGAACTTTTTTGATACCGATATCTCGCAAGCAGACGTAATTTTTTTGTTTTTACTCAATTCGACGATGGCTAAATTATCAAATAAGTGTATCAGTGAGGCTAAAAAAGGCGCGTATGCGTATGCCAATCGTTTCCCGATACAAGGAAAAGAACCGCAAAAAGAAGTTTCGCTCGGTTCGAAATATTATACCTATTATATTTATAAGTTTTAGTATTTATCGCGTTCTAAAACAAACATAAATGACTCGCGAGAGTAAAACAGCATAGTGCGGCGGTTTTCACGCTCTACGGCTTTGACTGTCCAGCCTTCTTCGGCAAATTCGTTTAATTGTTTGGTTAGGCGATTAGGATCAATTTTTCCGCTGCTGAAAAAAATGGAAGAGAAAATACTTTCACTGTACATAAAGATTTTATATTCTTTCATGGTAACTCCAAAATCAGAGAATTTCTGTAATTTTCCAAGTGCCGTCGGTATATTCCAGGCAGATAATCGTACCGTTTGCAATTTCGATTTCTTTGTAACCCAAGCGGACCAAGATCTGAGAAAGCATAATACCATGCGACGAAATGGCTATGTTGGTAAATATCGAATTTTGAGCATAATACTCCAAGCCTTCAAATATGCGTTGGCGAACTTCTTTTTTGCTTTCGCCGCCCTCAAAGCGGAAATCTTCGTAAATAACATCATGACTGCGCCATTTTTTATATTCGTCGGCATATTTTTGTTCGATTTCGGAAAATTTCATTCCCTCAATAATACCGACATCAACTTCAATAAAGCGCATGTCATCAATAATCGGAACATTTAAAGATTGATTAACTAAAACGGCGGTTTGTTTGGAACGTCGCAAAGGTGAACAAATAAGGAGTTCTATTTTGCGATTTTTTAAGCGTTGACCTATATTAAAGGCTTGTTTCCGCCCTAAATCTGTCAGTACAGAGGTGTTGGTTTGTCCTTGTGTGCGCCCTTCAACATTATAAGTGCTTTGCCCGTGTCTGAAAATATAAAAGCGCTTTTTCATAAAACAATACCCTTTTGAGCTTTACAAAAACTTTAGTGCGAAACGGCAGTTTCTGCCAACACAATCGCAAGCCTTTAGGGCTTCTTGCTTGGTTAAGGACTTGCGTGATATAATGCCCTTATCTTTGGTTTTATATTTTGCTTCATCCAAGTTATCTACCAAGATATAATTTTGTAAATTATATAAACCGTTTTGTTGTGAGGATAATGTGACGAAAGCTGTTTCCTGCCCTAAGAAATTCGGGTGCTTATCTCGCCAATTTATTTGCGCTAAAGCCATACATTCCCTTTGCTTTAGGTTGGTGAACAAAATAACATAAGCACTGACACCTTTGTACACTTCTTTGTATTTTTTTTGATTGTTATAAAGACCGAAGTACAGCATACGTTCCTGTTGATTTCCGACAGCTTCGTAAAAAATCATTTTCCCGCCGAATCGGTTTGGAATTTGGTAGCCGAGGTCTGTTTCTTTGGGTAAAATATCAAAAGGCAAATAGTTGCTGAAGGCCATAAAATTAGAGTCAAAACCTTTATACTTTTGTCCCATCAGACCGATAGATATATTTTTTGTAATAATGGCTACATCATCTTTGGTTTTGGTTATCTTTTTTTGCACGGTAAAATGAAAATAAAAGAAGTATGCGCCGAAAAATACTAAACAAACCGGTAATAAAATATACAACAATTTCAATACGGAGCTTATACCGGATGATGAATGAGATCTCATAGCACGAATTCCTGATAAACGTTCTCTTATGTTGTTACTTATAAAGCGTATAAGTTTATATTTGGTTAATTTAATATTTGCGCAGGATCCCGGATAAAACACCCTGAATTTTTACGCGGGAGGCCTCTATGGTTCTGGTTTTATAGTCTTTATTGCACGGCACGAGTTTAACCGTATCGCCGTTTTTTTTCAATACTTTCAGAGTGGCTTCATTGTTATCTATCAGGGCCACGACAATTTTCCCGTCATCGGCTTGGTTTTGCTTGCGGATAATGGCGGTATCACCGTCCAAGATACCGGCTTCTATCATGGAATCCCCTTCTATTTTAAGGGCATAATATTGCCCTAAAGAAACCATCTCGAACGGAACGGAAACGGTTTCGGTTTCATCGGCTATGGCTTCAATGGGCAGACCTGCGGCGATTTTACCATACAGCGGTATACTGACAACACTGTTTTGTAAAGCCTGTTCACGCTTTTTCTCTTCTTCGACGATGGCCTGCGGTTTGAAACGTGGTAAACGGATTACTTCTAAAGCTCGAGCGCGGTGTTTCAGCCGGCGAATGAAATTTCTTTCTTCCAAAGCATTGATTAGGGCATGAATACCTGATTTAGATTTTAGACCTACGGCTTCTTTCATCTCGTCAAATGACGGGCAGCGGCCGGTTTCTTTGTTAATTTTATTAATGAACATTAGTAAATTATACTGTTTTTCCGTAAGCACAAGCGTATCTCCTTAAAAATTTGTTCTATTTTAGTTCTATTTTTTAAGGAATGTCAACAGCGTTTTTTCTTATGCATTAAGAAAAATCATAAGTACCGATTTTTGCTGTTCCGATTTTTGTAAAACCTTATTTTTTTATATCTGTGGCTTGTACAAACTGTGAGCCGATTTTCATAAATTTTTCGGTTCTTTGTTTTTTAAGCTTATCATAACTGACGGTGATTAAGGTTTGCAGATTGGTTTTTAAGGCTTGACGCAAATTTTCGAAAGCTTTTTCCGGTTCCCGGTGGGCACCTCCCATAGGTTCCGGCACAATTTCATCTATAATGCCGAGTTTTTTCAAATCCTGGGCAGTTAAATGCAAGGCTTCGGTTGCTTCTTTGGTTTTGTCGGCCGAGCGCCACAAAATAGAAGCACAGCCTTCAGGAGAAATTACCGAATAAATCGAGTGTTCAAGCATCAAAACTTTATCGGCAACCGCGATTGCGATTGCACCGCCGGAACCGCCTTCACCGATAACCGTGGCAATAATAGGTGTTTTGATGCGTAAACATTTTTCAATAGATGAGGCGATGGCTTCGGCCTGACCGCGAGCTTCGGCATCAATGCCCGGATATGCACCGGCCGTATCAACAAAGGTTAATACAGGTAATTTGAATTTTTCGGCCATATCCATCAGGCGTTGTGCCTTACGATAGCCTTCCGGTTTAGCCATCCCGAAATTGTATTTAATCCGTGAATCTAAATCCTTACCTTTTTCCTGACCGATAACAACAACCGGAATGTCTTCAAAAATACCGATACCACCGACAATAGCAGCATCTTCGCCGAAACAACGATCACCGCACAAAAGTGTAAAATCACTGATTAAGGCCTTGATATAATCCAAACAATGCGGACGTGCCGGATGGCGGGCAATTTGTGCTTTTTGCCAAGGCGATAAATGACGATAAACCTGCTCTAATTGCTTATTTAAGTGCTTTTCAAGTTTTTTGATTTCTTTGCTGATATCTAAATCTTTGTTGTCGGTTAAAGATTTCAGGTGCTCGATTTTTTCTTCAAATTCGATAATTGTTTTTTCAAAATCAAGAATAACGTTTTCGGTATCGGTCATTTTTGCCTCATTAATATTTTTTCCGGTGGCAGTGTAGCACATTTTTTTTAAATGTTTAGCTTTTTTTTTAAACTGTTAATCTTTGTTGATTTTTTTATAAAAAACTTTGAAAATTGGGTGAAAACGAATATAATACCACATATTGATGTGTTTTAGCGTTGGCAAAGGATAATAAAATGCTGGTATTTGCTTTTTTTGCGGCCGTTTTTTCTTCCGTCAGTTGGCTGATTTATGCCGTTATGTTTGTTAACACAAAATTGCTGGAAGAAAATTTGTGGGAACAAAGCTCTCAAGATATGCTTTTGTTTTTGGCTGTTATCTTTTTACCCGTGTTGGTTATTTGGTCGGTTTTCGGTTATGTAAACCAATTCTTGGTTAATCGCGGTATGAGCCGTAAGCAAAACGAGTTGCTGAAACAATTGCAAAAAAATCAGGATTATACCGATTTGGTCGTGCGTGTTATGCTTGATGCCGAACATGAAATTAAAGACGGTTTTGTCTTAAATAAATTCGACGTCTTCATCAACGATATGAATGAGGCTTTGGGCGAGGTCATTCAACGTTGCAATATTGCTTCATCGGCTCAGCTTGACCAACTTTGGCAGCGTGTTCGCCGCGGTGAAAAATGGGCTTTGGGTAAGGCTGTACTGGAAGCCAGTAAAAATCAGAGCACTTTTGATGCATGGGTACGTGAAAAAGTCGGCCGTGATAAAGTTTTCCGCGGATCACTTTTGGAATTTTGCTCGCGATATCAAAATCTGATGCAGCTTTTGGAAAAACATGACCGGGATCGTGTTTTTCTGAGTATGATTGAAACCGGTGTTTTCGGCAAGGTATATTCGGTTATTGCACCGCTCAGCGAGCGCTCGGATGATTTGAAAATCGAAGTAAAAGAAAAAATTATGCCGCATACCGCAAAAACGCAGGACTACACTTCGGTATTGAAAATTGCCACAATAGAAGAACCGAAAGCTGATGAAACAATCGTCAATGTCGATAAAGATGATGACGATGAAGAAGAATATATCGCTCCGAAGCAATCGTTTTTTTCGCGCATTAATCCGTTTCGTCGTAAAAATAATACCGATGAAATCGATGAAGACGAGCAAGATCCTTTTTTTCAAGCATTGCAGAACAGTTTTCAGGATAACGGCAGACCTCTTGCCGAGGAGAATAATGCCCCGTTCAGTGGGTTATCTACGGCAGCTCCGGAAAAAAGTGAGCCTTCGTTCGGCGCGTCTGTCGTTGCCGAACCGAGTTTATCCTCCGGTCCGACTTTCGGCAGCGTTGAAGATACGCTGGCAAATTTACGCAGCCGGCAATCAACAGCCGAACCGGTTGTATCTGAATCGCGCCTGAAACAGGCGGTAGTAAAACCGGAAACCGCATCAACATTAAAAGTGGACAGAGTTTCCGAAAAAAAGGAAGATAATGAGGATTTAGTGTATCCTTTCGGTGGTTGGACAGATGAAAACAAATATAATAAATAATTTGTTCTGTCTGCTGCTGTGTGGTTTTATAGGCACGGCTAACGCCAAAGTTTCCGATAAAATCGCTTTGTACGGCGAATCGAAATATACCAGTGGTTTTAAGGCTTTTGATTATGTCAATCCGGATGCACCGCAAGGCGGTAAAATCGTTCTTCCGGCCTATGGAACATTTGATAATTTCAATCCGTATATTTTCAAAGGTGTTGCCGCAACATTTGTTGCGCCGCTGAGTTTTGAAACGCTCGGAACGTCACCGGTTGATGATCCGTTTACGGTTTATCCGCTTTTGGCTGAAAAATTTGACTTGCCCGAAGATAAGTCGTATATCGGCTTTATCCTAAATAGAAACGCTCGTTTTTCTGACGGATCGCCGGTAACGGCCGATGATGTAGTGTTTAGTTTTAATGCCATTATCGAAAAGGGTTCTCCGGTATACAGGATGTATTATGCCGATGTTGATCGGGTTGAAAAAATAAATGATTATGAAGTGCGTTTTTACGCTAAAGAAGGGACAAATAATAAAGAATTACCTCTGATACTATCGCAATTTTCGGTTTTTTCGGCCAAGGACTGGCAAGGCAAAGACTTTGATAAACCGACATTGCAAGTACCTCTCGGCAGCGGACCTTATATTGTCAAAGATTTTCAGGTTAATAAATATGTCGAATTGCATAAAAATACCGAATATTGGGGCAAAGATTTACCGGTAAGGCGCGGATTTAATAATTTTGATATTGTTCGTTATGACTATTATCAGGATACGACCGTAACCTTGCAGGCCCTTTTTTCCGGAGATATTGATGCCCGTGAGGAATATATCGCCAAAATCTGGATGACGGGTTATGATAATAATTTGATTAAATCTGGCAAAATCAAAAAAGAAAACATTGAACATAATGAGCCGGCAGTTTTGCAAAATTTTGCCTTTAATATTCGCCGTGATAAATTTAAGGATTCCCGTGCACGTCAAGCTATCGGGTTGGCCTTTAATTTTGAATGGGCAAACGAAAAATTGTTTTATAACCAATATAAGCGATTGTACAGCTATTTTACCAATACCGGTATGGAAGCAACCGGACTGCCGCAGGGAAAAGAAAAAGAAATTTTACGGCAATATACCGATATTTTGCCGGCAGATGTGTTTGAAAAGCCGTATACGCCGGTTGTTAACGAAGATATTTATAATTCACGTGAAAATCTTAAAAAAGCGGTGGCTTTGCTTAAATCGGCCGGTTATGATTTTAAAAACGGCAAAATGGTTAATTTAAAAACCGGCGAACCTTTGGAATTTGAAATTTTAAGCAATTCAGCGAATGGCGCAACTTTTACCAAAGTTATGCTGCCGTTTATCGAAAATTTGCGTAAAATCGGTATAAAGGCTGTTTTCCGCAATTTAGAAGTTAATATTTTCAAAAACCGGTTGGATAAATTTGACTTTGATATGGCAATTATCTCATACAGAATTTCGCAAATGCCGGGAAGTGAACTGCGAGACTTTTTTGGAAGTGAATCGGCCGATATTCCAGGAAGCAATAATATTATAGGTATTAAAAATCCGGCGGTTGATAAACTGATTAAAGGAATTGTCGCCGCTCAGGAAAAAGAAGATTATATGGCTTATGTTAAAGGTCTCGACAGAGTTCTTTTGCACGAATATTACATTATTCCGCAATGGTATTCAGCCGTTTCGCGGGTGGCATATTGGGATAAGTTCGGCCAACCGAAAACCGACATCAAAACCGGCTTTCAGCCGTTTATCTGGTGGAAAA
Source organism: Alphaproteobacteria bacterium (assembly GCA_017635595.1). Lineage (GTDB taxonomy): Bacteria > Pseudomonadota > Alphaproteobacteria > RF32 > CAG-239 > RUG410. Next base: position 37,732 of record JAGBLF010000004.1, read on the forward strand.
AGGAGTAAAAATGCGCCAATATATTTTAAAAAGACTACTGCTTATTCCTTTGACACTGTGGGGTATTATTACGGTCAATTTTGTCATTATCCAACTGGCACCGGGCGGACCTGTCGATTATGTTTTGGCGCAATATCGGGGAATGAATACCGATGCTAAATCGCAATTTACGGCAACATCGGAAGTAAAGACGGAATCTTCATCCTCTAAATATATCGGAGCGCAAGGTGTGCCTGAAGATTTGATTAAGGCGTTGGAGCAACAGTTCGGATTTGATAAACCGTGGTACTACCGCTACGGAAAAATGTTAAAAGATTACGTATGCTTTGATTTCGGCAAAAGTTATTACCGTGATAAAACCATTATCGAATTAATAAAAGAACGCCTACCGGTGTCGATTTCGCTTGGCTTGTGGTCAACACTGATTATTTATCTGATTGCTATACCGCTTGGTATAAAAAAAGCACAATATGACGGAAGCAGGTTTGATACGCTTACTTCGTTTATGGTGGTTGTCGGTTCGGCGTTACCGGTTTTCTTGTTAGCAGTATTCTTCATTGTCTTTTTTGCCGGCGGTATCTATTGGCAGTGGTTTCCTTTGCGCGGGCTTGTATCGGATAACTGGACATCTTTGAGCCTTTTTGCAAAAATAACAGATTATTTTTGGCATATTACCTTGCCGGTGATAACAATGGTTATCGGTGGCTTTGCCGGCTTGACAATGCTGACTAAAAATTCTTTTCTGGATGAAATTAATAAACAATACGTTTTAACGGCGCGCGCTAAGGGTGTGCCGGAAAATAAAATACTGTACGGCCATATTTTCCGCAATGCCATGCTGATTATTATTGCCGGATTTCCTTCACTTTTAATCAAAATGCTGTTTACCGGCTCACTGTTAATCGAAGTTATTTTTTCGCTCAACGGTATCGGTTTGCTTGGCTATGAGGCCATTACTACCCGTGACTATCCGGTTGTGTTCGGCACTCTGTACATTTTCGCTTTATTGGGCCTGGTTCTGAAACTGATTAGCGATTTAACTTATTGTATTGTTGATCCGCGTATCAACTTCGAAAAGAATTAAAACTCGTCTGACGGGGAACTGCTTGTTACTTTTCTCCTCGTGTACCCGTTATGTACACGTCGTCGAAAAATAACGGCGCATTTCCCGCGTCAGCCGAGTTTTCCCCATAAGCCGTGCCTGCTGTGGTAATTTTCCTTGTGTACGTTTGTTGTACACGTCGTCGAAAAATAACGGCGCATTTCCCGCGTCAGCCGAGTTTTCCCCATAAGCCGTACCTGCTGTGGTAATTTTCCTTGTGTACGTTTGTTGTACACGTCGTCGAAAAATAACGGCGCATTTCTTTTAAGAAAAGTCATTCTTGCGCCAAAGGCGCGAGGATCTCGGCTGATTCTATAATTTTTCGATTAATTCGGCAATTTCTTTGGCGGCGTTAAGACTGTTTCGCGGTTTGAAAGTTGCAGCATTTTCATCATCAATTAATGTGGCGCATTTACTGTCACATAAAGACCGCACGAATCTTAAGTGTTTGGGTGTCAGCCAATTTTTACCGATAAACAAATAAATCGGTTTACCGGTGCCGGTGGCTTCGCAGCACATCGAAACGGAATCGCCGGTAACTATAATATTGTCGGCACAAGCTAGAAAGCCGCTGTACGGATTTTGTTGTGTATCACCCCATAAAAAAGTGTATTGCGGAATATTTTTGATGGCATTCATTATGATTTTTTCCGGTCCGGCCCCTGTGCGGCGCGAGGTTGTGATTAAAATCGATCCGCCGGTTTTCTCCTTAAATTTTTTGATGGCTTCTCCTAAATCTGTTGCATTTTCGTCGGAAAAAGGTTTGCCTTTAATGGCTCCGCCGACAATTACGGCCGTTAACGGTTTCGGCAAATGGGCAAATTTTTGCTCCCATTCTTCTTTGGCCGCCTTAAGATACTCCGGCGTGATACGGTGCGGACAGCCAACAATATAGTGAACGCTCGGGGTACATTTTTTATTTTTATCGTGTTCCGGCACAACAATTAATGAAAAATCGTTAATGCCGGTGTTGCCTGGGTGCATGAGCTGAATAAGCTTTGTTTGCGGCGATAATTTTTTAATATACCGGGCAACCGGTACCGTGCGACGGCTTATTGACATAACATAATCCGGAAACGGTGCTTTAATTTCGGTTTTACTTTCGGCGGTTAACCCCAAAAGACTGCGGCCGCGCAGCCAGTTCGGCAACGAAGCTGTTTTTGTGTATACAATTTTCTTTTCGATAATGGTTATTTTTTCGCCGTTGAGGGCTGCAATCACACCTAAAGCCTGACCGACACTGCCACGTCTGTCATCCATTAAAACCCAAAGTGTTTTTTTCATATCAAACTCCGCAATTTAATTTTGCTTTTTGCTTAATATATGTTATATGCAAAATATGGCAAGCAAAATTTAATAAGGAGATGTAAAGATGCTGAAATTTGTAATGTTATTGGTATCAATGCTGTTCATAATGCCTTGTGATACGCAGGCTTATGATAATCAGATAAAAGATAATCCAGTTGTGAAGACTATGCGCGGCTCGCTTCGCAATTCGGGGGATGATAAAATAGCGCGCAATCTGTTGGTTGTTAAGGAGGTGGCTGATTTTAAAATTGGTGATGAAAAATATGCCAAAAACTTTGAAACTGTTGAAAATACGCGGGCGTTTGATCGTAAAATGGAAAAAATAATGGAAAAGCTCAGCAACAATAAAAGACGTAATATGAAAAATGACGAAGTTGTCAAAATTTTAAACGAAGCCGGTGAGAAGATTTATAATCTTTTGGGCAATTAAGAATTGTTTAATATCTTTCATCTATAATCCGTAGCTATAGTATATGGCTCTATGGCTATAAAGAGAGGTTATGATGAAAAAACTTGCATTTATCGTGTTGCTTTCGGTGTTATGTTCTTGCCGTGCCCGGACCGTTAATCAGCCGGTTCCTGCCGCAACTTATGACGAAACCGGTTACACAGCCGAATATACCATACCGGAAGAAGATTTATACCGCTATAATATTTCTGTTAAAGCTATGGGTGAAGATTATGTGGTTTACGAGTATTCCGATGTGCGGGTAGATAAGGTTGCCACTTTGGCCTCGGCATATTGTTTTGAAACAAATCCGGGGAAAAAAGCTTATTTACGCGATATATACTTACATAAAAATCATAAAAGAAGAGCCACATTCGACTGTGTTGACCTTGCAACAGAGTAATTTTGTCCCTATATCTATATTTAGGGAGTGAATGATTATGGTAAAGGATTTATACCAGATTTTAGGCGTTAGCAAAACAGCAACGGAAACAGAGATTAAATCTGCATACCGTAAGCTTGCGCGAAAATATCATCCGGATTTAAACAAAGATGATAAAAATGCTGCTGAAAAATTTAAGGAAATATCAAATGCTTATGATATCATAGGCAATGCCGAAAAACGCAAAAAATACGATAATAACGAAATAGATGCCGATGGTAAACCGACAGGGTTCGGTGCCGGCTTCGGCGGTGCCGGCGGTTCTTACGGTTATGGTGGAGGTAATCCGTTCGGTTCGGGTTTCGGCGGTGCACAAGGTTTTGATTTTTCATCCATTTTTGGTGAAGATATCTTTTCTCAATTTACCTCGGCGGGCCAAACAAGAAGTTCTCGTTCTTCTCGCACTGCAATGAAGGGACGTGATATTTCCTTTAATATGAGAGTTGACTTTTTGGATGCTGCGCGCGGTGTTGAAAAACAGGTAAATTTGGGTGGTAAAAATGTTAATGTTAAGGTGCCGGCCGGCACGCAAAGCGGTCAGACACTCCGTTTAAAAGGTATGGGAGATATCAGTCTGAACGGCGGTGAAAACGGTGATGCTTTAATCACTGTAACCGTCGCGGAACATCCGTATTTTAAGGCAGACGGGTTGAATATTTTATTAGATTTGCCGATTTCGGTCGTAGAAGCGATAAAAGGTGCTAAAATAACGGTACCGACTATTAACGGCAAGGTTGCCATAACGGTTCCGCCGTTTTCATCCAGCGGTGAAAAATTGCGCTTAAAAGGTCAGGGAATCAAATCGCGTTCGAAACAAGGCGATCAATTAGTTAATTTGCAGATTGTTATGCCAAAAGGCGGGGATGCAGCCTTAACGGCCGTTGCCGACCAAATGAAAAATTACGCTGTCAGGAGTTTTTGATGCTTTTGGAAACGCTTAAAGAATTTGACTGGATGAATGAACCGCAACGTGTACGTTTTGATGATGACGGTATGCATGTCGTTTCAAAATATCGTACCGATTTTTGGGCTTGCGCACGCTATGATTTCAGAAAAGACGATGGACACTTTTTTTTCAGTTATGTTTTAGGTGATTTCTGTTGTGATTTGGATTGGATATTTAATAAACCTGAATCGTTTGATCAATGCGGAATTATGGTGCGTGTCGATGTTAATAACTGGTTTAAGGCCTCAATTATGTATGAAAGAGATGATGCACCGATGTTGGCAACTTGTCTGACTAATGATGGTTATTCCGATTTAGCAACCATTCCGTTGCCGCAAGGCACCAAGCATGTCTGGTATCGTCTTAAAAAGCGCAAAGGCTGTTATATCGCCAGCTATTCTTTAGACGGCGAAGAATATATGCAGTTACGCAAATTTTACTTAATTCACGATGCAGATGATGTTAAAGCAGGTGCGTATATTTGTTCGCCGCAACGCGAGGATTTTGAGGCGGTTTTGGGTGGATTACAAATGTCTTAACTTTTTACTGAAAAACAAAAAAATCCTCACTGCAAGTGAGGATTTTTTCACCGGATAAGCCGATTATTATTTCGCTTCGGCCGGTTTAGCTTCAACAGCTTCTTTTTTGGAAGCTTCGATTTTTTTACCGTTTAGGTCAAATTTTTCAATTTGAGCGTTTTGTGTTAAACCGGTAACAATTTGTTCAACAGCCTTACGAGCCAAGTTACCTTTGATTTGTTCTTCTAAGGCTTCAAGCGGCAACGGCTGCGAATCGCGAATATCTTCAACAAAAATAACGTGATAGCCGAATTCCGTTTTAACCGGTTCTTTTGAATAGGTATTTTTTTCCATGGCAAAAGCAGCTTTTGAAAAATCAGGAACCATCATTTCTTCTGTAAAGAAGCCGAGTTCCGGCTGATCATCGGAATATTTTTGAGCCAATTCATCAAAATTTGCTTCTTTGCTGTCTAATTTAGCAATAATTTCTTTAGCTAAATCTTCGGTTTGTACCAAAATGTGTTTAGCTTTTACTTCTTTGCTGCTTTTGAAACCGGCAACATATTCATCGTAAGCTTTTTTAATTTCGGCCGGTGTAATTTTAGCGTTGATTTGCTGATCAAGATAAACTTGACGAGCAATTTCATCTTGTACGGCAGCTAATTGCTTTTGATATTCAGGAGTGGCCTGAATGTTAGCTTTTGTGGCAGCCTGTAATGCTAATTTGGCATTTACCATAATATCAAGAGCATAGTTATAAAAATCTTCAAATTTAGCATTTGCTCTGAATTGCGGATTTTGATCATAAGCTTCTTTAACTTCGGCTACCGTGATTTGTTCACCGTTAACAATTGCGGCGATGCCGTTGTTTCTTTCGGCGTATACTTTGTAGGTGAAAGCGCCGGCAATCAAGACAACCAAAGCGGCTGATGTTGCGAAAATATATTTCTTTTGCATTTAAATTCCTCCATAAAACAATCGACCTCATAATATATGCATATTTTTAAATTTCAATTAAAATTCAAATATTTTTTATAATAAGTTTATAACTTTTGCGCATATATTGACTTTATTGTTTATTCAAACTAAGTATAAGGTGACGTAATTTATATAGGAAACAATAATGTTAGGACAAATAGCTCGTAAAATTTTTGGCAGCGCCAATGATCGCTTTGTAAAAAAACAATATAAAATAGTAAATCAAATCAATGCTTTAGAACCAAGTTTCGAAAAACTTTCCGATGAAGAATTAAAAGCTAAAACTGAAGAGTATCGCAATCGTATTAAAGATGGTGAAACTTTAGATGATTTATTGCCGGAGGCCTTTGCAACGGTGCGTGAAGCCGCTAAACGCGTTATGGGACAACGTCATTATGATGTCCAACTTATCGGCGGTATCGTCTTACATAAAGGTATGATTGCTGAAATGAAAACCGGTGAAGGTAAAACTTTGGTGGCCACTTTGGCGGCATATTTAAATGCTCTTGAAGGTAAAGGTGTGCATATCGTTACCGTTAACGATTATTTGGCTCAGCGTGATGCTCAATGGATGGGACAGATTTATCGCTTTTTGGGCCTGAGTGTTGACTATATTATTCACGGTAAAAATGATAATGAGCGCCGGATAGCCTATAATGCCGATATCGTCTACGGGACGAACAATGAGCTCGGATTTGACTATTTGCGCGATAATATGAAATTTAATTTGTATGAAAAAGTTCAACGTGATTTTAATTATGCCATTGTTGATGAAGTTGATTCCATTTTAATCGATGAAGCCCGTACACCGCTCATTATTTCGGGAGAGGCCGAAGATTCTTCGGCAACGTATTTAACAATTGCCAAAATCATTCCGCAGCTTAAAGATTCCGATTACGAGAAGGATGAAAAGCAAAAAAGCGTTACCCTTACCGAAAGCGGTATGGAACATATCGAACAGCTTTTGCGTGAAGCCGGCTTGATCAAAGAAGGTTCACTGTATGATATCGGTAATGTCAATTTGGTTCAGCACGTTAATAACGGCTTGCGTGCACATAAGATGTTTCAACGCGATGTAGACTATATTGTTAAAGATGATAAAGTTGTTATTGTCGACGAGTTTACCGGTCGTATTATGGAAGGCCGTCGTTTCAGTGACGGTTTGCATCAGGCTTTGGAGGCAAAAGAAGGTGTTACGATTCAATCCGAGAACCAGACGTTAGCATCTATTACGTTCCAAAATTATTTCCGTTTGTATCCGAAATTGGCCGGTATGACCGGTACGGCTATGACGGAAGAAGCCGAATTTTGCGATATTTATAATTTGGTTTGTGTTGAAATTCCGACCAATAAACCAGTTAAGAGAGAAGATTTGCAGGATGAAATTTATCGGACGGCTGCAGAAAAATATCGTGCCATTATTAATACGATATTGGATTGTCATCGTCGCGGCCAACCTGTTTTGGTCGGTACAACTTCTGTCGAAAAGTCGGAAATTGTGGCCGAATTATTGCATAAAGCGGCACCGGATGTCAAATTTGAGGTATTGAATGCCCGTCATCACGATAGAGAGGCCGCTATTGTCGCTCAGGCCGGTGTTTCCGGTGCAATCACGATTGCAACCAATATGGCCGGACGCGGTACCGATATTCAGCTCGGCGGTAATCCGGAGATGAAGTTAAAAGACCAACTGACCGGTGAAGAAACACCGGAGCAGGTTGCGGCTCTAAAAGAGAAAATCGAAAAAGAAGTTGCGGCTGATAAAGAAAAAGTTTTGGCGGCCGGCGGTTTGTTTATTATCGGCACCGAGCGCCATGAAAGCCGCCGTATCGATAATCAGTTGCGCGGCCGTTCCGGCCGTCAGGGAGATCCGGGGACATCTAAATTTTTCCTTTCAATGGAAGATGATTTGATGCGTATATTCGGTTCGGAAAAAATGTCCAGCGTTTTGCAACGTTTGGGGCTGCCGGAGGGTGAGGCACTGGTTCACCCGTGGATCAGTAAGGCGCTTGAAAAGGCTCAGAAAAAAGTTGAAGAGCGTAACTTTGATATTCGTAAAGACTTGTTGAAGTTCGATAATGTGATGAATGATCAGCGTAAAATTATTTATGCCGAGCGCCGCGAAATTATGGAACAGGAAGATGTTTCCGACAGTATTAAAGAAATGCGCGATGACTTTTTAAGCACTATAATTGATGCCCACGCTCCTTACGGCACTTCGGTTGAGGAGTGGAATAAAGACGGCTTGAAACAAGATTTGCAAAACATAACAAGTTTTACACTGCCGATAACAAATTGGTGCAATCTTCCGGATATTGACAGTGAAAAACTTAAAGAAATGATTTTGGCAGAAGTCGATAAACGTTTGGAAGAAAGAAATGCCAATATTCCGCAGGAAGCTGTTCAGATGATTCATAAAAGTTTGTTGTTGCAGGTATTAGACCAGCTGTGGAAAGATCATATTGCCGCACTTGATTTAATGCGTCGAACCATTGTTTTAAGAGCTTATGGTCAAAAGGATCCTTTGAACGAATATAAAAAAGAAGCATTTATGATGTTTTCGAATTTGCTTAAGACTTTAAAAGAGCGATTGGTCGTTATTGTCTGCCATACGGTTTTACAACCGGAAACGCGTGAAAAAATGGAACAAGCGATGGAAAAAGAGCAAAATCGTAAAGTATCTATTGTTCATGACGAAGCAGGTGTATCCGGTGAAAAACCGGACCCTAAGATTTTTGCCAATGTCGGACGAAATGATCCGTGTCCATGCGGCAGCGGTAAAAAGTTTAAACATTGCCACGGGCGTATAACGGGATAGTTTGTATATGGAAGAGATAAAGCAAAAAACAGAAGCAGAATTAGCTCAGGAAGCCATCGAACGTAAAATACTCGAGGAGCGCCGAGCCGCGCGCCGCCGTAAAGAAGCACGTGATGCCAAGACAAAATTGATTCTGGAAATTCTGTTTTTGCTTGTTGTTATGGTCGGCAGTGCTTTATATCAAATGCACAAAATGGCTGTCCGCTCTAAACAAAAATTAGAGCAAGATACACTCTTAAACGCTACGACACAGCAGGTATCGCAAATTATTGATAACGTTCGTCAAGCCTATGCTATTTACAGTGAGGAAAAAGAATTTTCGATGGAAAGGCTTATTGAACTCGGTGTTATTCCGGAATCAATCGTTGACGATAAAGAAGCTTATAATTTGTATAACGGGAACATTGTGATCGAACCTTCCCGACCGCTTGAGAACATTAAAGAAGCCGTCGAATCCCCGACATTTAAAATGGCATATCGCGGATTGCCGCACGATGTGTGTGTTAATTTGGCCATTATGAATTGGGGTGATAAGGTAGAAGGTTTAATGGCCATTGCAATCGGTGATTATGATGGCGAAGTAGACACGGCTTTGGAGGAAATTGATAAAATATATAAAGAAGAAAAGCCTATAGAGTTTATTGATAAATACGGGCGTAAGCGTACCCTTCAGCCGCGTAAGCATTTTGCGCTTAATGTAGCAAAACCGGGAGATGCGTTTATTCCGACACCGTTTAGCAAAGGTAATGCCGAGGGTGGTTGTTCCTGTCCGCGGAATGTGGCTTCCTGTTCGTTTGCATGGCGTTATGCCATTTATGCCGTCGATAAACCGAATCGTGTCGAATCGGAAATCGAAAAAATGGAACGCTTGATGAGAGAGCGTCTTGAACAGCGTGTTAAAGAGCAGGAGGCCGAGCAGCAACGTTTGCGTGAGGAAGAATTGAAAAAACGGGCAACCGAGGCCATGAAACGAGAGATGGAAACTCAACAGCAAACACAGCCGCAAACAGTAAAGCCGCAAGCCGTAAAGTAGCCAGTGCAGCTACCTGAGACAGATACTTTGCCGACACAATAAAAAAGCCGCTTAATGCGGCATTTTTTGTTATAAATTACCGAACAGTGTTTCTTTTAATCTCTGCAATGTTCTTTGGGCATAAGGGCGCGCTTTGGATGCCCCATCTTCCAAGAAACCTTTAACTTCATTGTAGTGGTTCATATAGTAGTTGTAGACCTCTTTGGCATCCTTCGTGTGTTCTAAAATTGTATCCAGCAACATTGCTTTAATGTGTCCGTAGCCGAGTTTACCCTGTTTCAAACCATCGGCCATTTCGGCGACTTGTTCCGGCCGAGCCAGACATTTATAAATTTGGTAAACAATAACATCATCCGGATTTTTAGGCTCTTCAATCGGTTTTGAGTCGGTTACGGTAGAATAGACGGCTTTTTTAATGATTTTATCTTCTTCAAATATAGGTATGACATTGTTGTATGATTTGCTCATTTTGCGACCGTCTATACCCGGTAAGACGGCAACATTTTCCGCTGTAATGTAGCTTGGAAGCTTCAAAATTTCTTTATCATAGTAGGCATTGACGGCACCGGCAATATCGCGCGCGATTTCCACATGCTGAATTTGGTCTTTGCCAACCGGTACAATATCGGTATCCATCGAAAGAATATCAGCCGCCATTAATGTCGGGTAGGTATATAAACCCATATTAATACCATCATCATTCGGTTTGTTGTCGGCTAAATTTTTATCAACGGCAGCTTTGTAAGCATGCGATTTATTCATAAATCCTTTAGGTGTGAAAGCGTAAAGAATCGTCGTAATTTCATTGATTTCAGGAATATCGGATTGACGATAAAAATAATCTTTCTTCGGATCCAAGCCGGCTGCCAAATAAATGCAGGCAATATCCCTGATTTCTGTTTGTAAAAGTTCGGGATCTTTCATAAAATTTATGGCGTGGTAGTCGGCGATAAACAGGTTAAAGCGTGCGGCTTGATGTCCCATTTCAACAGCCGGCTTAATCGCGCCGAAATAATTACCGATATGTGGTTTTCCGGTCGGTTTAACCCCGGTTAGTATGCATTTATTCGCAAAATCATTAATATTTGTCATTACATATTCCTTTCTGGTTCTTTGCTAAATTATTCCGATTTATGCAAAAAATCAATATTTATTGCGTTTGCTGTGCGATAAAGAGTCAATAAGCTGAAAATTTGTGTTGTATTCTTACGTAAACAACGTATAATTTCGCCAGGTTTAATTTATTTTGAAGGCACAAAACTATGTTGGATATAAAATTTATTGTCGATAATGTTGATTGGGTTAAAAAAAGCTTGGGGAAAAAAGGGTTCCCTGCCGAAAAAGTTGACGAGCTGGTACAAACTTTTTATGACATGAATAAGTTAAAAACATCATCACAATCTCTGGCTGAAGAAAAAAATAAGCTGAGTAATTCGATAAAAAGTGCCTCCAACGAAGAACGTCCGGCCATTATTGCCAAAAGTAAAGAAGTCGGAGAACAATTTAAGGCCGAGCAGGAAAAATTATCGGAGCTGGAAGCAAAATTTAATGATATGATGCTCAGAATGCCGAACTATCCGAGCGAAGACAGTCCGGAAGGGCCGGATGACAGTGCTAATGTTGTTTCGCGTAAAGTCGGTGAGTTGCCTCATTTTGATTTTACACCGCGTGATCATATTGAGTTAATGGAAATCAATGATTGGAGCGAAATGGAGAGGATTGCTAAAGTTTCCGGTTCCAGAACATATGCAATCAAGAATGATTTGGCGCAGCTCGAATTAGCTATTCATATGATGGTTATGGATAAATTGCGCGCGAACGGTTTTACTTTGATAACCGTACCGGCTATTTCTAAGGAAAAACCTTTGTATAATCAAGGATATCTGCCGTTTGCACGCGATGAAATTTATTATATGCCGGCCGATGATATATATTTATCCGGTACAGCGGAATTAATTTTGAACTCTCTGCGTGCCGATGAAATGCTGACAGAAGCCGAATTGCCGATTTTGTATGCCGGTTTTTCACCATGTTTCCGTCGTGAGGCCGGCGCCGCCGGTAAAGATACCCGCGGGTTGGTTCGAGTTCACCAATTTTTCAAAACCGAACAATTTGTTATTTGCAAAAACGATATAGAGGAAAGTGAAAAATGGCATAAGAAATTATTGCAGATTTCCGAAGAAGTTTTGCAGGATTTGGAATTGCCGTATCAGGTTTTGGAGGTTTGTACCGGAGATATGGGCGCGCCGAAATATCGCCAATATGATTTGGAAGCTTGGGTGCCGTCACAAAATTGCTATCGTGAAACCCACTCTTGCTCGAATATTACCGAATGGCAGGCACGTCGTACGAATTTGAGATATCGTGCCAATGACGGTAAAGTCAGATTTTGCCATACGCTGAACAATACCGGTATTGCGACACCTCGTGCATTGGTTCCGTTTATCGAAAATCATCAACAGGCTGACGGGACGGTTCGGATACCGGCAAAATTGCAACCGTATATGGGCGGTAAGAAGTTTATAGGTAAAAATGCAAAATAAAGCCGAACAAATTTTACAATTTATGAAAGTGTTGGATAAGGCGTGTTTGGTCGAACGTGCCACGCGTCTTTCTGACGGTCGGTTTGAAACAGATTCTTCGCATACTTTTAAGCTTTGTTTTTGGTGTATGCTGGTTTATCCGTATTTGAAACATAAATATAATTATACGCGTTTATTGGAATTGGCGTTGGTGCATGATATTGCCGAGGCCGAAACCGGTGATTGTCCGCGTTCGGTACAGCGCCGGCATCCGGAAATGAAGGCGCAAAAAGATTTGAATGAACGTGAAGCCATGCTTAAATACAAAAATATGCTACCGGCACCGCTCGGTGAGCAAATAATGACTTTGTATCAGGAATACGAAGGTAAAAATACACCGGAATCTCGGTTGGTATCAGCCTTGGATAAAATAGATGCCAATCTGCAGGCAAATCAATATCATGACGGTGATGTTCGCTATTGGCTTGATTTGGAAGACGGCGATGAATATCTGACAATTAATACCGAAAAAAAAGAAGTTGTTGCCGTTTTAGATGAGAAAATCGTCGAAGAAGTCGAAGATGCCGTCATCGCTTTAACCAAAGGAAATATTAAGAAGTGCAAGCTCAAACCCTAAATATGGAAAAGTTAGGCGTCGTTGCCTTTGATTGGGATAACACATTATCTCTTAATCGCGATGTTTTGGTTAAATCAGTTGATAAAGTTTTAGCCGAATATGGTCTGCCAAAGTGGGAAGTCGTTAAAAATAAACGCAATCCGGATTTGTCTTTTAGGGATAATTTTCCACTGATTTTCGGCGATAGATATATAGAGGCGTATGATCAATATTGTGCATATTATCGTTATTTAGCTCCGAGCATGGTGCATGCTCCGGCAAAAGCTACGGAACTGCTGTATTCTTTACGCAAAAAAGGTAAAAAGATTGTTTTGGTAACTAATAAAGACCGTAATTTGCTCGAATTTGAATTACCTTTGTTGTATGAGCCGAACTCATTTGATAACATTGTTTGCGGTCATGAGGCACCGAAAGATAAACCGAATCCGCAGCAACTTGAGTTTGCTGTGCAAAATTTTGTGACAGACATCTCGTCTGAAAACGTATGGATGGTCGGGGATAGTCCGATGGACAGTAAATGTGCTTTGGCCGCCGGTGCTAAAGCAATCCGTATCGGTACTTCTATTTGGAATGATGAAGAAGCGCAAGATGCACGGATAGAATATTTTAGCAACTTCAATGAATTTTATTATAGATATTTTGGAGTTGAAAAATGACTCGGAAAGTGAAATTATCTTTGAAAAAAATTTGCGCTTTTATTCTTGGATTAGCCGTCTTGTGGTGGATTGTTCAGGCAAATATAAAAAGATTTAACGATAATCTTTATGCTAATTATGAAAAAATCGTCGATTACGGTCGGGTCAGAGAGAACGAAGAAGTAATTTCTCCCGTGATGGCGGCAATTTTTTATGATGATAAGGTTTCGGTGCAAAAGAGTATAACTTCTTATTACAACCATTTTGATAACTACAAAAAAAGAAATGTGAAAATGGTTGTCGTACCTAAAGATTTAACACCGGACAGCCGCTCTATTATTCGCCGATTATATGCCGAAATTTATAAATATAATCAAGTTGATGATATTGCCTTGGTATTAAGTACCGACAGTGATGTTTCCGCACACATAAAAATGCTGAAAAAAGTAATGCAGGTAAACCATATTAAAAGCCTGATCTTGACTGAAGAAAATCTGGAAGCGGAAAATATTATTGATTCGTATCTGAAGTCTGCACATAAAATGATTGTTGTGTTGGCGGACTTGTCGGACGGCTTTAACGGTAAGCAATCGGATTTTTTATTGGAAGAAACAATTTATTTTGCGCAGAAAAATTTTTATCATATGGAAGTGTTTGATGTTATCGATACAAAAATTGCGCAGTCGGTGGATAAAGATTATAGAGCATTATTATCTTTAACAAACAATAAAGATGATCAACCGATGGCGGTGAAGCAACAACGTAATTTAAGACTTTTTGCTACTTACTATAAAAAAGAGATAAAACACTATTTAAAGATGAATCTGAATGCGGAAGAAGATATTGTGTGGCCGGAAAAAACTACCGGAAATTTCAGACTGTTTGATCGCGGGTGGGTATATGTACGCTTTTATGATGAGGAAATGCAGGAAGTGTTTGCGCGCAAAGCCATCGATGGTGACAAGGGCGTTATCGTTTCGCTAATAGAAATTGCCCGTAAAGCGGCGATGAAAACAGATGCTAAAAAAATAAAATATATTAAAATAAGCTTATTGACGGATGCAGAGGAACTTTCTAAAGATAAAGATACATTATTGATAAGTTATCTGGATCAGGATGATGGTATTATGATTCGGTCCGGCTCGAAAAAAGCGTTGCTTGTTGCCGATGAAAGGCCCGATGATCCGTCCGAATTGGAAAAATTACTGCGCCAAAAAGCGGAAATACCGGATGATGAACCGGAAGAAAACATTCAGTTTTACAAATTTAAATCAGTGGAGATAGAAGATGAAAATTAACGGATTTAACATTAAATATTCGGCAGAAGAATTAAAGCATAAATTAAATACGGAAACCAGGCAGGTCATTTTGATAGATGCAGAGCATCCTTCTTACCAGAATTTATCGGAAGGCGATAAAAAGGCGTTTGGCTATTTGATTAATGCGGCAAAAATCATGAATGATGTTGCGCTTGAAATGGATCATCCGCTGAATTTAACGCAAAAACAGGCATTGGAAGTGGCCGCTGCCGATGATGAATATGCGGCCGATGCCTTAAAATTATTTAATTCGTTAAACGGGGTTGCCGGTTCAAACGGTATTGATAAAGAACCTGTCGAAATCTTTGACGGGATTCACATGTATCAGGGGCGTAATTTTTATCCGACCGACTTGTCGGAAACGGAATTTCGCCAGATAATCGGCAAAATGCTGGATGAAGGTAAAACAGATGAAGTTAAAAAGATTTTAAGTGCCCGCACCATGGTTCGTCGTCAAGGTGACGAATTGACAGGTATTGACTATACCGAATACTTTGCCGATGAATTTTCGGAAATTGCCAATGAGTTGGAGTGTGCGGCGCATTTCACAACCGACGAATTGTTTAAGGATTTTCTCGGTTGGCAGGCACAAGCCCTATTGCAAAATAATGATGAAATGGATGAACTGGCCGATAAGCACTGGGCGCGTATGCAAGATACCCCGCTTGAATTTACCATAAGCCGTGAAAACTACGATGATCATCTGACTCCGACAATTTTTTCCGATAAGGAATTATGTGCACGTTTAGAAAAATTGAATATTAAACCGGTTCCGAAAGATATGCTCGGTGTACGTGTCGGTATCGTCAATAAAAAGGGGACAAAGCTGTTGCTTACCTTTAAAGAGGAAATGATAAAATTAGCCGGCTTGATGCCGTTTGCCGATACATATACACAAAATGTGGGTGGTGATAAAGGACTTAAACAAACAATGGTTGATGCCGATATTGCGGCTTTAACCGGTGATTATGCGCTTTGTCGCGGTAGTATTACCTTGGCGCAAAATTTACCGAATAATGATAAACGTTCGTTGCAACATGGCGGCGGACGGCGTAATGTTTACCACCGTCAGGTTCGGCAAAGCTATGATAAAACAAAAGCACAAAAAATTCTGGAGCATTTGGTTTGTCCTGAGTTGCATCGCTATTATGATGAAGAGGCCGACCATTTGTTTGTTATCGGACACGAAAACGGGCATTCTTTAGGGCCGGACAGCTCATATCAGACAGCCTTGGGTGTTTATCAGCATATTATTGAAGAGCATAAAGCCGATGTTATATCCGCTTCAATGATGCCGCAGTATGTCAAAGCCGGTATTATAACGGCTGAGCAGCTGAAAAAAATCTATACAACATGGGTGGTTCGTCGCTTATTTATGACTGCATATCCGGAAGATAAAGAGGCGCATCGTGTTGCGGATTTAATTGAGTTTAACTATTTGCATGATCATAAGGCATTTTATTTCGATAATGATAAAAAATTGCATATCGATTTTGACAATATGGAAAAAGTTACAAGACTACTTTTGGAAGATATTATAAAGGTACAGTTATCGAAATCTCCGGAATATGCTAAAGAATTTGTTGACAAGTGGACACAATGGGGCGATATATCAAAATATATTTCGGAATATAAACGCAGCTTAGGCGTTAAACCATATATCGAAATCGTAACATCATTTTAAGTGAGGAAAGAAAGGCTAATGTTTAAGAAACTTGGTGCAGGTGAATATCCCTTAAAAACGGTTTTTTGGCTGTTCGGTTTGTTAGGTTTTTTCTTTTTTTATATCATAACCAGTATGACGCATAGCGGTATACTTCGATTGATTTGCCCTTATCACACCCTATGTACGCGCAATCTTCTTTCATATATTCATTTAAATGCGCCGACGATTATGTTGCATAGAGGTAATTTGTTGCCTTACATTGCAGCACATGTTGTTTTGGGTACAGCGTTTGTCGTTTATATGTATGTCGTTTTACGCAGCTTGTGGAAGTGTTGTGAAACGTATGAAGGCAGCAAATTTTGGGAATACAGTGCTAAATTTATTTTAATAAGTTTAAGTTTATTGTGTTTTAACTCTTTAATATAAGGTATTCGGACTATGAAAAAACTTTTTATATTATGTGCTCTTATCTTGGTAACGTCCTGTACGGTTTTCGAAGCCGGAAAAATGAAAGAAGAACGTAAAAGACTATATGATCATAACAACAATAAGGCGTACTGTGATAAGTATCCGAAGCGATGTGTTAATAATATTCCGTGGTCTTAATTTAAGATAAAATAAAAAAAAGCCTCTGTTCAGAGGCTTTTTTTTATTTTATTCTATGGCATAAATGTCTTTAACGCGCCATTCTTTGATGTTATTGCCAGTTGGTGTCAGTACGTAAATAACCGTGCCTTGGCATAATCCGAACCATCTGGCGTTGCATACGCTGTCGGTGTAAATTTCAATAGTGTTATTCGGCAAAACCTTTTTGTTAACAAATTTATAACTGATTTCCGTCGGTCTTTCTATACTTTGATCATTCATAAATATAAATTTAGGCAAGTTAAGGTTTGAACAATTTTTCATATCGACATTGATTGTACATTTAATCGCTTGTTCGACTGCACATAGCATTTCATTTTGTTCGGTGCATTCTTCCGGTAAGTTTTCGACATTGAAAGTATATAAAGTTTCCGGTAATTTTTCTTCTTCTTTTTGAATGACATCCTCCTTGTCACGGACATCGATTTTTTCCTGAGGTTCGGATTTTTTCAATAAAGAGCAGCTGAAACCCAACAACCCCAACATACATAAAATGACAATGATTTTTCTTAACATGTTTTTTCCTTAATTAAAGTGGTATTCAATACCGACGGCATATTCGGTTGCGTGTCTGTAATTACTCAGATGATCAAAATTGATGTATCGAGCCAACAATCGTGTCTGCCATGACGGTGTGATAAGATATTTCAATCCGCCGCCGAAACGATATCCGTAGCCGTGTTCGTTTTGGTGTTTTTGCGGGCGATTTTTGATTTTGAAAACATACTCGCCGATTCCGGCTGTTGCCATTAATGAAATTTTTTTATCACAGCCGAGCGGCAGATAAGCCGCGGCATCTAAACCATAAGCCCGATATGATTGTTTATTTTCTGAGTTCGGATAACTGTGCTTATCAGTATCGCTTTGCATAAAAAACAATTCCGTACCGAAATAAGAATTGTATTCGGAACCGATTCTTAAACTGATATTATGATGGTGCGGCGAGAACTTTTTGGCAGAGGTCTCGGTGTATGCATAATCCGTACCAATGTACGGGACATACTTATTTGTATCGGCTTTAACAATCGGGCTTGTACCTATAAAAACGGCGGTTGTTAAAAGAAATGTAATTTTTTTCATTTAATATTCCTTTTGTTAATCAGGTGACATTATAATAAAAATATTGCAAAAATAAAGTATTTTATAAAAAATATTGTTTATGAATAATTTTTATGCTAACTTAGATAAGTAGACGAGGTGTTTGTTATGTTAAGACGAGATAATGAAAAAGGCCGTTCAATGGTCGAAATGATGGGTTATATGGCTGTGGCTATTTCGTTGGTAGCTTCCGTCGGTCATTTGGTGTCAAAAGCCTTTGATGAATATAAATACAGTAAGGCTTATATTCAATTAACCGATTTAGTCGGCAGTATCGTGAGGGCTTCGGCAATAGATGCCGATTATCAGGAAGTCGTTAAAATGGTAAACGGTGACAGCATCGATGCCAATAAAAATAAAGAAGGGCAAAAACTTATTCCCGGATCGTATCGGCGAATCGGTAATACATTGTACCATGCTTTCGGCGGCAAAGTTACAATCTCGTTACCACCTGTCGATGGCGGAATTAATTTGGGTGAAGCAATCAATGAAGCCGAAGATGAAACGGCTCATTCGGATAAATTTGCCGTAACTTTCGAAGGTTTGACGCGTAAACAGTGTATCGAAATGGCATTAAAAGATTGGAATAATAATAAAAATATCGATTTATATGCTATTATCATTAATTCAGCGCATTATTGGTATTGGCCGGCTTATACGGTATTTACCGAAGTTGAAGGGGTTGTGGTTGATAATACACTTCCCGTAACCCGTGTTGCCGTTACCGGAACCGGAGACGATGATGAAGGACAGTGTGACCGTGAGACCGATAATTCGATTATGTGGATATTTAACTGATAACTTTGTGTGGTTAATTTATAATAACACTTGAAGTTATCATGTTTTGTGATAATTATTGTAAAAATATACTTTTATAAAGGAGATAAAGATGACCGGTTCTATTGTATTACCACCTGATTATAAGCCGTCTGCCGATGAAGAATATATGAATGAAATGCAGTTGGAATATTTCCGCCAAAAATTAGAAGCCTGGAAAAAGTCTTTAGTGTCGCAATCTGCCGGTACTTTGGATGATTTGCGTCAAGGCGGTTTGAACCAGCCTGATGAAATAGACAGAGCTTCTCTTGAAACAGATAAAGCTTTGGATTTACGTACCAAGGACAGAATTCGTAAGTTAATTAGCAAAATAGACCAAGCGTTAGACCGTATTGAAGACGGCTCGTATGGTTATTGTGAAGAAACGGGAGAACCTATCGGTATTGACCGTTTGGAGGCACGTCCGGTCGCAACTTTATCGGTTGAAGCTCAAGAACGCCACGAGCGCATGGAAAAAACCTTCGACGATGAAAATGCTTAAATTTTCTTAAGAGTTCTTATGGAAAAGAAAGATTTTATTTTAGCATCCGGCTCGCCGCAACGTATCGCACTGTTGCGGCAAGTTGCTTATGAACCTAAAGAAATTTGTCCGGCTGACATTTGTGAAGACTGCCTGCCGCATGAAAAACCTTTGCCTTATGTACGGCGTATGGCACTCGAAAAAGCCAAGCATATCGCCGAGCTGAAAAAAGATGAAAATATTTTGGCTTGCGATACGGTTGTTGTCGTCGGACAGCGTATTTTGCATAAATCAAAAGATGCCGATGAACAGCGTGAGCACATGAAGCTTTTATCCGGTCGAACACACCGAGTCATCAGTTCGGTTTGTGTTATCGATAAAACGGGACGGATTTCTCAACGAACGAATTCTACAAAAATTTCAATGAAACATCTGACAAAGGGTGAAATAGAAGATTATATTGCTTGCGGCGAGTGGATCGGTGTATGCGGATACAAAATCGAAGGCCGGCTTGCCGCCTACGTGACCAAAATGGTCGGTTCGTATTCCGGTGTTGTCGGTTTGCCGCTGAATGAAACGGTTAATTTATTAAAAGGAGTAGGGGTAAAATGAAGGCAGAAAAAATAGTTTATGACAGAAATGATGATGCATTCGGAATTGCCGTGTTTGATGCCGAAGGCTTAATGGAAATAGATATTTATAACGATCATCGCGCTATTGAAGGAAACGTTTATTTGGGGCGTATTGTTAAAAAAATCAATTTGGCAAATGATAAATACGGTTTTATGGTTAATATCGGAGATGGTCACGAGGCTTTCTTAAACTCTTACGAACCGGCCTTAAAAGAAGCCAATATGAATGAAGGGCAAAGTGTTGTCGTTCAAGTCAGTCAGGAAAAGCGTGCCGAAAAAGGAGCTAAACTGGTTCGTAATGTTCAGCTTGTCGGAACTTATTTGGTCTATTGTCCGTTTAAGTATTCGGTTGAGACATCTCGCAAAATTGAAGATGTTGAAAAGGCCGAAAAATATACTAAATTAGTTCAAGAACATTCAACCGGCCAAGAGGGGTGGATTTTACGTACACTGGCGGCTGAGGCCTCCGAACAACAAATTGTCGATGAAATGACGGCTTTGCGGAATATTTATGAAAATATTCGCAAAAAAGCACGTGTTGAACAAGCACCCGCTTTACTGTATGCAAAGGAGAATCCTTTGTTTGAGTACATTCGCCGCTATCGTGACAGCTTAAAAGAAATTGTTGTCGATACACCGAAACTGGCAGAAGAAGTGAAAGCTGCATTTTCCGGTACCGTTACTCTGAAAAAAGAAGGCTTTGAGGAATATGGCGTCGATGATGCTATTGTTGAAGCTCTGAAGCGCACGGTTAAATTAAAGCACGGCGGAAGTTTGCAAATTGAAGAAACTCGTGCTTGTGTGGCTATTGATGTCGATAGCGGTAATGTTCATAATGTCGGCGATATCGACGGTTTGAATATGGAAGCTGCAAAAGAAATTGCCCGTCAGGTGCGCTTGCGCAATTTATCCGGTAAAATTATAGTTGATTTTGCCGGTTCTTCGGAATATCGTTTTATGAAGAACATTATTGACTGCTTGGAAGAAGAATTTGCCGACGATGCTTGCCATAGCCGCGTTTTGGGTTTAAGTCGCGCCGGCAATATCGAAATTTTACGCCAAAGACGCCGACCGAGCTTACGTGATTTATATACGGTAGAATGCCCGACCTGCTCGGGTACGGGGAGAGTGGAGCCGTGAGTAATGTGGTGAAAACACATAAGTGCCCTATATGTAAAAAGATTTTTACGGATGAAAAATATGCCCCGTTTTGCTCGAAAAGATGTGCGGATGTTGATTTGGGACGTTGGTTTAACGGCAGTTATGCCGTGCCGTTGGTTGAACCTGATGAATTAGATACGGAAGAGTTAAATGAAATCGCCGAAAGTAACGGATATACCGATGAATAACATCGTAATTACGGCTGAAAATGATAAACTTAATATCATTTTCAGCGGTGATGTGCTCGGTTGCGACAGTGCCGGCGCAGTTCAAAAGATTCAAGGTATGCTGCAATCCGGTATTAAGCAAGTCGTCATTAAGGCGGAAGATCTCGAACAGTGGGATTCTTCGCTTTTGGTTGTTATATACGAAACTTTGCGCTTGGCTCAGGCAACTAAATTGAAAGCGGATATTAAGGGCTTGCCTAAAAATCTGCGCGATTTGATGCAATTGGCCTTTGCCGATGATCGTAAGCCGACACATGGCGGAGAGGATTACTCGTTTTTAGAAAGTATCGGAAAAGCGACAATAGATTCTGCAAAGACTGTTTCTGCGGTGTTTTCTTTTTTGAAACAAACGTTGTCGTCGCTCGGGCGTTTTTTCAGCGGTAATTCGGTTATGCGCGGTGTCGATTTTTGCAGTGCGCTTGAAGATTGCGGACCCAAAGCGATAGCCATAGTTTCACTTATCAGTTTTTTGGTCGGCTTGATTTTGGCTTTTGTCGGCGCGATTCAGCTACAAACATTCGGCGCGCAGATTTATGTGGCCAGTTTGGTTACTATCGGTATGTGCCGGATTATGGGGGCGATTATGGTCGGTATTATTATGGCCGGCCGTACGGGTTCATCATATGCTGCAACTATCGGTACCATGCAGGTTAATGAAGAATTGGATGCTTTGCAAACTATGGGGCTATCCAGGGTTGATTTTTTGGTTTTGCCACGGATATTTGCTCTGATTCTGGCAATGCCGATTTTAACGATGTTGGCAGATATTATGGGTATGATCGGCGGTGCAACGGTTGGGGTGTTTATGCTTGATTTACCGTATGAAGAATATTTGAAATATACGCTTAATGCTTTTAATTTGAAGAACTTTCTGGTTGGTATTTTCCACGGATTTTGTTTCGGTATCATTATTGCTTTATGCGGTTGTTACAGCGGTTTGACTTGCGGGCGCAACGCCGACAGTGTTGGTGTGGCAACAACAAAATCGGTGGTTAGCGCTATTGTCTGGATGATAGTGACAACCGGCATTATCACGGTTATCTGTTTGGAGTTGGGTATATGAAGAAGGCGGTTAAAATAGATGTTAAAGATCTAACCGTCGGCTACGGCGATTATGTGTTGCTACACGATGCAAACTATCAGGTTAATCAGGGCGATATTTTCATCATTATGGGCGGCAGCGGCTGTGGCAAAAGCAGTATGTTGCGTGTTTTAACAGGGTTAATTCCGCCGCTTAAAGGGGATGTTGTTATTGATGGGATTAATATGGTTTCCGGCGCCGCAGATAAGGTACAGAAAATTCGGGAAAAATCCGGTATTTTGTATCAAAGCGGTGCTTTATTCAGTTCAATGACACTATCCGAGAACATAATGTTGCCTTTACAGCAATATACCGATTATTCACCGGCAACCATGCGTGAATTGGCCAGTTTGAAATTAGCGCTTGTCGGTTTAACCGGTTTTGACGATTTTTATCCGTCGGAAATCAGCGGCGGTATGAAAAAACGCGCCGGCTTGGCGCGTGCATTGGCACTTGATCCGGATATTGTGTATTTTGATGAACCGTCAGCCGGTTTGGACCCGATAAGTTCGCGTAACTTAGATGATTTGATTTTGGAAATTAATCAGAGTTTAGGTACAACCATAGTTGTCGTTACGCACGAGCTGGCTTCGATTTTTGCCATCGGGAACAATTCGATATTTTTGGATGCCGAAACCAAAACAATATTGGCACGCGGCGATCCGCACGAACTTTTGAAAAATCCGCCGAACGAGGCTGTCTATAAATTTTTAACACGCGGGGAGAAGAAATAAAATGCAACAGAAGAAAACGTTTAAAATGGTTGGTTTATTTGTCCTTATCGGTTTTCTCGGTTTGGGCTCGATAATTTTTTATTATGTGCACAAGCAGTTCGCGGTTAATACAAGAGATTGGGTTGTTATGTACTTTGAAGAATCCATTCGCGGTCTGAACGTCGGTTCGTCGGTTGTTTTCAAGGGCGTTGAAATAGGCAAAGTTGCTCAAATAAAATTAAGAACAAACTTAAAAGAAGGGACTTTTCAGACACCGGTTTTTGTAAATATTGAGGGTAATGAAAAAATTATCGAACGTGAGGATACCGGAGAATATGAAGAATACATGCTGACTAATTTGATAAAGAAGGGTTTGCGTGCAAAATTAATCAGCGCCAATTATTTAACGGGGCAGTTAATGATAGAACTGGTAATGGACCCAAGTGTTAAGGCCGAATTTCGCGGTACGGGCAAGTATCCTGAAATTCCGACAATGCTTTCGCCGTTTGCCGCTATTTCAAATGATTTAAAAGAAATCCCGATGCGTGAAAGTTTAATGCGGTTCGGCAATATTTTACAGGATATTGAAGATAAATTGCCGCAGATTTTGGATAATACAACGCAAATTACACAAAAAATGAATGTGATGTTGGATAAAAAATCAGGAGAGGCTTCTAAGTCTATGAACAGTTTTAATTCGACAATGGAAGAAATCAGTAAAACCAGTCGCTCGATTAAAAATCTCACAGACTATCTTGAACGCCATCCGGAAGCTTTGCTAAGAGGAAAGGAGAAGTAATATGAAAAAGTTTATTTGTGGACTCTTCTTGGTTTTATGCGCATGCAGTTTTCGCTCGCCGAGCTCGACTTTTTATATGATGAACAGTCAAAATCTGCAACCGGTGTCAACCCGTCAAATCAGTGTGGCGGTGGCACGAGTAAAAGTTCCGGATTTGCTTGATCGCTCGCAAATGGTGGTGTATGAAAGCGGCAGCGATGAGGTTCAGATTATGGAATTTAATCGCTGGGGCGAGGCTTTTCCGGATATGCTGCAGGCAACCGTAACCAACGATTTAATCGCGTATTTGCCGAATGCATACGTTAAACGTACTTATTTTGATAACGGCAAAATGTCATATAGCGTAAATATAGAAATTAATAATATTCAGGCATATTCCGATGGTAAGATTGTCCTTTCGGCATGGTGGAATATTGTCAATGCTTCAGGATATGTGGTTAAACGCCAACAGGTTTCTTATCAGTCTGAGGCTAAGGGTAAAAGTATGCAGGATCTGGTTAATGCCCAAAGTGAAGCCGTACACCAGATGTCGCGCGGCATTGCTGAAGCATTGTCTAAGCTGTAAAGATATTACGCAAAAAAACGAAAACCGCACGTCTGTTAACGTACGGTTTTCGGTTTGTTGATATATTAAACTTAGTTGCAAAATGTTTTTGAGGCATCTATGCACTTTGCAAGTTGCCAATTATGGTATATTTCTTCATTATACCGAGTGATAAGGCATATAGCTATGCCAAGAATTAAAACGCTGGCAGTGCGCCAAGGCTTAAATGATAATAATATGCACCAAATACACGCTGCATAAAAGGCCAAACAAGCCACGGTTAGAATATAAAAATTAGTTACATTTTCGTATTTTGCCGCAATACCTACATCAATATAAAGCATACCGATTAAAAACATAGGTATGATTAATATAAAACAGCGTTTTAAGATTCCAAATGTTACAAAAAGCATTTTGTTCATTTTATTTATATTCCTATTAAGAGTTTAAATAAAATTAAACACCTATTTGGTTTAATGTCAATATATATCTTCGTAATCATCAGGATTTACATAAGATTTCGGATTTGTTGGACAAGATTGTCCTAATGTTAAACCTTCCTTTGCACCATTCCACCCTCGCTGGTTTGCGTGCCAATCTTTTCGTACGTCAGCTAAAGGATCACCTGAAGCTATACCCCAAAGTTCTCTACCGGTACTTATTGTCTTACCGATGGTCTTTCCCCAAAATCCGCGTTTTGCGGTCTCATAGTTTGCTTTACAATGAAAGAAATTGTCTGCGCCTACTAAGCCTGTTTCTCGCAAATCTCGATCATTTCGTAACATATCTTTTGCGGGAGCCAATATTCCTGTGTGAGTTGTCCCTGGATATTCTTGATAATTATCCAAATAATTATTTAATCGTTGAGCAGTTCTTTCACCCCAATTAGATAAGGTGTGCACTTCTTGTGGAATGAGGTAATTGTTTATTTTTTGTTTTGCTCTTTCAAGTTACCTAATGTCAAAATTTTCTACAACCTGTGGATAAAATTATTAATTTTTACAACTTATTTTATCAAAACTTTGGCAGTAATCATAAATAGGACACCGGTCGCACAACGGCTTTTGTGCTTTACAGGTATAGCGACCAAACAGCACCAGCCAATGATTGGTGTTGATAACCATATCTGTCGGCAGAATTTTCATTAAATCATTTTCAATTTCGAGCGGGGTTTTGCCGTGGCTGAAATCCAAGCGGTGCGCGATACGCATAACGTGCGTATCGACGGCCAAAGTCGGTTGATGATACCACACGTTCATAACTACATTGGCGGTTTTGCGGCCGACACCGGCGAGTCGAGTTAAAACATCGCGATCAGCCGGAACTTCGCCGCCAAAATCATCAATCAATTGTCGGCTCATCAGGATAATATTTTTGGCCTTATTGTTAAATAAACCGATGGTTTTGATGTACGATTTAAGCTTTTCTTCGCCCAAATTGAGCATTTTCTGCGGCGTGTCGGCAATTTTGAACAGTTCTTCGGTAGCGCGATTAACGCCTTTGTCGGTGCTTTGCGCCGACAGCATAACCGCTACCAGCAGCGTATATGGGTTATGAAAGTGCAGTTCGCATTGCGGATTGGGATTTTCGCGGCGGAAAACCTCCATAATTTCCAATATTTCTTTTTTTGAGCGCATTTAAGCTTTGACCCCGCCGGCACCCGGTGCTTTCGGGGCATTTTCATCCAGAGGCCAACGCGGACGAGGCTTAAAATCAAGCGGACTGGTAAAGCCCTTTCGGAAACGTTCTAAGCCTGCCCAAGCGACCATAACGCCGTTATCGGTACAAAAACGAATCGGCGGTGCGGCAAAGTCTAAATCATAACGGGCGGCCAAATTTTTAAGCGCAGTACGCAGATAAGTGTTGGCAGCAACACCGCCGGAAACTACCAAATCCTGTCCATCCGGATAATGATCTTTGAAATACAGAATAGCTTTTTCCAGTTTGCGTACAAGACAATCAGTAGCCGTCATCTGAAAACAGGCGCAGATATCGGCAGTGTCTTGTTTCGGCAAAATAGCGTGCTCAACAATGCCGTCCGGTGAATATGATTCGATAATCTTACGTACGGCGGTTTTTAAGCCGGAGAACGATAAATTGCAATCGCCGGAGCCAATTAAAGGGCGCGGCAAAGTAAAGCGCGAATCGTCACCGGTTGCGGCCAGTTTTTCAATCATCGGACCGCCCGGATAACCTAAATTGAGCATTTTTGCAACTTTATCAAAGGCTTCGCCGGCAGCATCATCGATGGTTGTACCCAGGCGCTCGTATTCACCGACATCTTTAACAACCAAAATCTGGCAGTGACCACCGGACACCAAAAGCAATAAATATGGGAAACGGACATCATTGGCAATGCGGGCGCATAAGGCATGCGCTTCTAAGTGATTGACCGCAACAAAAGGCTTGTTTAAGGCTAAAGCCAACGCTTTTGCCGTCATCACGCCGACAACTACACCGCCGATTAACCCCGGTCCGGCGGAAGCGGCAACGGCATCAACATCTTTTAAGCTGATGCGGGCACGTTGCAGACAGATTGATATAATCTCGTCAACGTGCTCCAAATGAGCGCGGGCGGCAATTTCGGGTACAACCCCGCCGTATTGTTTATGTTCTTCCTGTGACTGCAGGGCTTCACCCAATATTTCTTTGCTGTCGGTGACCACAGCGGCACCGGTATCGTCACAACTACTCTCTATTCCCAAAACAATCATTTATTTTTCCAGATATGTTTATTATTGTGTTTAAAATATTTTCTTTTATAAATATATGCAGTATATTCTTAATCAATGTCAAGAAAAAGGATACATACCATGGTTAAAAATGATAAACAAATTCCGGAAAAGCCTGTCGTTAAGGCAGATGACAAGGTTGAAATCACAACAAAATCGGTGATTGATGCCAAAGCCGAAAAAAACAAATCAAAAGAAACTTTTGCTAAAAAAATAACACGAAAATTCATCCTTTTGCTGGTTATTTTGGGAATCGTCGGTGTCGGTTATTTGGCCGTCACCAGCTCAATGCAAAAGCATCAAGTCGCGAAAAATATGTTGACTGAGCAGGCCGTGGCTGCTTCAAATGAAAAAAGAATTGCCCAGTTGGAACAAAAAGTGGCTGAATTGCAGGTTTTGATTAATCGTACGGTGCAAAATCGCGGTATAACCGAGGAGACTGTCGATAAAAAAGTCGGGCAGTTGCGTTCGGATGTTAAAATTGCGCTGGATAATATTATGGCACAGGCTACGGCATATGCAAAAGCTGCCGAGGATAAAAAGGGACAGGCTGATGCATCACAAGTCATTAAAACCATTACCGAAGTAAAATTGTCACAGGAAATGTTGCTCGCGAACGGTGCAATTATGATTCGCGATTTGGCCGAAAAAGGCTTGCCGTTTGCTTATGAGGCCGAAGTTTTGCGCATTTTGGCACAAGGGAATATTCCGGCAACCGAATATGCGCAAATCATTCAACGCTATGCCGCATCCGGCGTAAAAGGCAAAAATATACTAACGGCGGCATTTAATCGTTTTTACGCTTCGTTGAATGATGCCAAATGCACCGATGCCGAAGTCAAACCTGCTGAAATTAAAGAGCCGACGACTTGGGATGAAAAAGTTTTAGCTTGGATTAAGCGCATTATCATTCGTAAAAAGAAAGCGCCGATGCCGGTATTTATTCCGCAGGAGGACAAAGTTTATGAGTTGGTTAATAGCGGTAATTTGGCCGAGGCGCTGCGTACCATGCAAACCGATGCCGATTATGCGAAAATAGAAAGTCCGTTCTTGGAAGAATGGAAAATTCAAGTCCAGAACTATTTGATTTTTGAATCGGCTGTTTCAGGCTTGATAATGAATGCTTTAGCTAATGTCCACTTAAAAGAAATGGAACACTGAACGGAGCCGAAATGACTGATGCTGATTTACAAAAAAAATGGGCCGGTTTGTATGATATCGTGCCGGAACAACTGAATAAAGTTAAACAAATCAACAGTGTGGCAACGGCATTTAATACCAACATTGATGCCGTACTTAAGATTAGCGGCCGGCGCATTGCCGAATTAGCTGAAAAAGTCGGTTTAACGGCGGCTGATTTGGCTGACGATAAAACTCAAATAGACTGTGCCAAAGATGTGGTGCGCGGTATTGTAAAGTGCTTTGGCAAAGGCATTGCCGAGGAATGGCTTTGCGAAAAGTCAGAAGTGTATCATTGGATGAATGATAACATAGGTTACGATCGGTTGCAAATGGGCGGTCAGGGCGGTATTGTGGCCAACACTATGGCAATAGTCGGCGTGCAAAAAGTTTATGCACATACAAATTCGCATCCGGCACTGCAGTCCGAACAGTTCTTGGATTTGGATAATTTAATCGGGTTCGATGAAAACGGTCGTCCGCAAAAGGCTGTTTTAATCGATAGAGTGACGGAAGATCCGCTGGTCCATTGGATTATAGAGTTTGATGTCGGGGACGAAACCGTTATTGATGGTCAAAAATTCAAGTGTCCGAAATCAAATCGCTTTATTGCAACATACGATCCGGCAAATATTGAACTTAAAATTGATGCCGGCTTTGTTAATTATCTTAATGAAAACGGCTACGATTATTTGATCTTGTCGGGATATCATAATCTGACATCCGAGCGCGGCGGCGTTGAAAAGGTTATCGAAAATGCCGAAACGGTCAATAAATGGCATAAGATTAATCCGCAAGGAATTATCCATTTGGAATTAGCATCTACGCAAGATAAGGCTGTGCGACGGGCGATTATTGAACACATCGCACCACTGGTTGATTCGATAGGTTTAAATGAACGTGAAGCCCTTGATGCTTTGGAAGTTATCGATAGTGAAATGTATGCCGAAGTTAAAAAACAAGAGCTGACATCTGCTGTTTTGTTTAAGGTTGTCGAACGGATAAAACAGTCGGTTAAAGTACCGCGAATCCAGCTCCATATGTTTGGACTGTATATCACTTTGCAGGATAAAGATTTTCGAATATCTCCGGAAGCTAATCGCAATGGTATGATGTTGGCGGCAACGCTTGCGGCAACAAAGTGCGGAATCGGCAATTTGAATGAATACGATAACTTGTTGTGGGCATACGGCAGTGCGGTTTCCGAAAAAAGTTTAAACGCTTTGATGATGTTGTCAAATGTGTTGAACTTACCGACATTGCTTACAGACGGTATTGCTCCGTATAACGAATTTGAGATTATTGCCGTGCCGACGATTTTAATAGATAAACCGTTGACGCTGGTCGGGATGGGAGATACGATTTCATCGGTTTCGCTGGTCGGTGCACGTTGATGTTGTTATCATTAAAAAAAAGGCTTCGAATATTCGAGGCCTTTTTTGTTGTTATATAAGTAATATTAGTGTCTGTGGTGGCGGTGTCCGTGATGGTGATGACCGCCATGGAAAATCGCGTTACCGATGATAGCTCCCGTAAAGCCGGCTAACAAAGATGTTGCAGCCGAATCATAGTAGTAACTGCGGGCAACAGGACGCGGGCGAACGACAACGACTTGCTGTGCAGGCTGCTGAACATAAACCGGTTGCGGTTGAACATAGGTTGTCGGTGCAACAGCAACCGGCTGCGCAACAGGTTGAGCCATTGATTGGGTATAAATTTCCTGTTTAACATTGTTATTATCGTCTAATATTATAATGCGGTCGGCGTGAGCGACGTTGCAAAACAACGCCGAAACAGCAACTAAGCTAAGTAATTTTTTCATTTTCGTATCTCCTTTACCGTTGATAGTTTATATGTAATACATTTTCGGATATAAAGCAATAAAATAAATATACATTCAGGTATGTATATTTTATATTTTTTTAAAACATACAATATTTCAACAGGTTATTTATACAAAAAACTTAGTAACTGCTTGGGTACTGAGGGCCATCAGGTTGGCTTTGTTGGCTGTTTTCATCATTAATGTCTTCGGCCTTAATTTCAAAATCTCGGACAATTTCAGCGTTATAAGCATACACAATTTCAGCTTCTTCCGGGTTTTCACTGTCATCAGGGTTAATTTCACAAACCAAAAGAGTATCTTCGTTCTCGAGATTTTTGAACACATCATCACTGACCTCCTCAAGAGTCATTGCTTCGGTGTCTGTGCGGAAAAATTCGATAATATGATTTTCAGGGTCTAAAATAACGCCCGGATTTTCATGCGGCGGTGTATCTCTGGCATACAAAATCAGCATAACTTCGCCTAAATCGGTAATCATAAAGTCAAAAATATTCATATCAGGCATAATATTAACCTTTCCTTGAGTTTAAGTTAGCATAATGTTAGTATATTTTTGTTAAAATTTAAAGAACAAAGGTTAAAATATGAGTAAATTTTTTGATTTTATAATAAATTTGTGTAAATGGCCTGTTGCGATTGCTCTGGTGGTGTATTTGCCGGCATTTATCGAATCATACCAATATTTTAACTTTCATAATGTCAAATTTTATGCTATGACCGGCGGAGCGCTGTTTTACCTGTTAACGATATTTGTTGCCGGTTACGACACTTGTGCTTCGATGCAGATAATCTCGCACGAACTGACGCATACGGTGTTTGCATATCTGACTTTTCATAATGCCGGCAGAATCCGTGTTAATCCCGACGGCAGCGGCGGTTCTATGGTGTTAAAAGGATCCGGTAACTGGATTATTACGCTGGCACCGTATTTCTTTCCGCTGTTTGCGGCAATTTATATGCTTATATTACCGGGAATATCGATTATGGCATCCGAGCACTGGATGGTTTATTCCGTTTTAGGCTACTTTGTCGCCTACTATTGGGCAACGGTTATATCGCAGGTACATTTAGAACAAACCGATATTATTAAAGAAGGATATGCTTTTTCAGGTATAATAATCGTATGCTTAAATGTATTGGTAACAGGTATTTTGTTTGCGTTTACCAATAAATCATGGTCCGGTGTCGGACAGTATTTGCGAATTATTCAGAAACTGACGGTGCAAAATATTGAACGGGTGACGGATTTAATCACGTCTTATCTTCAATAAAAAAATCGGCCGAAAATCTGTTTTCGACCGATATGGTGATAATCTTATTTTCTTATAAATTATCTAAAATTTTACGGCACAGCAGGGTTAATGAATTATCGCGTGCGCCCATAATGACAATACGGTCGCCTTTGCGGGTGGTTTCAATAATAAATTTTGCGGCTTGGTCTTTATCCGGAAAATAAAAGCTGTTTTGTTTGCCTAAAGTATGGGTATAATTAATCAGATCTTGAGAAGATATATCTTTGGTAACGGTACCGCCGACAAAGAAAATCTCCGGCATAACCAAGATATCATCTTTTGCCATATTGTTCACAAACTCTTGCATAATTTCTTTACCGAGTGAACGCATCGGACCAAAACCGTGCGGTTGGAACATAATGATTAAACGTCCGTCGTATTGGCGCAAAGCGCAGACAGATGCTTTCACCTTATCCGGATTGTGAGCAAAGTCATCTATAACAGTGATATTGTTTTTACTGCCGATAACTTCAAGTCGGCGCTTAGTGCCGTGGAAATCTTGTAAAATCTCGGCAGCCTGTGCCGGTTCTACGCCCAATTCACGGCATACGGCGATAGCCGATAAAGCATTTGCCACATTAAAGGCGCCTATTAAATTCAACGTATAAGGTTTGCCGTTAAAGTCATACCGTGTGCCGTGCGGCAGAGGGGTGATGTTTGAGGCATAAAAATCGGCTTGCGGGTTTTTTAGCGAAAAACGCACAAGATTTTTATGCGTTATTTTGCGGCATAATTCATAATCATCATTAATGACGACACTTTGCGCCGTGCGATTAGCTAAATTTTGGAATAGGATAACCAGTTCATCCAGTGATTTATGATCGGCAGATATGTTGGAAATAACCGAAATGTACGGATTATACAAATCAATGCTACCGTTGCTTTCATCGGCTTCAACAACACATATATCGCCTTTGTTGAATATAATATTGGGAATGCCGGTATCGCTTTCGTAATCACGCAGTAAACCGCCGTTAATCATACAAGGCTTTTTACCGGCCTTATCCAAAATATAGCCGATCATGGCGGTGGTTGTCGTTTTACCGCTGGTGCCGCCGACAGCAACGCCGTATTTGTATTTATGAAATGTTTCGGCAAGCAATTCCGGACGTGTTTTAATCAAAATACCTTTTTCTTTAGCGGCTTTAATATCCAAAATAGTGTCTTCAACAGCCGTGGAGGCACAAAGATAATCCAAATCGCTTGTAATGCCGGAACCGTCTTGCGGATACATTTTAATTCCGAGTTTTTCCAGGGCGTTTTTAGTTTCTAAGTCACGGTTTAAATCAAAGTTTCTATCCGAACCTTGTACGTCATGACCGGAAAGTTTTAAAATTTGAGCAAGCGAACTCATACCGCTGCCTGAAATGCCGCAAAAACTTATTTTTACCATTATTATGTTCCTTTTTTATAAGTCGTTAATCAATTCATTTAAATTTGCATCTTTTTCATGTTTCATCAAATTTAAGTTTTTGAAATCCAATGATATATAGGTTTTGCCGTTTTTATCGGCAAAAACAGAAAGAGTAACACCGATTTTCCCGTTATCGAATACGGCATATAAAGATGTTTTGTCATCGCGAAGTTCTTCTACGAAAGTCGGACCGCCTAAAGGGTTCTCCTTGGTTATTTTCGTAATTTTCGGATTTTTCGGATCATCGGTTTTTTCAACAATTTCTTCGGTATATTTGTATGGTTTGAAAAATTCCTGAGCATTGCCGTATTTTTTATCTAAGGCGGCGTAATATTTTTTGTATACCTTCAAAATTTCTTCGGCATTCGGTTTATCGTCTATCGGTTTGCTTTGGGCGTATATACACCATAAATGTTGTTGGGTGCCGTAGATGGCCATAATATGCTCAAAAGTTTCTTGCTGTGACTTATTTTTAACTAAATATACTTCCTGATAATCGGCACGTTCCGACGGAGTCATTTCAAAATCCAAATCACGGGTTTCTTGCGGTGAAATATCCCAGAATAAACCGAACGGGGCCGGCTCGAAATTACTGTGGATATACTCTACTTTTTCTCTGAAACGTTCTTCTTCGGCTTTTTTCTTATTGATTCTTTCCTCGAGTTTTTCTCTTTCTTTTTTACCCTGATCCAACAGCTTCTGCTGGCTTTCGCGCAACATTAAAATCTTCGGTTTTTGGGATAAAAGATCTCGGGCTTTGTTTTTTGCGTTTTGTTCGGTTTCCACATCATCCATATAGCCGTTAAAAAAATCACTTTTGTCGGAATTTACGGCATTTGAGGTTGTTTCGGCAGCATTATTATCATCCAATCCTAAAATATCCATTTGCGCGTAAGCTGTGGATATCAAAGACGTTGAAGCCGTTAAAAGCAATATAAATTTCAGTATTTTCATAAATTATTCCTTTAATAACCGCAAAAAAAAATTGAATACATTTTCTATCTACGTTATTGTATTACAGAAATGCAAATATTTTGTTAAACATACCGCAGTTTATGATTTAAAATGGAAAAAGACAATATACAAAATTTGTTGTTGCAAATCGGGCGCAAAATGGTTCAGGAAAAGGGAACCGAAGCGCTGACCGTGCGCAAATTATCCGAGGCATCCGGATGTTCTGTCGGGGCAATTTATAATCAATTTGCCAATATGGAAAATTTTATCGTCATTCAAAATTATATGACTTTGGATGAATTGTCTGGTTTGTTGGCGCAAGTCAAAATTACCGAAAATGCTTTTGGAGATTTGAATAAACTTTTGCAGGTTTTTGTTGATTACGTATCTGATAATAAGAACCTTTGGTTTTTGCTTTACAGTTCGCATTTGCGTAACGATCGTACATATTCTTATTTTTATATGAAAAAAGTGGTAAAAATTGTCAGTATGATTAACGGTTTTATCTGCCGTATCGTACCGGAGATGGAACGCCCCGAGAGTGTTGTGTCTGCTCATGTTTTATGGTTGACGCTATTTGCTTTAAGTGCGTTTTTAACCAAAGATATTTTAGATTCCTTCAAAAAAGTCAACAAAAAGACAATTTGTCAGTTGGTTCTCAATACTTATATGGCCGGTCTGACAGTGTTGGAGAAAAATAATGGCTGACAGTTTTTTCGGGCATCTTTCGGATTTTTTGAATTCATCCGAAGTATTGGAAGAAATTGTATCCAATCGTTTTATTTTGATTTTGCTGGTCATTTTTTTATCGCGTCTTAAATATAAAACCTACAGCAGTATGTTTTTAACGGCACTTGTCAATATCCCGGGAACATTTTTGCATGAAACGGCGCATTTTACCGTAGGATTACTACTAAATGCCCGCCCGACGTCATTTACGCTGGTGCCGAAAAAATCATTAAGCGGCGGTTATACAACAGGAAGTGTCGGTTTTAAAAATTTGCGCTTTTATAATGCGTTGCCTTCGGCAATGGCACCGCTATTGCTGCTGCCGGTCGGATATTATTTTGATCGCTGGTTGTTTTCCAATTATAATTTGAATGTCGGAAATTATATTTTTTATGTGCTGTTGCAAAGCATTATTATTGAAAATGCACTGCCGTCATCAACCGATTTTCGCGTAGGCTTCGGCAACATAACGGGGATTGTTTTTTACGGTATTATCTGTTTAATCGGGTTGGTTGCTTATATGGCTGTTTTATAATTTATCGCTTTCGGAGGCGGTCGATTCGTTGTTTTCTGCGGTACTGGTCATATTGTCCGGCGCCGATATTGCGTCTGCCGGCAATTCTTCAGCGGAAATGTCTTCATCCGCGGTTAACGGAGCCGTTGTTTCCTCGTCTTCATCGAATGAGAATTCGGTTGATATCAGCATTTCCGGTTCGGCTGTTTCCGGTTTAGTCTCTTCGGTCATCTCGGCAATAGGTTTTTGCTTATTTTCAATCTTATCTTCCGCTGTTTGCAAGTCTGCATTCTGAGCCGTTTTAAGCGGCGGTAGTTGCTGCATCGGGATGGTGTCGCGTTCAGCAAGTTGTTCTTGTGTCAGAATAATTGCATTTTTATTTTCTTCATCAATACACTGTAACAGCCAAACATCATAAATAGGGTGCTCCAGGGCATGTGTTGCCGGTGATGACGAAATCATCCAACCTTTGAAAATGTTTAGAGTATCTTTTTTTGGTGATGTATCGGTAATATCTACAAACGCAAAATTATCCGGCGTTTCTTCAGCCGGTCGGGTTTGGCAACTGCGGACGACAATTGACAGCGAGCCGAATTTAACTTCACCGTTAACAGGGACATTAATCATGCTGACACGACCGGTGATTTTATCCATAGCCTGCATACGTGCCGTATTTTTTTCGATATTTTCGGCTTGCGCTGAAGTCGCTAAATTCAGGCAAATTAAAGAACTGCATATTACCAGTGTCGTTTTTTTCATTTTTTATCGCCGTTATCCGTAATCATAAAGATGATTTCACCAACCATATCTTCTAATGTTTTGAAGTCTTTTGTTTTTTTGAAACTGTCTCCGTCTTGCAGGTATTCGGTTGATTTTCCCGGTTCGATTTTAACAAATTTATCACCCATCAGGCCGTCGCCGACAATGGCAACAACACTGTCTTTAGGCAGTTTTGTGTCGGAAGAAATACTGAATTCCACGTTGACGGTATAATCTTCGTTATTTAAATGTTGAGCGGTAACAGTGCCGACTTTAATACCGTTAATACGCACATCCGAGCCGATGCTTAAGCCGCCCACTTTCATAAATTCGGCCGATAATTTATACCCTTTGACGACTTGCAAATCGGAAACCCGATATGCAAACGCCAAAAACAGAACTGCTATTGTCAGGACAACTAATCCCATAATTGTTTCAACGGGTTTTTTTCGCATTTTAATTCTCCGTATTCGGTGTTTCTTCGGTTTTTGTTACCGAGGGTTGATGTGGTGTACGCTTAGCTTTTCCTAAAGAGATAATGCGATCAATCAGCTCTTCTAAGACCATTGCATCTTGTGTATAGCCGAATTCGCCGCCTTCTTCCAAAAAATCTTCCGAGCCGCCCGGTTCAATTTCAATATATTTATTTCCCATAATGCCGCTGCTGACAATAGAAGCACTGCTGTCATCGGGAATTTTAATATCTGAACGGATTTTGAGTGTTAATGTAGCGCGAAAATCTTCATCTAATGAAGAATCTTCAACACGTCCGATATCTATACCGGACATTCGTACTTTATTGCCGATTTCGAGCCCGTCGGTGCGATTAAATGTGGCAAACAGAGTATAATCGGTTTTATCGGCATTTTCCCAAGTGTTGTGTTGATGTCTGAAAATGCCGATGCACAGCAATACCAAACCTATAACACATAAACCGATAACAAAGTTTTTAAATTCTTCTTTTGTAAAATTATCCAATTGAATGCTCCATCTAAGCGTTTTGTTAATTATTACTCCATTAAAATTAATTTGTCACATAAATTTTTTATTATAGTTGCAAAATTGTTATAAATTTATGTAATATATCAGTATCAATAATTTTGTTTTGGAATGAAAAAATGTTGAGAGTAAGGGAAATATCTAAATCTTTCGGGGAAAAGCAGGCGTTAAAGACGATTAATTTCTCCGTCAAAAAAGGGCAAGTTGTTGCGCTTTTGGGCGAAAACGGTGCCGGTAAATCGACGTTGCTGCGCATATTGAGCGGGTTTTTGGAACCGAATACCGGTGAGGTGGATATTGATAATATTGAAATATCGCAAGACAGACAAGCCTTTTTAATGCAAATCGGTTATGTGCAAGAGATTTCCGCTTTGTACGGTGAAATGAATGTTTATGAGTTTTTAAACTTTGTCGCCGACATTCGACAAATAGGGAGCAAGGATAAAAATGCCAAAATCAAGGAGGTCGTCAATTTACTGGAATTGCGCGATGTTGTAGGCCAGAAAAATGAAACATTATCCAAAGGTTTCAAAAAAAGAGTGGAATTGGCCGCCGTCTTACTGGCTCAGCCGATGGTTTTGCTTTTGGATGAACCGACGGAAGGTTTAGATCCGAACCAAAAATTTTCAATCCGTCAAACAATTAAAAAATATGCCAAAGAGCATATTATTATAATTTCGACACATACACTGGAAGATGTGGAAGCCGTTGCCGACAGAGTGCTGCTGCTACACAAAGGAGAACTTTTAATAGATGCCAAGTTGAGTGATTTTAAGAAAAAGGCAAAAAATGATTTGCTGGAATCGTTTAGAAAAGTAACAAAAGATTGAGGTGTGTGATGCAACAGTTTACAGCTTTATTAAAAAAAGAATTAGGCAGTTACTATAAAAGTTATTTTGCGTATCTGATTTTTGCCATTTATTTATTTGCATCTGCCGGATCATCCTGTTATTTCGGTTCTTATCTGGCTATCAAAGACACAACGGTATTCTCGCTGTTTTATCTGCAGCCGGTCATTTTACTTTTGATTATTCCGGCATTAACCATGAAAACATGGTCGGACGAATATAAATCCGGCACGGCCGAGTTTTTACTGACACAGCCCGTAGATGATTTTAAAATTGTATTTGCTAAAGTTTCTGCCTCGTTTTTGTTTTGTGTTTCCATGAGTCTTTGCCTTTTGCCGCAAATTATTTATACAGGGACATGGTTGCAGTTGGATACGGGTAATATTGTTTGCTGTTTTATAGGTTTATGGTTATTGCAGTTTTCGTTTTGCGCATTGGGATGCTTGTTGTCATCATTCAGCAGATATATGATTATAGCCTACATTACCAGTGTTTTTGTTATGGCTTTATTGTTGACCGTGAAAGCAACAGGTCTTTATCGGTTTTTCAATAATTTCCTTCTCGGTGAAATCGGTTTTGTGGATATATGTTATTTCGTTTTATTCAGCGCGGCATTTATTTGGCTTAATATGCAGGTGTTGCTGTATAAACGTAATGTTCAGAGAAATAAGTTATTGAAACTGAGTTCTTTTGCCGTTCTGCTTTTTACCGGTGTGGGTTTATGTGTCACTTTAATCGGTTTAGTTTTTACAGGCAAATTTGATATGACGTCGGGATCGATATACACGCCTTCCGAACAATCGGCGCAGATTGTGTCACAGCTTAAAGAGCCTTATACTTTGGATATTTATATCGCCAAAGATTATAAAAATAACAGTCCGGAATATTTTCATTATTACGAGCAAATCAAGCGATTTACGGATAGGTATGCCAGATTATCGGGCGGGTTGCTGACTGTTCGCAGTGTCGAGGTAGAACCTTATTCCGAGCTTGAAAATGCAATTCTGCGCAGCGGTTTGTATTATGAAGAAAATACCCGAGGTTCTTTCGATTATTTCGGAGCGTTTTTGCGCAATGATAAAGGCGATGGTGTCGTTTTAAAACATTTTATTACCGAAAGGCGGCAATATTTAGAAAAAGATATAGATAAAGCCTTGTTGAAGGTTAGTAAATCTTCGCTGCTGAAAACAATCGGTATTTATATGGATTCTACTCAAAATTTAGATGAATATCAGGGTTTGATGCAAAATATAGAAAACGATTTTAATACCATTGTCGTTACATCGCAAACATATGAAATTTCACCGCTTTTGGATATGGTTATTTTAGTGAATCCGAAATCTCTGCCGCAGTATTTTATTTACGCCGTTGATCAGTATTTGGTTAAAGGCGGTAAAATTTTACTTCTATTTGATATGCTTACCGAGGGACAATCCGAAGTGACCAATTTGGAATCAATCCAAATCAGTAAATTGTTTAATCATTGGGGCATTATTTTAAATAATTCATTTACCGATAGTGCCGTTGTGGATGAACAATTCAAAACCGCAAAAAATAATGTTCAAATTAAAGATGCTCTATCTTTTACGGTTAAAAATAATCTTATGGATATACAACCGTTGCTTAAAGACGGTGACAAATATATCGGTGTATTGCTAAGCGGAACCATGACTTCGGACTATCGTTCAAATCCGTTCGGCGATAAGGAGTTTTTTGATAAGATGGATGATCATACGGCGGTTACTCTGATGCCGTCTAAGCTGGCTGTTATCGGTGATGTAGATATCATTGAAGATTATTTGTGGGCCAGTGATATGTCGCAGAGTAAAGATCCTTTCAGCGCAATAGCAAAAAATGACAATATCGAATTTATTCGCAACGTGATTGAAGATATGCTCGATATACCGGATTATCGACAAATGAAGGTGCGGACCGGTATTGAAAATCCGGAAAGTATCGGTCAGCAGATTAATCTCAAAGTCAACAGCAAATTTGTTGATAAGTATGTTCAGTCATTAAAACAACTTGAAGAACAAAAGCTGTTTTTGGCGGAACGCAGCGGCGGTAATCAGGAAAAACTGGATACCTTAATGCAAATCAGTGAAGCAGGTCAGCAAATTGCCTCCCTTGAAAAAGAAATTAACCGCATGGCATACCAAATGAAACGTTTATATGATTATCATATCGGAAAAGTGCTTGCTTTGAATGTTTTGGTTTTTCCTTCGGCGGCGGTATTAATTTTGTTTTTGGGTATTGTTATTATGGTTCGCCGTCAAAAAAGACATATTCGGAGATTTTTAGATGAATAAAAAAAATTTAAAGATTGTTGTCATATTTATATTCATAATGTTTATTGCTCTAGGCGGTGTGCTGTGGTACCGCTATGTAACAAATACCGAAAGAATGCGCGGTCAATATACATTTACGCGGGTGCGTCAGGAAATTAAAAATATCGGTAAAATTGTGATGACGACACCGCGTTCCGGAACGGTAACGGTTTATCGTGATCATGATGTCTGGCGATTTAAAGAAGCATCGGATTATTTTGTAAATATGAAAATGCTGTCTAATTTTTATACCATGATTAACGGCTCGGTTATTACTTCGGTGCAAAAAGCGCCTTCGGAGTTATTAAAAAAACATAATTTACTCGCGGCAGAGGAAAGCGATAACGGTGATGGAGAAGGAACCGAAGTTGCCGTTTATGATAATGACGGCCAGTTGCTTGATGATATTATTCTCGGTGATCGGGACAGCAATGATGAAACTTTTGTTTTTGCGCGTCCGAAAGGAAAAAATTATATCTATGTTGTCAGCAATATCGGACGATTTTCCGGCGAAGCTCAAGCTTGGATACCGTATCCTTTGCTTCAGGTGTTAAATCAGCATATTGAAAGTATAGATGTTGACGGTGTCAGTCTTAATCGTCAGCAGCTGACAAAATTAACGTATGATTCGATTCGTATCAGAAAAATGTTAGATTGTCTGGCTTTTCTTAATTATCAGGGAATCGCTAAAAAAGATGATTTTTTTGCATCCGCGAAAGATGTTCGGCCTAAGCAAATTATATTCAATATGATCGGCGGACTTATATATGTGTTTCGCATTTACAGTGTCAATGGCGATTATTGGTTGGGAATTGATTTGAAGACCGCTTCGTTAGCCCATAAAGAGATAGCCCCGTTTGTAGAAAATAATCAGAAATATTTTTCGGACTGGGTGTTCCAATTGTTTGATGATGAAGGCGAAATACTTTACGAAGAATGATAAAAAAAGCTTCCTTTTTTCGGGAAGCTTTTTTTAAGAAATGACGGATTAATGTGTCAAACGAACGGTATCTTTGGCAATCATTAATTCTTCATCGGTCGGAATGATGTAAACTTTTACTTTCGAATCCGGTGTTGAAATCATAATTGTTTCGCCGCGAACGCGATTGTTTTTCTCATCCAATTTAATGCCCAAGTAAGCCAGTTTTTCCATTAAAACTTGGCGCAACAGCCAGCCGTTTTCACCGACGCCGGCCGTAAATACGATGGCGTCAACACCTCCCAATACGGCAATATAGCTGCCGATGATTTTTAAGAGGGAGTGAACGTAGCAATAGGTTGCCAGAGTGCAACGTTCATCGCCGGCGAGCATCCCGTTTTCAACGTCGCGGTTATCCGAAAAGCCCGATAAAGCCAACATACCGCTTTGCTTATTCATCATATCATTGACTTCGTCAATGGACAGGCCGTCTTTTTTCATGATATAGAGCGGAATATACGGATCGATATCCCCGCAACGCGTACCCATAATCGTACCGGCCAGCGGTGTGAAGCCCATAGATGTATCAACGCATTTACCATTTTCAACTGCTGAAATAGAGGCACCGTTGCCTAAGTGGCAAGTAATGATTTTCCCCTCTTTGCCGATTAATTTGGCGCATTCCTGTGCAACATATTTGTGTGATGTGCCGTGGAAACCATAACGACGAATTTTATTGCGTTTATATTGGTCTTCCGGCAACGGATACAAGTAGGCTTCCGGTTTCATGGTTTGATGGAATGAAGTGTCAAATACCACAACTTGCGGAACATTCGGCAAAACTTCCTTAACGGCTTTTAATCCGAGAACGTGTGCCGGATTGTGTAATGGAGCCAAATCGGATAAGCCGGCAATTTGCTCGATAACTTCATCGGTAACCAAAACGGATTCCTTAAAGATATCGCCGCCTTGAACAATACGGTGTCCGACAGCCGTAATTTCATCCATAGATTTTAATGCGCCGTTTAGTAATAAATCAAATACACCGCGAATCGCTTCGGAGTGTGTCGGCATTGAAATATTGTGTTCTTGTTTCGGGTTGCTGCCGTATTGAATTTTTATAACCGAGTTCGGTTGACCGATACGTTCGGCAATACCCTTCGAGACAACAGTGTATTCTTCGCCTTCAACATTGTAAAGTTGAAATTTTAAGGATGAAGAACCGCAATTAATAACGAGAATTTTTTCCATTTATTTTTTTCCTTATTTTGTAGCTTGTAAACAGGTGATGGCAATTGCGCCGACAACATCTTCGGCAAAGCAACCGCGTGATAAATCATTAACCGGTGCGTTCAGACCTTGTAAAATCGGACCATAAGCTTCGCAACCGCCTAAGCGTTGCAACATTTTGTAGCAAATATTGCCGGCTTCCAAACTCGGGAAGATTAAAACGCGAGCTTTACCCGCAACTTCGCTGTTTGGTGCTTTTTTGGCGGCCACAACCGAATCCAGAGCCGCATCGGCTTGTAATTCACCATCAAGCTTGATACCGAGATTTTTGTATTCATCGGTTTTTAAGGCTTCCAAAGCCAGGTTTGTGGCGCGTTGAACTTTTTCAACTTCATCGCCTTTGCCGGAACCTTTGGTTGAGAATGAGAGCATGGCAACATTCGGTTCAATGCCGAATTGAATAGCCGTCTCGGCGGCATCCAAAGCAATATCAGCTAATTCTTGGTCAGTCGGGTTAATAATAATGCCGCAATCTGAAAAAATGTAAGGCACATTGTTTGACAGCATAATGAAGAACGATGATGCACTGCGACCTTTTTTAGCCGACTTAATGATTTGCAAAGCCGGACGAACCGTGTCGGCGGTGGAGTGATTGGCACCCGATACCATACCGTCGGCATGACCGGATTTAATCATTAGGGTACCGAAATAGTTGTAATTCAGAGCTAATTTAGCGGCATCTTCTTCGGTTAAGCCTTTTTCTTTGCGTAAGTTGTACAACAATTCGGTATAGGCTTTTAAGTTGGCGGATCTTTCCGGTTCAATGATTTCGATACCGTCTAAATCCCAATTATTTGCGGCATAGAAAGCTTTAATTTTTTCAATACTGCCCAAAATAACAATTTTGGCGGCTTTTTCGGAAGCAACGATATGGGCCGCTTCCAAAACGCGTTCATCTTCACCTTCAGGCAAAACAATGGTTTTAACGTCTTTTTTTGCTTTTTCAAGCAAGCTTAAAATATATTTGCTTTTTATCATTATACGATCCCTTGTAGAAATTATTTCAGATAATATTTGCCACTAATAAACAACGGATAAGCGAAAAAGTCCATAAAAAGTTTTGATTTTTATACTGATTTGTAATATTGTGGAAAAAATTAAGAAAGAGAGGTTTCTTTATGAGATATTTTTGGCTGTTTTTTGCAGGACTTTTAATCAGTATGCCGGCATGGGCAAAAATAGAATACTCGGCAACTGTTCCGGTTGATGTCGATGCCGAAAATTCGGTCGTCGCCAAAGAACATGCAATGCTCGAGGCTCAGCGTAAGGCTTTTTTACAAATAGCCGGCCAACTGACAAGTGAAGAAAATGTGCAAAAGTTAAATGAACTGACGGATGATGCCATTGCTTATTTTGTGCAATCGGTCGGTGTTGCCGATGAAAAAGCCGGCGGGACGAAATATATCGCCAATTTAACTGTTCAGGTCAAAGAAGATTTGCTTAAAGATTATTTGGCTGAAAACGAAATGATTCAATCCGACAGTATCGATTTGGTTGTTGTTCCGGTTTTGCAGGATAGACCGGACGGATACCCGTTACTGTGGGAAGAGAATAACGATTGGCTGCACAGTTGGCGATCTAAGGGACAAATTAAGTTCGGTACCATGGGTATGCGCGCCTTAAATGATAATTATCGGAATATAGACGGATTAAATGCGCAAGGTGCTTTGTATATGGAAGCGGATGTTTATACCAAAATCGCCGAGATGAGCGGTTCGGAAAACGTATATGTAATCTATGCCGAAAAGCAACAAAACGGGGATTTGAAAGTGACGATTAAATCCGTAAAAACAAAAGCGGAAGATTCTTTTACCGTTGCCGCCGGTGCTGATATCGATTTGTACGAAGAAGCCATTAAAAAAAGCGTGATGTTTATTTCGAATATGCAACGCGAGGCCAAAAATGCCGATGACGTCGCGGCTGTCAATAACATCAATGCCGTTT
This sequence comes from Alphaproteobacteria bacterium, assembly GCA_017635595.1. GTDB lineage: Bacteria > Pseudomonadota > Alphaproteobacteria > RF32 > CAG-239 > RUG410. The sequence goes on from JAGBLF010000004.1 coordinate 82,047, forward strand.
ATGCTTATCAGGATATGAAAGATTGGCTTAACAAGAGTAAATCAATCAGTGATTTGCCGCAGGTTGAGGGTATAGATACCAAAAGCTTCGGCGGCGGTAAAGTGAATTTTACCATAAGGTATACGGGTAATTTGGATGATTTGTGGACTGCTTTGCAAGAAATAGGGCTCAGCCATGAAGTTGCCGGTAATTATTTTATCATAAGGTAGAGAAATGAATAAACAGAGCATAAATAATCAGCGCTATATTCTTATTTTTGGCGTATTCCTACTGACGGGCGTTTTAATGTATATGTTGCGTTCGGTGCTGCTGCCGTTTGTTGTCGGCATTTTGGTAGCATATTTTTTGGATCCGCTCGTTAACAGACTGACATTCAACGGAAAAGTTTCACGTTCTTTGGCATCTATCGGGATTTTGATATTGTTTTTGTTGATTTTACTGCCGATTTTGGTCTTTTTGGGCGGAATTGCTTTTTCGCAGGTCAGTGATTTTGTGGTAAATTTACCGGAGTACATCAATACGTTTAAAGGTAAATTTTTAGAGCTTTTCCAAAAGACACAAGAATATTTTCCGGCACTGGCATCGGCCGATATTGAAAAAGCATGGCAAGGCAATGTCGGTGATTCGTTAAAGCCGTTTGCGGTTGTTGTTCGCAAAATTATTTCAAACGGTTTTGCCTTTATTAACGTGATTTCGCTGTTGTTGATTTCGCCGGTGGTTGCTTTTTATATGCTGCGTGATTGGCACGAATTTACCCGCAAAATTTTGGATTTAGTCCCTAAAAAACACAGTAAAGCCGTTAAAGACGGCGTTAAGGAAATAAACCGTATTATTTCGGGATACTTGCGCGGTCAGTTTTTGGTGTGTGTCGCGCTCGGTACGTTTTACTCTTGCGGCTTATGGCTGGTTAATTTGCACTTAGGTGTTCTGGTCGGGTTTTTGGCCGGTATGATATCATTTATTCCGTATGTCGGCTCCATTTCCGGATTTTTGATGGCGATGGTTTTGGTGGTGACACAATACGGCACGATGGCTAAAATTATTGAAGTTGTCGTCGTGTTCGGTTTAGGACAATTTTTGGAAGGCAATTTCTTAACACCGAAATTGGTGGGTGAAAATATCGGTTTACATCCGGTATGGGTTATGTTTGCCTTGCTTGCCGGCGGTGTATTGCTCGGTCTGTTGGGTATGATTATTGCCGTACCGGTTGCCGCCTGTATAGGTGTTTTGTTAAGATATCTGATTAATAACTATAAAAAGAGCGCCATTTACTTGGAAAAGTAAACTTAATATTCGTGCTTGTCGGTGCGATATTTTTCCATATAGCGCTGGCGGTTCGCTTCAGTGTTTCCTTGCGGCGTATGCAAAAAAGCATTATCGGCTTTGCGCTGAAAATTAAAAGCTTGGGCAGAATAGTATTCGATATCATCCTGTCTGTAACCGGCATGTCGGCAGATATCAACAGCCCAATTGCAATAGTCACGCTTGTGTTCATTCGCTTTAACAAATCCGAAATGTTTTTCGCGGATTAAATCGATAGCTTCATCTATTAAAGAAAGCTTTTTATCCGTCGGTGTTTCTTCGGCTTCAATGAAAAAGTCTATTCTTGCCAATTCTTTTTCGATTTCTTCTCTTTCGGCTTTATTTTGTGCGGTCAAGACACTTTTGCGGTAGGTGTGCGCCGTTTTTGCGTAAGGAAATGTTTTTTTATTGCTCGGTGAAAGCTTTTGATAAATTTCGTACATAACCGCACCGTATTTTTGAAAATCGGCGTTGCGGCTGTGCATAAAGGTTAATTGTGCCAAATCTAAGAGTTTATCCTGCTCTTTTTTGTTTGTCAGTTCAACACGCAATTTCATGGTTTCGCAATAAGCATTGTGTGAACGCGGATAAATGCGGTCCATTTCCCATAAAACCCGATCAAGCGCTTCGGCTTTTTTATCTTTACCGACAAAGGCATCAGTGATTTCAAATTGTCTTTGTTCAAGCAATGACCATGCCTCATCGGCTCCTTCCGGAATTTCGGAAATGATTTTGTTGAATTCTTTACTGCGAATATCGAAACGCATTTCCTCTAAATCTGCCATTGCTTTTTCCTTTGCTACAAGTTTTTCACCATCTTTAAGAAGGTTATACCTTGTTCTTCAAAAACATCGCCTTCAGGGTGATAGCCCATTTTTTCATAAAAGTCGACGACAAACAGCATGGCGTGCATAACGATTTTGGTATATCCGGCTTCTTTAGCGCGTTTTTCAGCATACTTTACCAATTCGCGACCGATACCCTCGCCTTGATAAATGGTATCCACCGCAACCTGCATTAAACGGATGGTATCATCATCGACCGGTGCTAAAATTAATCCGCCGACAAGTTTATTATCAAGCATTTCGACGCAACCGACGTGCAGATAATTAGCCTCTTCCGGACGGAAAGAATCCAAAAATTTTAAGCCGAGCGGTTTTAAAAGTATTTTGTAACGCAATTCAACCAACTCGTTGTAGCGAGATGAGCCGAATTCTATATCAATCATTTTACGCATAACATCGTCTCCTTTGAAATCATTAAAACATATTTTTGAATGTTTGACAATAATTATTGATTAAAACAAAAAAATAAATTATGTTTGAGCAAAATCAGGAGGAATTATGCACGATTTAAGTTTAATCCGAAATTTTGCGATTATTGCACATATAGACCACGGAAAATCTACCATTGCCGACCGCATTATCGAATATTGCGGCGGTTTGCAACAGCGTGAGATGACCGAACAAGTCTTGGATTCAATGGATATCGAGCGTGAGCGCGGTATTACCATTAAGGCGCAAACCGTGCGTTTAAATTATAAAGCTAAAGACGGTAAAACTTATCAGCTTAATTTAATCGATACACCGGGACATGTCGATTTTACTTATGAAGTGTCGCGCTCATTAGCCTCGTGCGAGGGTTCGGTTTTAGTGGTGGATGCCACACAGGGCGTTGAAGCGCAAACTCTTGCCAATGTATATTTGGCTTTGGATAATGATCATGAAATCGTGCCAGCCTTGAATAAAATCGACTTGCCGTCTGCCGATGTCGCACGTGTTAAACAGCAGATTGAAGATGTTATCGGTTTAGATACGTCGAACGCGGTGGAAGTTTCCGGTAAAACCGGTTTCGGTATAGAGGATTTGCTTGAAGCGGTGGTAAAATATCTGCCGGCGCCGACGGGCGATGAAACAAAACCGACCAAAGCACTGTTAATCGACAGTTGGTATGATTCTTACTTGGGCGTGGTTATTTTGGTGCGCGCCAAAGACGGTATTTTGCGCAAAAAACAAAATATTCGCATGATGTCTAACGGCATGGATTACGTTATTGACAGGATCGGCGTGTTTACCCCTAAAATGAAAGATGTTGAGGCCCTTTATCCGGGCGAAGTCGGTTTTATTACCGCCAGTATTAAGAGCTTGGACGATTGCCGTATCGGTGATACGATAACCGATAACAAACAGCCGTGTTCCGAAGCGCTACCGGGTTTCAAACCGTCGGTTTCGGTGGTGTTTTGCTCGATTTTTCCGGTCGACAGCAGTCAGTATGATGCCTTGAAAGAAGCGTTGGCAAAACTCAAACTCAATGATGCCAGTATTGAATATCAGCCGGAAAATTCCGGTGCACTCGGGTTGGGTTTCAGATGCGGCTTTTTAGGCTTGCTGCACATGGAAATTATTCAAGAACGAATCGGGCGAGAGTTTGACTTGGATATTATTACGACAGCGCCGTCGGTTGCGTATAAACTCTATATGACCAACGGCAGTGAATCCACGCTTGATAATCCGGCCGATATGCCGGATCCGTCAACCATTAAATTGATAGAAGAACCGATGGTGCGGGCAACCATTATGGTGCCGGATGAATATTTAGGCTCGATTTTGAAGCTGTGTACCGAACGTCGCGGCTCGCAAGAAGATTTGACCTATGTCGGTAATCGGGCTATGGTTGTTTACAAAATTCCGTTAAGTGAAATCGTGTTTGATTTTTATGATCGCCTGAAATCTATCAGCAGCGGTTATGCCAGCTTTAATTACGAACTTATCGGTTATGCCCCGGCCGATTTGGTGAAGGTACAGATTTTAATTAATGAAGAACCGGTCGATGCTTTGGCTTTTTTATGTAACAGAACCGAGGCCGAAGCGCGCGGCAGACAAATTTGCGGTCGTTTAAAAGATTTAATCCCGAGGCATTTATTTAAAATTCCGCTACAAGCTTCTATCGGCGGGCGCATTGTCGCTCGCGAAACCATTTCACCGATGCGTAAAGACGTGACGGCAAAATGTTATGGCGGTGATGTGACGCGTAAACGTAAACTTTTGGATAACCAAAAGAAGGGTAAACAGCGTATGCGTCAATTCGGTAAAGTTGAAGTGCCGCAATCAGCATTCATCGAAGCTTTAAGAATCGGTGATAATTAATCCAAAGTGTGTTCTTTATCCACAAAGTTGGCGATAACGCTGTCTAAGCGCGGATTTTTGTATGATTTTCCTTCATTAATTGTCGCGGTGTCTTTGAAATAGTCGGTAAAAATAATTTGGAACGGATCATTGTTGTTTACGGTAGGTTCCGGTTGCGGATTTTGCAGGGGAACAATGTCAACAACATCGGTTTTTGTCGGATTCTGAACAAGTTTTTCCGGTGTCGGCAATGGTTGTTTCGGGGCGGCAGTCGGCCGGTTGATTTTAGCCGTCTGTTGAGTGCGCGTAAGAGACGCCGGTGCTTTAACAATCTTTTTAATAACACCGTTACCGGCGGTTGATGTTGAGTTTGCCGTTTTTTGAACATTAGTTTGATTCGGTCTTACTATTTTAGCCTTCGGTTGTGCGCTTGCCGGAGTTCCTACTTTTTGCACTTGCCGGTTGCGGTTTTGAGTTGTTTGTGACTGCATGGCATTTTGCGGCATAAAGAAATTCGGTTTTTTTACCGTTCTTTGCACTGTTTGTGCCGATACGGCGGATATGCCGCACAGCAAAATAAATAAAATTAAGATAATCTTTCTCATATCAACCTCTTTTTTGTTTCATTATATATGTAAAATATTAACGCAGATTTAAGAAAAAATTTTTTATAATTAATATATGAAAAGAGGACTACGGACTATTTGGGTATTAATCGTTTTGCTATTGCCGATGGCAACGGCAAATGCTTCAGACGTGCCTGAATATATTATAAAGCAATGCCGGGAAAAAGCTCAAAATATGAAATTAACAACCGTAACATATAAGTTCGGCAAATTAATATTAGATAACGCAAAATCAACAGCTCAAGTTCGTAGAATGTGTCATTCCGAATCGGCTGCCGGTTGTTTTGTACATACGACGGCAAATTATAAATACGGTGTAACTAATACGGAAAAAATCAGTATCGGCAGATATACTTGCTTTGCCCCAAAACTGTATGTTAACTATTCTTGGACTGATACATTTATTTATATGACAAAAGAATATAATCCGTGTCAAAGAAGAGTTGTATTGCGGCATGAATTGCAACACTTTACTATTTGGAAAACTGCACAAAATAATATTTTAATAGAAAGCAAGAGAGCATTGAAACAGTTAGCTTTGGACAATATAAGAATTGTACCTGCCAAAGATAATCTCGAACCTGCCGGCAGTGTTTTTGATACAATAGCACTCGTCGGGCAAAAGATAGGTGATATTAACAGAAAATGGAATAGTATTGCAAAAAGCAATAATGCCTTATTGGATCAGGTAGACCATAATATGGAAACAGAAGTTAGTTACAGAGTTTGTATGCCGTATTCAGTAGAGTTATTGTAATATGACAACATCTTCCATTTCACCGATTTGTTGCAATAACGTCGGGTTTGTAACATCTAAACCTTGGCCGATTCTTTTTAAATCGGTCAAATAATCATCAAAGCTTTGATAATAGATTTCATATTCATACTGTTGGATTTTAGGAATTTGTTTGTCTTTCAGCATATCTTGGTGCAAACGATTATATGAAAATACATGTTTTTTTTGGTTATCAAATACTGAAATATAAGTTATATTCTCAAGGTGTCCCTTTACACCAAAAGAAACAGTTGATAAATACAGTAAAGGATCTTTTGCTTCAATAATGTAAATTCTGCCACCACCGCCGGCAGAAGCCAAAAGTTGTTGGTATTTATTTTTGATATCTTTTATTTGTTGGCGTGATTTTATCATTTCTTGTCCGGATTGGTCTTTAATCATATAGTTAGCCAAATGATATGCCTTTGATTGATTGGGCCATTGTCTTACGATTTGATGTATTTGGGTCGTATCGTTGTTAATCCGCTCAAATTCGTCTTTTAATAATTTAGTGAGCTGTGTTTCCGTGAGGGTAAAAGATTTTATGATACTGTTGACGTATGTCGGACTTAAATGATTGACTTTGGCAATTTCATCAATAGGCGCAGCCTCGATATTCATCTTGCGGGCATTAAAGAGGCGTTTATACGGTGTGGAATGTGTGGATTTTGTGTTACGACTCGCAGCAAGGCCGGCATGGCGATTTATTACGGCAGAAATTTTAGGTTTTTCTTCAGATGCCGTAAAAGAGCCTTCAGGCACAAAGAATGAAGGCTTTTTGGCATTAGCTGCCACAGCGGAGAAGGCCAGTAAAATCCACGCAAAAATGATTATCCAGTATATTATCAGTATTTTTTTCATAGGTTCATCATAACCGCAAAACATTAACGCAGATTTAAGAAAAAATTTTTTATAATGTGAAATATGATTAGGAAAAGTTTATATTGTTTGATTTGTTTTTTGACTTTTTTTTGTTTTTGCGTGCAACAAGCAGACGCAAGAAGGAGAAATTCGTCTAGAAACAACAGAAGAGATTTACAGCAGGCAGATACCGAAAACCGCTATCCCGAATCTGTTGAAAAAAGGTGTCGAAATCGGGTTAGCAAAGAAAAAGTCGCCGATATTAAGGTTAAATACGGACAATTGAGGATAAATACGCAGTTGAACGGAGAAAAACTGCATAATATATGTCATAAGCAAGGCAAAAAAGTTTCAATGTGCTCTTGGAAACGAGCCTGTATATTATTTGAAGGTGTATCATCTCATATAGTAACAGAGACAACAGAAACTTCCAAAATGGGTATGTATCGTTGCGCCTACTTTTCGATGAATGGAACATACAATATTAAGAATGTAACAATATATCTGGATAAAACATTAACGCCAACGGAGATGCGTTTGGCTTTACGCCATGAATTACAGCATTTTTATTATTGGCTGAAGTTTATTGAAGACGAAATTAATTATATGAACGGACCATTGGCTCAATATTCCAAAGAGCATGTGATGGTCTGTAAGAGCAGTAATCCGCTTTGCGGTGATAAAGATTATGTATACGGTGATTTATTTGAAGATTTGGACTATGGTTTTGCACAAGAGGAGATTAAACGTTTAGATTTTCATGACCGTATGCATATACAGCAGGATTTGTTGGATGAAATGGATCCGGAATATATGCCGTAATTTCTTTTCAGAAGCTGTCAGGGATTAATCGCAGCGTCCATTCTTTCTAACATTTCCATTAGTTCCGGATTTGCAATTTCTTCGTTGTGTCCTATTTTTATCAAATCATCGGCGTAATCACAGAAAATGTCGTCTTCCAATTTTGAACAGACATTATAGAGATCTTTTGCGTGACTGTCGATTGAATCAGACAAGATATTCTGAAAATTTTGCGGATAGGTTAACAAATGTTGATAATCAGGACTAAATATACTCGTGTATAAGGTATCGAACCAGAGCTTGCGGACCGAAGGATACGTCGACAGGTACATATAATCATTATTTGCGGTAATAATGTAAACGGTATCTTGGTCTGATAATTTATCAAAAATATTTTGGTATTGTCGGGTAATAAAATTCAGATATTTTGTGCGGGTAGCCACATAATCGTTAATTTGTGTTTCTTGTCCGAAATTAAGTATTTTATAGGCCTTCTCTGTCGGATATGCTTGGCGTTTCTGTTTTTTTGCTTCATTTATTTCGTCTTTTATTTTCTGAGATTTGATTTGAAAAATATCTTTCAGCTGATGAACAGTCATGGTGTATGAATTAATTATGCTATATTGATATGTATCAGGCCATGAATTTTCTTGAGCCAGAGTTCCAAGCGGGGCCGGTTCAAAATCTGCCGCTTCGGATTTTATGTTGCAAATCGAAATAAAACTAAGCATTAAAAGATAAATCACTATTTTTTTCATAAATGCATTATATCGTAAATGTATTAACGTAGGTTTAAGAAATGAGAGCTATATTACTTATATATCTCGGAGATAATGCTATGCGTATTTATTTAACTTTTTTATGTATTGTATCAGCGCTGGTTTTGGTTTCGACCGAAGCGTTTTGTGCTTCATATAATTTTATTCAACAGCAATGCCGTGAACTTGCACAAAAGAATCCGCCGGAAATTGAAATTATATATAATTACGGAGAATTGAAATATAATACCGATTTATATCAGGTCGATTTAGCACAGATTGATGCCGTGCTTAATCACAAAAACAGAGGAGATCTGACCGGATTAACTGATTTGGATCCGGTAATCGAAATGGATGGTGCTGTTTTGAAGTACAAAGTAATGGATGGTGACAGAATTTGTGTCTATCCGCAAAAGCTGACAGTTAAAGTAAAATATTCGCCGACTGTTTATATTTTAACAACGCTTCCGAAAGATTCGTGTAAATATAAAATGGCTGTACGCCACGGTCAGGCTCATGCCGAATTAGGGTACATGATGCTTAATCTGTTGGTAAAAGCGCTACGCAATAAACTTCCGGAGATAGCTAAATATACGACGGTGAATGTAATTAACTCGACAGATGGTGAACAGACATTGTTCCTGATGAATGAAACGTATCAAAGACAAATATATCAGCTATGGGAGGTATTTAATAATGCCCTGAAGGAGCGGCAACTGATATTGGACAGCGATGAAGTATTCGCGCGTGAAGCCGGGATGTGTTTGTAATCGGGAGTTTTTTATGCATAAAATATTAGCTGTCTGCTGCATAAGTTTATGTACAATTACCGAAGTATGGGCTGATACATATACGGATATGCAGCAGGAATGTATAAAAATCGCTATGGAAAATCCGCCACAAGTTGAGGTTAAATATAACTACGGGCAGTTGAAAATTAATAACGAATTGGATGAGAAACAATTACAAAAATTTCACTATGAAATGACTCGGGAAACCGCCGAAAACTTAAACGGGCTGACTTCACTGCAGCCTTCTATTGTGCTGGACGGCCTTAATAATATGGATGTTCGTGAGCTGCCAAACGGGTATCTTTGCCTGTTTCCGACAACCCTGAAGGTTAAAATCGAGTATATGCCTGTTGTTTATATTTTAAAAGATATTGCTAAAGGAACATGTAAATATAATTTGACTTTAAGACATGAGTATACGCATATTGATATTGCTTATGCGGCAATGAATTTGGTGGTTATGGCGTTTAAAAAACAGCTTCCGGCAATTGCCTTCAAGACGAGTGTTAAGGCTGTGTTGCCCGAGGATGCGGTAAATGTTTCGACACAGATGAATGAGCAATATCAGGCACAAGCTTCGCAAATATGGGACTTGTTCCGGCAAGTGCTTGATGAACAGCATAAAAAACTGGATGTTCACGATACCTATGCTCGTGAAACAGCCATGTGTAAATAAATATCAACAAACGACTTTTTTTAAGAATTCCAGACAATCTTTAATGTTGTCGATGGCATAATCGATATATTCTGTACCGTTTTTATTTTCTTTGCCGTGACATAAGCGTACGGTTATCATGCCGGCCTTTTTGGCAAACTCCAGATTGGAATAACTGTCATCAACAAAAATGCAGTTTTCAGGTTTAACTTTGATTTTTTCACAGAATTTTAAGTAAACATCCGGGCTCTCATTTTTTTTATAACAATCAAATTGTTCAACCGAATAATATCGGCCGTCAAAAAATTCGAATAATCCGATGTGTTTTAAAATAGCCGTGCAGGCATTATATGAACTTGTCGATAATATATATTGCGGACATTGAAGTTGTTTAAGCTCTTCAAGCAAACCGGTGTACGGCTTAATAGGATAAAGGTTTTCTTCTTTACGTTTGTGATAAGCATCAAACATATCTTTTTCGTCTATGCCGTATTTTTCAACAAAAATAGCACCGCCGTCGCGATATGTTTTATATGATTCGGTTACCAAAGCTTTAGCCGTTTCAAAATCCATATCCAATTTCAAATCCTCAATGGCCGCTTCAGCGGTAATTTTATCAAGAAGATTGTGAAATTCAGGCGTTTCGCGATACAATGTATTATCTAAATCCCACACAATAACATCAATTGTCATCTTGTATATTCCTATGTTTAAACCTCAAAAAATATACCATATTTTCTATATACGTCAAGTCAAAAGATTTAAGATTGAATTTTGATAATCCGCAAATATATGAACGGCATGAAAAATGTGTATGCCAAATTAGTATTGTTTTGTTTGTGGAGCTCGATTTCGGTTTTTTCATATACGGATATCGGGAGCGTCGCCGGATATAATGACAGCTACATTCGCCGGTTGCTAGACAGTATAACCGTAAAACCTTTTACGCTGTTAATTACCGAGTTTGATTGATTTTGGCTTGAACCAACGGTGTTATTTCTTCGATAACTTCGGCAATACTTAAAAATGAGGTGTCGATGATAACGGCATCTTCTGCCGGTTTCATCGGTGCAGATGAGCGTTTGGAGTCACGTTCGTCACGGGATATAACGTCTTCTAAGACCTTTTCGTATGAAGTTGACATACCTTTAGCCGCATATTCTTTATATCGACGTTCGGCGCGTACTTCGGCAGAAGCCGTAATAAACAATTTCAAATCGGCATTCGGACAAATGACTGTTCCGGTATCACGGCCATCATAAATAACGCCGTTGGCCGGCGTACCGTCGGCAAACACAGGTGAAAGGGCAAAATTTTTCTGCATAGCTAATAACGCCTGTCTGACTTCAGGGTAGGCCGATACGACAGAGGCCGCGTTTGAGCCTATATCCGAGCGAAAGTCCGGATGGCGCGAAAGTTCAATCATTTGCTGAAATGTTAAGTTTGCAGCTATTTTTAAGGCTTCTTCTTTATTGTTTAAATCGAGTCCGGTTAAAACCATTTGAAGGCCGACTGCTCTGTACACCATACCGGTATCAAAATAGGCCAGCTTATAGGTTTGAGCCAAATAAGCCGAAAGGGTTCCTTTGCCGGCGGCGGCCGGTCCGTCAATGGTGATAATCATGTTTTTTTACCTTATAAAAATTTTATTAATTTATATTTCATTAACATATCTTCCGATATAATGCTAATCAAAAATGGATTTATACAAAGTTTTTTATATAAAAGAACTTGTTGCGGAGATACACGTATGAAACTTTTAATAGCGGATGATCATGAACTTTTTTTGCAGGGATTGGAATTTATTTTGCATAAAGAGTATCCTAAAGCCGAGATTGTTTCGACGAACAGTTATACCGGTATCTTTGAGGTTTTGGGTAAACAAAAAGATTTTGATCTGATTATTACGGATTTGGCTATGCCGGGGGCAAATTGGTTGGATGCCATAGCCAAAATGCACGAGATTTGTGTCGATACACCGATTATTATTATTTCAGCGGTTTTTGACGGCGAAATTTTGCAAAAAACATTTGATATCGGTGTGTCCGGTTATGTTTCGAAATCATTTTCAAACAGTATTATTATCAGCGCCATCAATTTAGTATTGGCCGGCGGTATGTATATTCCGCCCGAAGTATTGCATATGAGCCTTAAATCGTCACCGGAGCCGGTAAAAGATTTGATTAAGGATTTAGATGAAAATAAGTCGGTGGAATATAAGGAAAAAAACAAAGGCATTACACCGCGCCAGTTGGAAGTGTTACAGTGTTTGTCCGAGGGATTATCCAATAAACAAATAGCTTATAAACTCGGTTTGAGCGAGGGGACGGTAAAAATTCATATTACTTTGTTAATGCGGACGTTAGATGTAAGTAATCGCGTGTTGGCCGTTAGGGAAGCGGTTAAGCGCGGACTTTTGGAAGAAACAAAATAGGAGCCGAAATGACGGATACGGTTGAGATGCCTGCTTATATGAATGTTTTGGCAAATAGGATATACAGTGATTCTGTTGCCAGCGGTGTGCTGGATGATAATCGCGTTGTGACTTTTCTTAATTTGGGGGCGAATAATAAAATTATCAAAGAATTGGTGCAGGAAATTACCAAAAATGCGCATGTTTTGCAAATAGGCGTGACCTTTGGTAAAGAAATGCATGCCGTTTATAATAAAGTTTGCAAACAGGGAAAATTCGATGTTTTTGACGTTTCTCCTTTGCAGGTTAAGCGTGCCCGCGTAAAGTTCAGGCATTTTAATATCAATATTATGAACTATGATGCCTCCGTGCCGTGGGAAGAAAAATATGATGTGATTGTTTGCTATAATATCATTAAAGAATTACCCCTTAAAACGCGGCGTAAAGTTATGGATAATGTCTTGAACAGCCTGACAAACGGCGGAAAAGCAGTTTTTATCGATTGTGCCGAACCGACACCGCTAAATCCGTTAAAATGGCCACTGTTTTGGTTTAATCGATTGTATCGTCCGTTTGCCGAAAGCTTGTGGAATTCACCGATAGAAGATTTTTGCAGCAATAAAGACGAATTTCGTTGGCAACATACTTATTATTGGGGACGGATCCACCAAAAAACCGTTGCCGTGCGCAAAATTTTAAGCAGCGAAGATGTCAAAAAGCTGACGAATTTGTTTCGCGGTTCATAAATAAACAAGTCTAAAAATCTGAGTTTTTTATTGAAAAAATGATTCTTGCGGTTTATAGTCAAGGAGATTTATGTATTTAATAATGGAAGAAAAAAATGGCAAATGAAGCAAATATTCACAGAGAATCACGTTTAGTAAAATTAAAAACATTGCAAGAAAAGGGTTATAATCCGTATCCGTACAAGTTTGTACCGAATGCCTATGCTGCTGATTTACACGAAAAATACAGGGATTTGGCGGCCGGAGTTGATACTGAAGACCGTGTGACAATCGCCGGACGGGCAATGGCTGTGCGCAACAGCGGGATGTTTGTGGATATAAAAGATAAAACCGGAAAAATTCAAGCTTTTTGCTATAAAAAAATTCTTCCTGAGGCCGATCAGGAAATCTTAAAATGTGTCGATGTCGGTGATATGGTCGGTGTTACCGGTTTTGTACGCCGGACGCCGCGTGGAGAATTGACAATTGCCGCCGAAAAGTTTGATATTATCTCAAAATCTTTGCAAACATTGCCGGAGAAATTTCACGGCCTGACAGATACAGATGCCAGATATCGCCAGCGTTATGTCGATTTTATTATGAATGAAGACAGTAAAGAGGTATATAAAAAGCGTTGCAAAATTACGTCGGCCGTTCGCCGCTACTTTGAACAGCATGATTTTTTGGAAGTCGAAACGCCAATGTTACACCCGATTATGGGCGGTGCAAATGCTAAACCGTTTATTACACACCATAACGCATTGGATATGGATTTGTACTTGCGTATTGCGCCCGAACTGTATTTGAAAAAATTAGTTGTCGGCGGTTTTGACCGCGTGTTTGAAATCGGCCGTAATTTCCGTAATGAAGGTATTGATAAAAATCATAATCCGGAGTTTACCGGTTTGGAGGCTTATCAAGCTTACGCCGATTACAATGATATGGCAGATTTAATCGAAGATTTGGTGCGTTTTGTCGCTAAAGAGGTTTTGGGAACGACGGTTCTTAAAATAGGCGAAAACGAAGTTGATGTCGCCAAACCTTTCCGTCGCGAATCGATAGTTAATCTGATTAAGGAAAAGACCGGTATTGATTTGTTGCAGGCCGAAACTCTTGAACAAGCGCAGGAAATGGCAAAATCCATAGGGGTTGATGCCGGTGCATGCTCGTGCTGGGGCAAGGTCGTACAAGAAGTGTTTGATGAACGTGTGGAGGCAACTTTAATAGAACCGACATTTGTCATGGATATGCCGCGCGATATTTCACCGCTTGCTAAAACACATCGCTCGAATCCGCGCCTGGTTGAACATTTTGATGCCTATTTAGGGTGTATAGAAATCGGTTGTGCTTACTCCGAATTATCAAATCCGCTTGAGCAAAGAGAGCGTTTTGAGGCCGAAGTTGCCGCTCGTGAAAACGGTGATGATGAGGCTCAAATGTTAGATGAGGACTTTATTAATGCCCTTGAAAACGGATTTCCTCCATCAGGTGGTATGGGTATGGGTATTGACCGTCTTTCTATGTTGCTGACGGGTGCCGAGACCATTAGAGATGTTATTGCTTTTCCGACATTAAGAAAGAAAGACTGATTTATGAAAATAAAAAAATTTACGATTTTTATTTTCTTTATCACGGCTGTTGCACTGGCCGAAGGTGCTGTTGTGCTGTATGATGTTTTACACCCGAATAAGGATTTGTTTGAAATAGACTCACAAGAATTTGAAGTGCCGGTCCGCAAGGTAGAAGTTCAACCTTTTTTGTTTGAGACCCATGAAGCAAAGCGTGTTGAATATATTTTGGATAATGTTGCGGCTGAAATTTCAAATAATCTGATGAAAAAAATTTATACTTCCGGACCGAGCAGTGCCGTAAAAACGTCAAATCTTGAAAAATCAGACAGTAAAGCAGCCGATGCTGTGGTACCGCAAAAAATATCCTCTGATACGTCGGCACTTAAAGTGCCTGATGGTTCAGCGTTAATTGCGGTTGTTATTGATGATGTCGGGTTGAGCGAACCGTTTGTAAAAGATATGGAAAAGCTGTCTAAACCTTTGACAGCCTCTTTTTTGCCGTATGGGGCTTCAAATCAAAAACAGGCTGAAAGGTTAAAAGCCGCCGGACATGAGGTTATGTTGCATGTTCCGATGATGCCGCACGTTCCGGCAGATTTGGCACCGGTTACGTTATCGCCGGAAATGCCGAAAGACGAAGTTCAGAAAGATTTTGAGGCTATGCTGGATCGGTTTGGTAATGTCGGTATGGTCGGCATAAATAACCACATGGGCAGTTTGTTTACCGAAAGAGCCAAGAGTATGGGCTATGTTATGGAAATTTTGAAAAAGCGTGGCATGTTTTTTTTGGATTCTAAGACGTCCGGAAAATCTGTCGGTAAAAGCGTATCCGCTGAGTATGGTGTCCCGTATATTGACAGAGATGTATTTTTGGATAATGAAAATAAGTATGATTATGTAATGGGGCAGCTGAAACAGACCGAAAAAATAGCTGCCAAACACGGTTATGCCGTGGCAATAGGTCATCCGCATTCACAAACATTGAGAGCTTTGCAAGATTGGCTGCAAGTGATTGAAACACGTGGGTTTAAGCTGGTTCACTTATCGGAATTGGTAAAAAAAATCAATAAAAATTAAAAATTATAAAAAAAGTTCTTGACCTTAATAAAAAATACAAGTATATATGCTTTTGTTGATAACAATGGTCCCATCGTCTAATGGTTAGGACATCACCCTTTCACGGTGGCAATATGGGTTCGAGTCCCGTTGGGATCACCAATACAAAAAGAGGAAGGCTATACTTCCTCTTTTTTCTTTTTTAAATACCACCGCTCATAAGCCAGAATTGGCGGTTTGTTTGAAAAGCGGTGGCAACCTCAAAGTGGTAATATACTTTTTTATT
>JAGBLF010000001.1 GCA_017635595.1 Alphaproteobacteria bacterium
CGTTTTGGCATTTAAGTCAAAATCTTTATACTCTCCGCTGGTTACTTTGCTTTTACCGAACATATACGACACACCTGCACGAGTTCCGTATCTGTTTACCGGCACATTATAATCGATATAAGGATTAAATGAAGATTTTGCGACATTGAATGCTACCGATAATCTGTCTTGAAAGCCGATAAGTGAGTCGGTTGAAGCAACTATGCCTCCGCGGTGTTCACCGGTCGTATCACGCCCAAAGTTATCAAATGAAGCTGACAAATGGTAAGGCATTTGCTCCTCTGCCTTTAACGTAACATCTGTTGTTCCGTATTCTTCTCCAGGCTTCAATTCCGCACGCATCTTTATGCTACGGGCATTTCTGTTAAATGTTTTCAGTTCGTTTTGTAAATCTTTTAAACTGAAAAGATCGCCGTCTTTGTGACTGAATTGAGAGCGCAAATACCAGTCTCTGTTGTATTTATTTCCGTCTATAGCCAATTTTCCGATATGCGCTTCCATCAGCTCTATTTTCAAAACACCATCTAGTTTTCCTTCCGTAATAAAAGCACGAGCGGTAATAAAGCCTTTTTTCAAATATTGAGCATTGATGAGCTTAACCAAATTGTTAATATCCTCTATCGTAACATCTTTCTCTTCAATCAAAGACTTGAATTTGTTAATTTCATCGGACGAGAAAACTTCTGAATCTGATATATCAACTCGATAAATATGTACACTTGGTGCATTTTTTTTCGTTCTCGGCGGGAGTTTTATTTCCTCTTCCGTTGTATCTATCGGGGTATCGGCAGTTTCCTCTGCTTCCGCATTACTCCGGCTTTCACGTGTTTGATAATATCTTCTGGCACGATTTATGTCTGTCATATCATCGACTGATTCATTTGGTGTCAATAACTGCTGATTCACTTCGGTCGCTTTTTCCTCCGGTGTGGCTGCGGCATACACATTGCTGCTCATTATGAGTGTGCTTGTCGAAATAAAGCTGCTGCAAATCAGAGTTTGCCAAAATATTTTTTTTGAGTTCATTAACATCATTCTAAGTCCTTTTAATTTCAAAGATTTATTTTCCGAGAATAGCCGCAACATCTGTATTCTTCAGAATTGTATTTTCAGCCTTTTTAAGGTTACCTTTGCCTTTTTTCTTCCTTTCATCATCTTGGCTGAAATTCTGATTTACCGATCTATGTGGCGTCCCCTGGCGGATAATATCCATAACATTTATATGGTTTATCAATGTGCCATTATCATCAGTGATAAGATGATCTCGAGAACCTACCGCAGATGAGATATAATCTGATACAGTGGAACTATTATAAAGCGAATCATTTGCTTCATCCATGACAGCTTTACCGTGATACGAATTTCTCAAAGCGGTTTCCGAGGCTAATGTTATTTCTCCTTCCATACTTGTTGCATACGCTTCTTTATTAACAAGAGTATTCATACTGTGTCTGGTTACATTTTTAGATTCCGTTCTGATATTATTGCTCTTATCAACAATTAAATGCATCGGCTTTTTGGTCAAATACAGCTGCGTTGTTGCATAAGGATACGCTTCTAAACTTGTATTGTCTACGACAATATTTTTGCTTGCCGTATCAATCGTTCCTTTAGTCTTAATATCACCCGTAATATTAACATTTTCCGATTTTGTTGTTAAATCTAATGTATCCGTATTCAGGTTAGCAATACTTACATCGTTGTTTGCCGTAATCTTCGCATTGTCGGCAACATCCAACTTACCGATGACAACTGTGTTGCCGGAAGTATTGCTGAAGTTGCCGCCGACTGTCGCCTCGGCAATCTTGGTATCGCCTCTGGTCGTAACATTGGTATCACCGGTTGTACTCGATTTGGTGATGACCGCATTTTCTGCCTCTATCGCCAGATTATCCGCTGTTGCCTCGGCAATCTTGGTATCGCCTCTGGTCGTTATCTTGGTATCACCGGTCGTGTTCGACTTGGTGATGTCCGCATTTTCTGCCTCTATCGTCAGATTATCCGCTGTCGCCTCGGCAATATTCACATCGTTAATTGCTGTAATTATTGCATTATCAGCCGTAATATTTTCGTAATTTGCAGTTGCACCGATACTATAAAGGTTAGCAACATTTCCGGCTGTAATATTTATATTATTACCTTCGGCAAGTCTCATTTTCAGAGCTTTATCTTCACCGATAGAACCACCTGCAGTCAGATTAACATTTTTAACAGACATATTCGTATCGTCTGTCGCCAGTCCGTTAGTAATGTTCTGTGATGACGTAATATTCACCGTATCTGCATAATCTGCACTATTACCGATGATTAAACCAATGTGCAAATCATTAGAAGTATACACATCCAAATCATCAGTCATGGCGTTAAAAGTACCATCTAATTTCATTTCTGAGATATTGACGTTTTCTGCAATTGCATACAAATCTCCATTAACGGTTGCATCGGCAATGTCAATATTTTCTTTTGTTTCAATATAAAGATATTCATCTGCAATAATGTCTTTAATTGAAACGCTATTGGTATCGCTGACAATATCTACCGTACTGCTGGCTTCACCTTTAGTGATGGTTAACTTGTCGCTCACACCTTTAATATAGGCTTTATCCGCTTTGAACGTCAAACCTTTATTCTCATCATCTGATACTGTTTCTACAACAAAATATCTGTCGGCAGAACCGATTTCTTTACCAACGGCATGCAAAACAATGTTTTCAGCTTTGATATTGGTAATTTCTTCTTCAGGTATATTTTCTAAAATATTACGATATTCTATTGTCTTCCGAGTAATATTGCCGGCAGAAGTCAATTCAACATTACCAAGTGATCCTTCTCCGTTTGTTGTATCAATTCGATTGATTGCCAAACCTTTACCGGCATTATCGGTCTTCAGATATACATTACTACCGTCTTTTGAAAGAACCGTAATTTCTCTGTTTGCAGTCATATTGATGGCGGAATTTTGCTCTCCGACATCACCGACTGCATTAACGATTATTCTTTCACCGGAAACCGAAGATGTATCAAAAGCGTTCTTAACGGCTCTTTCAGAGTTAATCGTCACATTGTTGGTTGCTTGAATAATGCCGATTTTCAGGTCTTTCGTGCCGGTAAGTTTTTCTGCACCTGTTTCATCAGCCGGGGCAATCTCGGAAATAAGCGAAACATTGACATCTCCCCAACCGGCAACATTTTCTGTGCCTTTATAACCTGCGGAAGCACTAAGCACACCATCAAGATTGACCAGCATATTTTCAATGTTTCCGTAAGTCGAAACCAAATTCATATCACCGCCGGCATATAAGTGATATACTCTGTCTGTATCGGTAATTGTGGAAGCAATAATACCGAAATCAGCATTCAGATTAACCGAACCGATTGCAGAGCTGATTAAATCAACATACATCGTATTAGCGGATTTCAGATAAATATCGCTGTCTGCTTGAACATTAAAGATACCGGCATTGGCAAACGTTAATGGTTTATCAGAAGACCCGATTTCACCGTTAATAGCTTTCAATACGATATCACCGCCGTAGATATGTTCATTCAAATATGTTCCGGTGCTATCAGATGCATATATAGAACCATTTTTTGACTCCAAATTGATAATACCTTTATTGTCTGAAATCAGTGACTTAATCGTAAAACTGCCATCAGAAACAAAAGTTATATCATCATTGGCTCTGGCACTCAATGTTCCAACATTAAGCTCGGAGCCGTTATCTTTAGCTTGAGAAATATCAAAATTTATGCTACCGGCGTTTAAGAGCAAATCATCGGCTGATACTTTAAGTGTTTTACCGCTCATATCCATATTGCCAACATCCGTTGATAACTGAACATTTTTACCGCTGATATCAATATTGCTCACATCACTGTACGGATAACGAACATATACATTATTTTCAGCTTTAGCCGTTAACTTTCCGTTATCCACAATTTCAACAATCAACGGTCTTGTGGTTCCGACTTCATCAAGAACTTGTCCGATATTGTTGTTTGACGTCAGGTTGATATTGTTGGCCGTAATAACATTATTCTGCGAGTTTGTTATAATGCTTCCTTGCGAAGTTATATTAACATCGCCGCTTAAGGAGCTGATGCTGTTGTTCATTACCACATCACTCTTTGAAGTTATGTTGATTTCCGGCTTGTCAAAACCTTGGAAATTAACAGTAATAGCTTCTTTTTTCACCTCGTATGTCGGCTTATAATTAACATAGACGGTTTCATACAATTTACCGCAGAACAATTCTACAATCCAAGAACGTTCGACATAGCGTTCATAAGAGTAAGAACCACCATCTTCCTTTATTGTCCAAGCATCGTCACCAGGGGTATATGTTGTGGAATATACTGTTGCACCGTCTGCTCTTGTTGTTTTTGATGATGTTCCCCAAGTTCCGTTTTTATTGCCGCTTGTGGTGAGGTGAATACCATTTTCAACAACTTCCGCCGTATGTGTATCGGTATTATTGGCTAAAAACTCATTTGTCAAACCAGATTGGTTTATATTTTCGTACGGAGAATAATTCGGCACTGTTATCACCGGGAGCGCCTCGCCTGGATTACTGCTGGAGTATGCTGCCTCTTGTTTTGTATTAACCTTAAAGTCATTGATGGTCAGCTTACCTTGCATCTCAGTATCGGCACCCAACGAATTTGTCACCAAATTATAATTAGAGTTATTGACAACATCAATATGTCCGTAACCGTTCATCAAAACAATCTTTCCGGTGTTTTGAGTGCTGGTAATATTACCGGTCAATGTGATATTACCTCCGGATGTGTTGGCTTTGAACAAATATATATCACCGGCAATATTGCTTGTATTGCTCTCATCCGTCGGTTTGAAATAAGCTCTGATGGCCTGCATCGCGTTAACATCAGCATTATCATTGACTTGAGGTAAATTAATGTAATAATAACCGTCGGTTGTTCCATTTTGCATTATGGTTTCAGCACCGTTCATAACCTGATAATAGTTACCATCTTCTTTTTTGATAACGGAAAATTCAGGTATTTCTACTTTTTTGAGCTCCGTGCCGCTTTGCAACAAACCATTCACGTCAATAGTTTTTGCCGCAATATCGATATCGCCTGCCGCAACAATGGCTCCCGTACCGGAAGAACCGCCGAGTTTTTGCTCTTGATTTATATAAAGCTGATTATAAGCACCGTTCGGAACTTTCATATGCAAATCTCTAACCGTGAGGTTACCTTGCGTAATTACATCACCGGTGCGGTTGGTTACATCAAATACGCCCAAAACATTTTCAACATTGCCCTGCAAGACAATATCTCCGGCATTAGTATCCATATTTATAGTCGGGTCGTTTTTATCAATGCTGTTAACAATGTTGATAGTAGGTCCTTCATAAGGACTTGCATTTATTATATTTTTGGTAATATTTCCGCCCACGCCACCGTTAATGCCGTATTTCAAATTGCGGTCAATAATCAAATTATTATAGTAAACATTGCTGACGCTGTCGTTTTTAATATAAATGGCAAAACTACCTGCACCGGCGGCTGTGATTGAGCCGTTTCCGGTTGCAGTAGCACCATTGATATTGGTTTCACCGGAGCGAACAAAAACATCATCAACATTGATACTGTAAACAGGAATAGCTTCTGCTTGAGCCAAAGCTTTTTGCGCTTCTGCATCAGCTATGCTTGCATTAAGAGAATCAATATGCGCTTGATAATCTTCAGCCGTCTTTGCTATTTCAGCATCAATATCATTCATCGCATTTTGTGCCGCCTTCATTGTTGCTTCATGGCTTTGTATGGCGGTATCATTTGCTGTTATGTTTTGTGTTTAATCGTTAACTTGCCCAAGTAACGTTTCTTGCTTTCCGACTAAGTTTCCCCAAGCCTGAACACAAGCTTTCTGAGTTTCTTCATTTTCGTTTGTAACATAGGCTTTATAAGCCTCTATCCACGTTTGGACTTCAGTTATTGAACCATATTTTTCTGCATACGCAACTATATCATCTTCAGCTATAGCACCCATACCCTCAGGTGTTGTTACCTCTGTTATGGCATCCGAAATTTCTTCCAGAAGTGCGGAAGCGCTGTTTTTCAGTGTCATTAACTCTGTATTCTCTGTTTTCAATTGTTCTTTTGCTGTTTTGGCATTATTATAATTCGTTTCATGATTTGCTCTTTGGTTTTCTTTTCCCGCCACATAAATTGCATGTTCATCTTGTAATTTTTTCATACTCGCTTTGTAAGAATCTATATCAACCTGAATATCGGCAGATGTAATTTTACCGATTTCTTTTCGTGATACTGAAATCGCATCATTTTCCGATTCATAAGTGCCGTCTTTATTGATGACAAGGTGTTTATATGCGCCCAATCCGCTTTCCACAGCACCGTTTATGATAATGCTTGAAGAATTTTTATCCTCCGTGTGTGTATTACCTTTGCCTCTATAAGGAATCCCCCACAATTGATAAGCAATGGCATCACGAGTAGCACTAAGCTTTTGTGTCGAACTATACGCTGTTAAATTCATCGAATCATAAGATTTTATTTGCGCACCTGATTGAATATCTATTGAAGCTTCAGAATCTTTATTATAAGCATAAGAATCACCGGAAATAATACTGGCCAAACCACGTGTCCGCTCATAGATATGTGCCTCCAAACTCTTATTGCTCAAGGCACTGATGTTAGTATTTCTACCGCTTTTTGACTTGACTTCACCGGAAATGACAACATCGGCATGTTGCTTAGAACTTTGTGCTATACTGTCACCACCGCTGCCGGTTACGCCACCATAAGATTCAACATTGGATTTTGTATAAATATCAACATCATTTCTGGCAACATAGCTAATGTCATCATCATAATTTGAGATATCTTTATTGGTTATCTCAGTTTTAGCATCAGCTATCAAATAAACTTTCGAATCTGTATCGGCACCGGCAATACCGCCATGTGCATACAAATCGGCTTTTTCATTAATATTAGCAATGTTATACGCACTAATATCAATACGTCCGCTTTCAAAATCCCCTTCGGCACGAGCTTTATTTCCGCCGAATTTGACTGTCGTATCCATCTTTAACGTGTCGTTAATGGAGCCGCCGCCACCACCTGCTATACCACCGGCACCGCCATATAAATCATAGCCCGAAACCGCATTTTTTCTGATTTCATTAGCAGCTCTAACCACAATATTTTTACTTGAAGTAACATCTGCTTCAGAATCAGCCGTCACCGTAGAATCAACTATATTTTCAATTTTCGGTATTGCGGTTGTAATCACACCGTAAGAATCAGATTTGACATAACTCTTATATTTGTTCATAGTGTCGGCCGCAAACGAATATCCGCCTTCTGTTGTCGAAATATCATAATTTTTGCCGACATAGTTCTTATTGGTTGATTTTATATCCGTTTTTGCCTTTGAAGCCGATATACCCAATACCGCACCGGCACCGGCATATACCGTAGATGTAGCATCATTGACAGCCTTTGATGAAATTTCAACTGAATCAGCCTTAATTGTTTTGGCTGTCTCGGCATCTTCAATATTAACACCTGATGTTTGGTCAATATTTGACGTGCCATTGGCACCACCAGTTGATACACCGCCATAAGCCCGACCATTTGATTCCGTATCGGAATTATTAATCGCATTTGAAGTTACGGCAAAATTTCCGCCGGCTTCAGCGCTGAAATTTTTACCGATATTAACAGTGTTATCTTTACCACTGGTAGCGGTTGAAAGCGCAGCACCACCGCCGCCGACGCCGCCGGTAGCCGCCCAAGCTTCGGCTCTCGTGTTTTCATTGGTATCCGTTTTGATGATAATATCACTGTCTTCGGAAGTCAGTGTCACATTATCTCCAAGGTCTATTCTGGTCTTTCCGCTGCTTTTGGCATTGGCAATCGACATACCGACAACAACACCGCCAAACGAACCTGACCACGCATACGCTTCGTTATCCGAATGTGAATTTGCACCGATATTTAAGTTTTTCACGGCGTTAATGACAGCACCGTCATTAACATACGCATTGGTTGTTTTATCAGATTTAAGCACAGCTACACTACCATTGCCGGAAAAAATTCCGCCGCTTGCCGCATAAGAATCCAAACGATGTTTATCTTCAGAATCTGCACTGATTTGAACGCTGTCAGCTGCTATTTTTACACCATTTTGAACAAACGCATTGGTCGTTGTTTTATCTTCAGCGACGGCAACCGAAACGCCAATACCCACCGCGCCGCCTGTGCCGTTAGCACTTTTAAGTTTAATATCATTGGTGTTTTGAGCTGTAATATTTAAGTTTTTGATCTTTAAGTCCGCCGCCGTATCAATAAAGGCTGCCGTCCCTTTTCTGTCAGTTCCTCCGATAACTTCACGATTTGCCAAATCATATAAGCTACCGCTTGCCTGTTCTTTGTCAGCTAATCTTGTATTTCTTGATTGATTTTCAATTCTGCCTAAAGCATCATTATAAGCCTTTTTATAGGCCTCATTTGCCGAAGTATTTCTGTCTTTTGCAGCTTTAAACATATCATCTTTTTGTTTTTGTGCGCCATCTAAAGTTTTACGTTCTTCTTCGCTTTGATTCTCATAATTGTTGATTGAAGCATTATCTTCTTTATCACCGATATGAACATAAACCGCACCACCGGATAAAGCACCGATACCGCCGCTGACAATGATTCCGAAAGAATCAACTGTTTCAGAACTGTTGGCCGAAATATTTACATCTGCTTTTTCACCTTCAACAACCGTTCCTGTACCGATAGAAGCCAACACCGTATTGTGAATTTCATTACCGCCGACAGAAGCACCGACACCAACTGCGCCGCCGGCACCGCCACCAACGCTTTCATATATTTTTGAAATATCTGTGGCATTTAAGTTCAAATGCCCTTCATCAGCAAGTGTAATCACATTATTGGAGCCGACATGTGCAACCGTTCTGTTTTCAATTCCGCTCCATAACACACTTCCGGCAATTCCGGCATATAATCCGAATGAACCGGAGGCAACAATCATTTTGTTCGCAGCATCAGACTTACCCAGATAGGTTTCCGTTTTGGCCTTAATATCAACATTTTTTGCTTCAATGATAACACCATCACCGGTATATGCCTCGGTTGTGGACTTAAAGTTATTAACGTCTACCGAAGCGCCGAATGCAGCAACACCGCCACCAGCAGCAGCACCTGTAAATGAAGTGAGAGTGATTTTATTTTGAGCATCAATGTCAACATCATCTGCTTTTACTTTTGCACCATCTGAAATATACGCATGCACAAAGGTATCTACATCATTAACCAGTACCGTTCCGCTCACACCGGCGACACCGCCGCCGGCAAAGCCCACGGCTACAATATGGTCATATTCTTGTTCGCCTTTGGCTTTAACATCAATATCCTTAACTTGAACATTACCACCAATATAAGCATCAATTGTGCTCGTTACGGAATTAACCATAACGGTAGCACCGAAACCGGCCGCACCGCCGCCGGCTGCAAAACCGGCAATCGGGTGAACAAATGTAACTTTATCCAATGCTTCAACGACTGCTTTGTCACCTTCTAACACACCATCGGCATAGGCTTTGATTGTATTATTAACATAATTGACATTTTCAACACCTGATGCACCGACAGTACCGCCACCGGCACCGGATACGGTTTCATATTCGTATGTGCTGTCTGCCTTAGACTTAACGTCAAGTTCCTTAAACTTTGCATTGCCGCCGGTTGCTTTAGATTCGACGGTGTATCTGATAATATCATTCACCGCAGATATGCCTACACCAACCGCACCGCCGCCTGCGGCAGAGCCGGTAATGGTTTGCATATTCGCTGTTGCTTCGGCATTTGAAGAAATTTTATTTTCAGCCTTTAAGCTAGAATTTTCATAACCGGCATCTAATTTTGAAGTAATCACGTTTGTATTAACCGCACCGGCACCACCGAACACACCTCCGCCGGCAGCAGCCACAACGGTTGTGAAGAAATCATCTGTTTCTTTTGCTTGAGCTTTTATATCATGTGTTGCTTCAATTATGGCATTTTGAGCATAAGCCTTTACATCTTTATCAATCACAATGGTATTAACTGTTGCGCCAACACCGGCAACGGTACTGGCTCCGGCTGCACCAGCTGCGGCATAAATAGTATCTTTTCCCTCGGCAGAAATTGCGACATCACGACCGGCTTTAACGCCATAAAAAACATTATCTATGTTTTTTGTGCCGATAATATGCGCATCTGCCGTACTGCTCATAACCAATGTGGCAATAACACCTTCAACCGTTACACCTTGTGAAAAGCCTCCGGCTAAAGTAATAAAAGGTTTTTTCTTTTCACCGATTGTTTCATTAGCTGTCGCACTGACAGTCACATCTTTCCCTGCATAGGCTCTTGAATTTTCAATAGTTGCTTTAACTTCGTTGTCAATAACACCGGTGATAATAGAAGCCCCAAGAGCAGCAAAACTGCCCAACGATATACTTGCCGAACCGGTACCGCCCGTAATTTCCGTATCACCGGAAGATATAACTTTAATATCTCCTGTGTTTGATGCAACATCCGCATTTTTAATGTAGGCACTTGTATCCGAAGCCATAACAACGGTGTTAATCGAACCGGCAACCGTCATACCGCTGCCACCGGCACCGCCGATAGATATAGACATAATATCTTCATCTGTTGTGGCTTCAACATCAACATCACCTTCTGCAATAATTTTCGTTCCCTCAATACCGGTAGTTGTATCACTGCTGTCAACCACAACATTGATAGCCCCACCGCCTGCAGCTGCGCCGATAGAAATGTTTATTGTACCATTGATGGTTTCAAGATTAACATCGTTCTTTGATTTAACATTAACTTTACCGTTTGCGCTTTGAACTTTTTTATCTGCGCTTTCCGATAAGATATATGTGTTCAAATCTGCAGAATTAACCACAACACTGACTGCCCCGGAAGCGGCAAGCCCAGATCCTCCCGAACCTGCAAAAATAACATTCAGGCTGTCAATATCCGTATCTGATGTTATATCAATATCACTCTGTGCCGTTATATTTGAATTTTTGATATAATTATCAATGTCATTATCAATAACCGCTGCATATACAGAACCGCCGATTGACATTCCGCTTGTACTTGCGGTAACAACACCGGTAACAGCAGTGGTATCAAAAACAGCATCTGAATCTAGAGCTAATTTATTCGAATTTATGGTTGAACCCTCAATGTGGTTGTTTTGAATTGCAGAGTTAACGGCAATGGCAATAGCACCTGAATATGCATTTGCTCCGCTTGAAATAGCGCCTGCCGCCGTTATGGACAAATATTTGTATGACGAATCATTATCAAGCGTAATATCGCCTGATGTATCAACAAACGAGTCTTTGATATATGATGTAATCTCATCACCAATGCCATCAACACGAACAGAACCATCAGCCGAAGTTTGATTGCCGTATGCAACAGTGCCGACAACCGCAAAATCCTCAAATGTGCTTGAAGCAACAACGTCCACTTTGGCATTTTTATTTGTTCTGCCTGTTGTGGTATTGATTTGAGAGTCTTCAATATAGGCATTTTCTTCATTGATTGAAACATAAGCGCCCAATGTGCCGGCATAAGAAGAACCCTGTGTCGAAACGGCTCCGGCAGCATCAACCGTTATCAAATCTGTTCTATTTGTTGCCTTAACATTTAATTCTTTGCCGGCATTAACTTCTGCATCTTTTATGTAGGCGTTAATTTTATTTAAGGCAATGTCACCGTCAAGCGTTCCGCCTTTGGCTCCGCCGTTACCATTGCCGCCTGCTTGGACGGATACCGTGCCCACACCTTTTATAATTTGGCTTTTAACACCGGCGGTAACATCAACAGATTGTTGAGCGTTATCTTTGTTTGTATTTACTTTTGCACCCTCTTTAATCGCTGCTGTTACCTCATTATTTTGCAACTCAAAAGAGAGATTACCGGCCACAGATTTATCTTTTCCTTGCGCAACACCAACCGAACCGGTAAACATTCTTATATCTTCATTAGCATTAACATCAACCTCTCTCAGCGCGTCAACAACGGCATTTCCGATATATGCTTCGACTTCGTTTTGAGTCCATTGAGCAATAAGTGCTCCACCCATCCCTGATTTACCATTTACGGACAGTATAAGAGCGGCATTTGCCAACAAATCCTCAGATGTTGCATTAACTTTTACGTCACGACCTGCCAAAACACGCGCTCCATCCGCTATATATGCTCTGGAAGCCGTATCCGAAACACTCACAGACGCCATTCCGGCTTTTGTAGCGGTTTTTTTATCCGGATTAGCCGGTCTTGTAAAATCATAGTCAGCATTTGCAAATGTCGTATAGGCGTCTCTAAGATTCCATAATGATCTGAAATTATTGAAATATTTTGAGGTATTCTTAATCTCCTCGGCTTTGTCAAAAAGCTCTATCGCTTTATCTAAATTTTGCTCACGTTGCTCATCAGATATATTTCCGTATTTCGGCATATCTGTTCCGGCCCTTGCAAATCCCATATTAAAAGCACCGTTGACAAATAATTTATCATAATCAGAATTGACGATGACATCATTTAAGGCTTCTACATTACCTGCAATATATGACACAACTTCATCTTCGGCATAATTGACACCGATACCGACAGATACAGAATTTTGGCTTATAGATATTCCGAGGTTACCATTAACATGAGTTAAGTCTTTATCTGCCGTTACTAAAATATCTCTCGCTTTGATTGAAGCCGATGATTCAATGGATGCTTTGACTTGCCCATCAACGATTGCAGAAATTGAAATAGCACCGGCAATACCGGTTTCATCAGCATTACCGTTAGACGCGGCCGCATTTACATCATCTGTTTCGTCATACGCTTTAACCACGACATCACCATAATTGCTGTTATCCTGCGTAACTTCTACATTTTTCCCGATAGTGGCTATTGTTTCCGGACTTAACCATTGAAATGAAAGAGCACCACCGCCGGCACTTCCGTCAACAGCACCTAAACCTTCCATACCTTCGTCAATATTATTCAATATATCTATATTGCCCGAACCTGACCATACTTGGTCGTTCGTATAGGCATTTACTTTTAATGTGTTCCCGTTGTTATTTTGGGATTTAAATACAACATTGGAATTATCTTCAAGTATTGCTTTTGAAACAGTATTATTTATCGCAACAGCAAAAGAGCCGGCAAATCCTGTCGTTTCCTGATCTTTTGATGCGGCCCATGCCGTAGAGTTTGCATAAGTGGTAAAGAAATATTCCAAGCCCAGACTGGCGCCCAGTGCATTAAAGAAATTCATATTACCGGCATCATCAATAGTTTTTTGTATATCTGCGGCTTTTTTGTTGGCACCTAAATACGCGCCGGCATCTTGCGTATCAATTTCTTTTATTCTTGATTTTGGGTCCATGCCGGAGAGCGGGTCCATAATATCATGAAGCGCGCCATTTATGGTAACATTAAATAACCTGCTCAGATATTTGCCCATATCGGAATAAAATGTTTGATGGCTTAACCCGTGTTTTACAACTGTTTCAGACGAAATTTTTAAACCTGCCTCAGGTAAAATAACCTTGTCTCCGATAATACCTTCAATTTCGTTTCCGTCAGGTAATGTAATATACGTTTTCTTTACGCCGTTTACTTCTTTTTCTGTAACATTATCTTTTGTTGCTTCATAAATTGTGAATGTGTAATCAAAATGTATTTTATCTCCCTTATTTAAAGCCGTTTTTTTAGTTCCGTCGGGCAACAAAACGTAATCATTGTTTTGGGTAGCTATATAATCAGAGCTATTTCCTTTTATTTCAAAATCACCATAGGCACTTGCATTTGAGCTGAGGTCTTTAAGATTAACCGCAACTGCACCTGAAACGGAAGTTGCACCTTTTGATGCGGCACTTTGCACGGCAAGCATGCTCTTGTTATCCAATAAATTTGCCTCTACGGCAACATTACCGGCTTTTATTTTTGGTTTAATATTTTCTGTTTTATTACCTATAAAAGCATTATTTTTAACATCATCAAGCGAATAACCGATAGCACCGCTGACTTTTATTTTATCAAAATATCCATTTGCTCTGGAATAAATCGTTTGAACTTCATAGCCGAGCTTCATTTTAAACATATCATAAAAGAATTTAGCTATATTGCCGAGAAAAGCAGCTTGCCCTTGCTTACCTTTTTGTGTTCCTGATGCGGAAACAGATTCCTCGGCTCTGCCGATATAATTAGCTAAAACGTTCAACGAACCGGGTATTTCGACGTCACTTTCCATAATTGCTTCATTGACCGTATGTGCAATAAACGCCGCGATTGAAATACTGCCCGCACCAAAGTTTCTGTCCACAATCGGAAGCCAACCCTGTTTGGTGGACATATCGTATGAACGAAACATCTCGGCATCAATCAAAATATCTCTTGCAATATTCAGATCTACCTCTTTTTCTATAACAGCTCTGTTTGATACATCCAACAAAGAAACAGAGAACGCATACGCCCCGCCATGGCCGTAAGAGTGATCAAAAACATCAAAGCCCATTTCTACCATATTGGTTACCACGGCACCCATTGTGAAATCTATGTTCGTTGTAGATAAAACATTAAGATTTTCCGCTGTAATATTTGCATGGCTGCGAACAATAGCTTCGGTTACCACATCAAGGTCGGTATAGCTAAACGCGAAGGTTTCAAATATGGATTTCGCACTGGCATTAAAATCTGTTGTAGCGTTAACGCTTACATCTTTCGTTGCTGTTAATCTTGCGCCGCTTAAAACTTCAACGGAAGATTTCATATCCGCAATATGAACCATATTGTCCAAAATAAAGTTCGCGGGCTTATCCATCCAACGGTACCACTCGTTTCCAGAGTCAGCAATATCATTATTGACCTTTGATGCAATCGTTCTGGCGTTCAAAGCAATATTGTGCCCATCTACCTCTCCATTTCCTCCAACCGTAACTTTGGAAAGTGCCACATTCTGTTGTGAAGCTTTATTATATTGTGCAGCACTTCTGGAACCTGTACTATAAGTTTCGGTCTGAACAATAACATCCGAACCGTTGGCATCTACTTTACCATTCAAATTAACAATTGCCGCCAAATAATCATCATTTTTTCCCTGATTTTTTGAAACAATGGCAATACCATTGCCTCCGTCTGAAGCAAGCTTATATTCTATTGAAGTTGTTGTTCGGCCATATATATCGGTCTGTGTTGTTCTTTTGCCTGATGTGGGTGTAACGTTAGATTTCTTTGTAGCCGTTACCGTACCGTCGGATACATTAAAGTCCATATTTGCGTTTAACTCAGCTCCGTTGTTGATGTTAATTTCTTTTCCGCCGTTAGCGATGGTAATACCGGCGCCGGAGTTAATGGTTCCGTCAATACTGATTTCTGCCGGATTTAATTCAACCTCGGTTTCTTCGCCGCCCAAAAGCAAATAATCCGTTCCGCCCATATTAAATGATACCAAGGCATCTAAGCTCTTTTCAACTACGGCATTATCCTTAAACACTTTTTTCATCGTGTCTTCGGTCGGTGTCATCAAAGTTAAGGAACCGACATTAAACACACCGGTTTTGCCCACAACAAAGCCATTAGGGTTGGCAAACAATACGTCACCGCCGATTTGTCCGTTTTTATAGGAATTAACTATACCATCTATCTGCGAAGCTGAGGAATCAAAGACTAGGTTAACTAATTTATTCTGTTTGTTTATTAAATTTAAGTTGGCGGTATCGCCCTCACTGACATTAAATTTGCCGAAAGTATTCAAGCCGACGGTTCCGGCCCCGTTGGTCGTAGTTGTACTGATGTTCCAAATATGCGGATTATTATTTTCAATCGTTGTAGCTGTTTGAAAAGGTACCCCGTTCTGATTGATGTCCGTAGCTTCTGCAACAGAAGGCGCACCAAACGTTCCGGCTATTATTGCCGCATTCAAAATCGCACATTTAATCAAAACTTGACGATACCATCTGGTGAGTTGAGTGATAGCAGAACGAGAATACTTCATAGTCCAAATTCCTTTTTATTATTAAATTTCAGCAGTTAACATTAAATGTTCGTTAGAATGTATCAGAAATGACTTTAACTTGCAATATTTTTTACTTTTCATTAATAATTTTTAATATTTGTTAAAAGTTATCCGTCTTTCGAGATAAGGCAGTAAAAGTTTATTTTGCGCCTTTTTTTGACGTCAAACAATGGCAGAAAAAATGTTATATTTATCTTAAAAAAAATGGATATTGTGCTATATGCTTTAAGGAAAATACAGATTATTACGGCAAAATCGGTTTTACTTATGCATCTGAGTTTAATAGGCGCTATAGGACTGGCTTCGCCGCTGCGTCGGCTATCAGCTAAAGCTGATCGGCATACTCGCGTCTGCCGGTGCCTCCTTGTCAAACCTACTTCTCGTAGGTTCGAGACTTTATCATCACGAATAAGCACAAAAGTATCTGTTATCCGTCATAGCTTTAAGCAAATGTTTACTTATGTTTCCCAGTCCGCCACCGGTTCTTTACCGGTAATAAATGCTCGCTTGTATGACATAAAGAATATCCCACGCCCAGACCATTACAAAAAATTGTGGGCGGTGGAAATTTTTAGAAACTCGAAAAGTGCCGAAAAATTGGCGGTTTGAGGGTGTTAAAATTTTTTGATAATTAATTTTGATTATAAAACAAAAAAAGGAGTGACAAGTATCACTCCGATTTTTTGGTAGGCGCTGCAAGACTCGAACTTGCGACCAGGCCGTTATGAGCGGTCGGCTCTAACCAACTGAGCTAAGCGCCCGCACCAACGCTTGCAACATATAATATTTACTGCGCTTAGTCAAGATATTTTTTGCAATTATTTTATCATATACACAAATAATGCATACAGTGCCGCTATACCTATGACTATTTGAACTGCAGGAATAACGCCGGCCGGTGCCCATGCAAAAGCAAATTTTAATAAATCAAACTTGAACGCACCGATCAAACCCCAGTTAATACTGCCGATTACGGTTAAAAGTAATGCTATTCTTTTTAATGCCATATTATTTCTCCTTTTTAATAAAACGCCGTTAATATAGTTCCAAATATTTAACTTTGTGTAAAAAACATAATATCATTTGCGAAAATTAAAAGTTGTGCTTATCTTTTAATAGATTGATGAAAGGATTTATAATGTCTAAAAAACTCGCTTTAATTATCGCAACTTACTTCGGTCTCGGCTTATCGCCCAAAGCTCCGGGAACCGTCGGCTCGTTCGGCACGCTTCCCCTCGCCTTTATTTTGGCTTACTATACCGGTATTTACGGCATTATAATTGCGGCTATTCTGATTTTTATTATCGGTACCATGGCTACGCACGAGCTTATTAAAGACCAACAAGAAAAAGATCCCGGCAAAGTTGTTGTTGATGAAGTTGTCGGACAGCTCTTAGCGTTCACTTTTGTTGCGGATAATCTTTATCAAAACCTCAACACCTGGTGGATTTATCTTTTGGGATTCATTGCTTTCCGCTTTTTTGATATCTGTAAAATGGGACCTGTCAAATGGTTTGATTCTAAAATGAAAAATGCTTACGGCGTTATGCTCGATGACGTATGTGCCGGCTTAATGGGCAGTTTTACTTTATGGATGGGTATTAAATTTTATGCGGAAACATTTATCCGTTAGTTTTCGCTGACATTATCTTTTCGGCTACTCAGCCACGCCTGCCATATTGTCCATAAGCACAGCACCACATCCATTACCGCCATCGGATATGAACAGATGTACACATCATGAATAAGCCACATTAATAAATTGGTGATTAGTGCATAGCGCATACCTTGTGCACTTTTAAGAATATACATACAAACGGTATATTCGGCAGAAGCCGCTACCGGAAGCCAACCGATAAGGCCGCGATTGTTGGTATATAGCCCGATCATTGTCCCTAAAATCAGTAATAAAACAGTCAAAAATTTACCAAGTTTACCATAATACGCCAACAGATTGCGCAACACACACATAATACTTATTGTCATGGCCGCATAACTCTGCAAAAACCAGTTTGAAAGCGCCCCGCATAACGTATCAAATATTTGCCAACCGATAAGACCTTTTTTATCTTTTCGTACCACAGAAACAGCCAGACAAACCGCTGCCAAAAATGAGAAAATATTACCTGTAAGCAGATTATCAAACATTTGAAGCTATCCCTATTTACTTAAGGATCGCCATTTTTTTACGTTAGCGTTATGTTCGTTCAATGTCCGTGCAAAGTTATGACCGCCGGTACCGGATGCCACAAAATACAAATACGGTGTTTTATCGGGGTGTGCCACCGCCATTATCGCCGCTTTTCCCGGATTACAAATCGGTGAAGGCGGTAAGCCGGTATATTTATAGGTATTATACGGGCTGTCGATTTCCAAATCTTTACGGGTTAAAGCTCTGCCGAGTTCGGTTTTACCGCGTGTAATCGCATAAATGACCGTCGGATCGGTTTGCAATAACATACCCTTTTTCAAGCGGTTTACAAAAACAGAAGCGACTTGAGGCCTTTCTTCGGCCACACCGGTTTCTTTTTCGACAATGGAAGCCAATATCAATAACTCTTGCTTATTTTTCAACGGCAAATCGACATCACGCTCATTCCAAGCCTGTTCCAAAACATTTTGTAAATCTTTTTTAGCCTTATTTACTATGCTTTGTCGGCTGTCGCCGCGCGAAAAGGTATAAGTTTCCGGCAATATTTCGCCATCTTCAAACGGCTCGACATCATCTTCCAAAAATTCGTTATCCAGCAACGTATTGACGGCTTCTACCGCCGTGCGCCCTTCCGGAAACGTAATTTTGCGCAAATAAACCTTCCCGCCTGTTAAGATATCGGCAATATCTTTAATGGAAACATCCCCTTCAATAAGATACTCCCCTGCTTTAACTTTTGGATATATCTTTTTGATTTTACTGTATAATATAAAATAAAAAGCCTTACTGACCAATTTATTATTTTCTAAATCGAGCGCAATATCTTTGAGTGATTCGCCGCCCTTGACCTGTAATAAAACAGGCTCATTTAAAGTATGTTTTGTATGCACGATTTTTGCAGCATAAAAACACAAAAAAGCTGCTGTTCCCAGCC
Source organism: Alphaproteobacteria bacterium (assembly GCA_017635595.1). Lineage (GTDB taxonomy): Bacteria > Pseudomonadota > Alphaproteobacteria > RF32 > CAG-239 > RUG410. The sequence goes on from JAGBLF010000001.1 coordinate 19,171, forward strand.
CTAAAATGAACAGAAACAACAGCTTTTTCATCTTATAACCTCAATTACTCTTCGTATTTTTTGAAAATTATCGAGGAGTTCGTACCGCCAAATCCGAAAGAATTGGACATAGCGGCCTTAATGGTCTTCTTTTTAGGCTTCAACGGAACCAAATCTAAGTCTTTGACAGCTTCATCCGGATTTTCCAGATTAAGTGTTGCCGGACAAGTTTGTTCCACAATAGCCTTAACGGTATAAACAGCCTCAACGGCACCGGCCGCACCCAAAAGGTGTCCGATAGCCGACTTGGTTGAAGACATCGACATAGCCCCTATTTTATCGCCGAATAAGCGGCGAACGGCCTGAGCCTCGCCCAAATCGCCCAAAGGCGTCGATGTACCGTGAGCATTCACATAGTTGATATCTTCAATTTCAACGCCGTGCTCTTTAGCATGATCAGCGGCCATTTTCATAGCACGATAAGCCCCGTCGCCATCCGGGCATGGGGCCGTCATGTGATGAGCATCTCCGCTCATACCATAACCGACCAACTCGGCATAAATATGCGCGCCGCGGGCTTTAGCATGTTCAAGCTCTTCCAAAACGACAGCACCGGCACCCTCGCCCATAACAAAACCGCTGCGATTCTGATCCCACGGGCGTGAAGCTTTTTCAGGAGTATCATTAAATTCGGCGGTAACAGCCTTCATACGGGCAAATCCGGCCAAACCCAGAACGTTAACGGCAGATTCGGCACCGCCGGCAACCATCACATCGGCATCTCCCATAGCGATAATACGTGCGGCATCGCCGATGGCATGCGTACCTGTTGAACAAGCGGTTACGCAGGCATGATTCGGTCCGCGCAAGCTATGATCAATGGAAACCGTACCTGAAATCAAATTAATCAAACAAGACGGAATAAAGAACGGCGAAATACGTTTAATACCGACTTCGTTAAAGGACAGCGAATTTTCATATATATTATTCAATCCGCCGATACCAGATCCCATCATAACACCGGCACGACATTGTTCTTCGTCGCTTAATTCTTTAGGTTCATAATTTGCGTCTTTTAAGGCATCATTGGCGGCTGCAATACCGTACAAAATAAATTTGTCGGCTTTTTTCTGATCTTTCGGTGCCATAACGGTATCCGGATTGAAATCATGCTCACCCTCACCGAACGGAACCTGTCCGGCGATAAGCACCGGAATATCCTTCAAATCTATGCCCTCAATTTTACGAATGGCGGATTTTCCGGCCATCAGGCATTCCCAGTTATAGTCCACACCACGACCGAACGGCGAAACAACGCCGAGTCCGGTTACGACAACTCTTCTCATTTAAAACCTCATTTTCTGTTTATTAAAAAAACTCGCTGTTATAGACTAAAGCGAGTTTATTTAAATAGAGCCTTACGACTTACGCATTCTTAGAAAGATAGTCAATAGCATCTTTCACAGTCAAAATCTTTTCAGCAGCTTTATCAGGGATTTCGCAACCGAACTCTTCTTCAAAAGCCATAACTAATTCAACTGTATCCAGACTATCAGCACCTAAATCGTCAATAAAGCTGGCTGTTTCAACTACTTTTGCTTCATCAACACCTAAGTGTTTAGCAACAATCTTTTTTACGCGTTCTGCGGTATCATTAGTCATTATAAATAACCTCATCTAATTAAAACAAATTTTTCAGACGACTTCGCCTGTGGTTTTTCATTAGCACAATTTTATCGTATTTGACAAGCATTATTTTTAATTTGCCCTAAATATTTTGTTTATATTTTATAAAAATCATTTATTTTCAATATGTTATAATAACTTAAAAAGTGTATAAATCAGGTTGTTTTTATTATATTTATCTATTAAATATAGATATATCGGCAAAATTTTGTTTCTTTTACAAAAAAACAAGGAGAAAAAATATGAAAATCGGAATTATCGGCACCGGATTTGTCGGCAGTGCCTCGGCTTTTACTCTCGCGTGGAGCGGCATAGCGCATGAGCTTGTATTAACCGACATTAATCAACCTAAAGCCCGAGCCGAAGCTTTAGACATATCCCATGCCATGCCTTTTGCCTCGTCCTGCAAAATATATGCCGGAGAATACGCCGCTCTCGAGGGCGCGGACATTATTATCATCACGGCCGGCGTTAACCAAAAAAGCGGCGAAACGCGTACCGATTTACTGGCGCGCAATACGGCAGTATTCAAACAAATTATTCATCAAATTATGCAATATGCAGCCGATGCAATTATTATCGTTGCCACCAATCCTGTTGATGTTATGACGGCTTATACCATAAAAGAATCTCAATTATCACCGCACCGCGTATTCGGTACCGGCACTATTTTGGATACGGCTCGGTTTCGCATCTTGTTGGCCGAACATTTGCATTTAGCGCCGCAGTCCGTGCATGCGCATGTTTTGGGGGAACACGGCGACAGTGAAGTCCTTATCTGGTCCTCGGCCAAAGTCGGCACGATGCCGATTGATGACTTTTCCCGCATTACCGGCTGTCGTTTGGATACCGAAATAAAAAATATGATAGATGACAATGTCCGCAATGCCGCTTATCATATCATTGAAGGCAAAAGTGCCACTTATTATGGTATTGCCGGCGGTATATCGCGGCTTTGCCAAGCCGTTAAAAACGATGAAAATGCTATTTTTTCGGTTTCTTCCCAGTTAGAATCGGTTGAAAGTATAAAAGATGTCTGTTTGTCTTTGCCGTCCATCATTAATCGCCACGGTATCCGGCAAGTCATTTATCCGCCGATGTCCGATAATGAACGGCTGTTATTGAAGCAAAGTGCTTTCAAAATAAAATCTTTACAACCTTAGCCATTCCATCGACAACCCCTTAAAAAATTGTTGCATTATCGGGTTTTATCCCGTATATTCGCAAGCTGAGAGGGAAAAATATGGCAGAAGTTATCACTTTCGGATGCCGCATAAATGCTTATGAATCCGAGGTTATTAAAGAAAAACTGAAAAATTACGATAATTTGATTGTTGTCAATACCTGCGCCGTAACCGGCGAGGCCGAACGGCAATGCCGTCAAACCATCCGTAAATTAAAACGAGAACATCCGGAAGCGCAAATTATTGTTACCGGTTGTTCAGCACAAATAAATGCCGAAAAATTAGCACAAATGCCTGAAGTATCCCTTGTTTTAGGCAATAAAGAAAAAAAAGAAATCGAAAAATACGTTGCCGATATTTATAAAAATAAGCAACAAGTTAGCGATATTTTCAAAGATGATGCTTGCGACGACTATATTATTACCGGCTTTGAAGGGCGGCAAAAGGCATTTGTGCAAGTTCAGCAAGGCTGTAATCACCGTTGCACATACTGTATTATTCCGTATGCGCGCGGAGCCAATCGTAGTGTTCCGCAAGAGCTTATTGTTAAACAAATCCGCGAATTGCTCGGGGCCGGGTTTAATGAAATCTGCTTAACCGGTGTCGATATATGTTCGTATCAGCCGTCTTTCAGTGCCCTGGTGCAATACATTTTAGAGCAAATTCCCGAGCTGCCGGAACTGAATTTCGGCTCACTCGATCCGGCAGCTATCGATGATGATTTTATAAATTTATTAATTAAATACAATAATATATCATCGCATTTTCATTTATCAATTCAATCCGGTGATAATCAAGTTTTACGCAAAATGGGACGCCGCCACAGCCGAGAAAAAGTGATTGATGTATGTCAAAAAATGCGAGCCGTACGTCCTGATGTTAAATTCGGTGCCGATTTCATTTGCGGTTTTCCGACCGAAACCGTCGAATCCTTTGAAAACACCTGCAAATTAGTTTCCGAGGCCGGCTTAAATAAGTTACACGTTTTTCCGTACTCCGAACGTGAGGGCACACCGGCCGCCAAATGGCCGCAACTGCCTATGGAAGAGCGTCGTCGCCGTGCCGCCGTATTAAGAGAATTAAGTGAGGAATAAAATGAGTTTTTGGGAAAAATTAGGTTTAGGATTAAAAAAATCTTCGGCAAAGATCACAACCGGCATTACGGATATCTTTACTAAGCGCAAACTTGACGGCGCCACGTTGGAAGAATTGGAAGAATTGCTGTTAACCGCCGACTTAGGTGTTCAGGCCTCTGCCAAAATCATGCAAAACTTTGCCGCCAAAAAGCAGGATAAAGAAATTACCGACGAAGAAATCCGCGCGCTGTTGGCCGCCGATATTGAAACGATTTTAGCCCCGTGCCAACAGGAATTTACAATAGATTCGAACAAAAAGCCTTATGTTATTTTAATGGTCGGTGTCAATGGTGCCGGCAAAACCACCACTATCGGCAAACTGGCTGCCAAACTGAAATCCGAAGGCAAGAAAGTATCGATGATCGCCGCCGATACATTTCGTGCCGCCGCGGTCGAACAGCTTAAAATCTGGGCCGAGCGCTCAAATATCCGCATGTTCAGCGGTCCGAACGGCTGTGACAGCGCCGGTTTATGCTATGACGGTTTAAATGCCGCCATTAAAAACGGTGATGACGTGGTATTTATCGATACGGCCGGCCGATTGCAAAACAAAAGCGGCTTGATGGATGAGCTTAAAAAAATCGTCCGCGTTATGCAAAAAATTATTCCGGATGCCCCGCACCGCGTTTTATTAACTCTGGATGCCACCACCGGTCAAAATGCCGTCTCGCAAGTGCAAATATTTAAGGAAATCGTCGGCGTTAACGGTCTGATTATCACCAAACTCGACGGCTCGTCTAAAGGCGGTATTATTGTCGCCATTGCCGAAAAATCGAAACTGCCGATTTACTTCATCGGTGTCGGTGAGCAAATCGATGATTTGGATAAATTTAATGCCCGTCAATACGCCCGCAGCCTATTGGATTTGCCGAAAGACTGATAATGAAGCTATCTGTTTTATTTGTAATCGCGTTTATTATCGGTACAGGTTTATTCCTGTACAGCCTTATTTATGAACCGTATACATTGGAAATCACGCATTATAACTTAAAAAATGCCAAGCTGAGCGGCTTAAAAATCGTACTGGCGACCGATTTTCATATTGCGCCCTACTCGTTTGAGAAAAAACGTTTGCACCGCATTATTGACGAGATTAACAACCAAAATGCCGATATCGTGATTTTAGGCGGCGACTATGTTAACGGCCACACAACATCATCTGCCATGCCGATTGCCGATATTGTCGCTGAATTAACGAAAATTAAAAGCCGCTACGGGATGTTTGCTATTTTGGGTAACCATGACGTGATGTACGGAAAACAGGCTGTTATCAGGGCTTTTGCCGATGCCGATATACCGCTGTTGCAGAACTCGAATACATATATCGATACGCCAAACGGACGGATTTATCTTGCCGGTGTCAACGACTACTCCGAAGATGTGCCGGATGTTGAAAAAGCACTTGCCGGTACGACAGCGCCGACGATTTTACTATCGCATTCGCCGGATGTTTTTCCGAAAGTCAAACAACCGATTGACTTAATGCTTTCCGGTCACACGCACGGCGGACAGATTGTCTTTCCGCTTGTCGGTGCATTATTGGTGCCATCCGACTATGGGCAAAGATATCGCTACGGGCTGATTAAAGAAAACAGTAACACACTCATTGTTTCTAAAGGCTTGGGTACCAGTTTGCTGCCTTTGCGCTTTAACTGTAAGCCGGAAATCGTCGTTATAGAGTTTGAATAAATATAAATATTATTTTTTTCATGCTTTACTTTATATCAAAATCGTCGCAATATAAAGACATCTTAATAATTCTATATTCAAGGAGAAAAGTTTATGATACATACAAATAATGAATCTGGTCGTAGCATGATTGAGATGTTAGGTGTTTTGGCTATTATCGGCGTTTTATCGGTCGGTGGTATTGCCGGCTACTCCAAAGCCATGATGAAATTTAAAACCAATAAAACTATTGACCAAGTTACTCAAATTGTCAGTAATTTTAGAACTCTCTATGCAAGCCAAAAAAATTACGAAAGTATTGGCGAAACAACTGTGTGGAAAAAGGCGCATGTTTTCCCAGATGAAATGTGGAATGCCGCAGGAACAGATGTAGAAAATGCTTTTGGAGGCAATGTTTACGTAAGTAATGCTTGGAAAAAAACAGAGGGAGATGACAAAGCTTTTAGAGTGGAATTTAATGGCATTCCAGAAGAAGCTTGTATGGAATTGGTAACCTATGATTGGGGTTCTGGTTCATCTTCCGGTTTAGTTGCTATCGGTATTGGAGATATAACACCTGCCTTTGTAGGATGTCCTGGTAAAAATACTTCTGATGAAATATATGCATGTCCAAATGGAACAACATTATCTGTACCAATGAATGTATCCGTAGCAACAAAAGTTTGCGATCACGGTGATGATAATACTATTATATGGAAGTTCTACTAGATTGATATATACAACAAAAAAGCCTCGGAAATTCCGAGGCTTTTTTGTTGCATAACGTAATAAGATTAACGTTTTGAGAAAAGACAATAGCTTTCTATATTGTAAAATCAATATATCATAATTTTGTTATGTGAAGAAACTGTGAATATTCTAGAATCAGTTTTTTATTGTGAATGTATCTACATCAATGTTTGCAGTCTCATTTGCATCTTTATCTACTTCACCATTTATAACTATTGTATTTTCAGGTGTAACTTTGTTTCCATTCCAATCTTCATCATCAATTTCTATAATAATTTCTCCTGTCGCATCCTTAAACGTGTACTTTTCATCACCGAGACTATTTACAATTTTACCTTCTAAAGATACTCTCGCCTCATCATTCAAATTCAGAGCTTCTTGAACAGAAATAATTTTGGATGCATTACCTTCCGGTCCGACAAAACCGCCGGATACTTGAGCATGCGAGATACTCGCAAAAGAGCACATCACCAGTAAAAACAATATTTTTTTCATGAAATTTCTCCCGATTGTTAAAAACAGGTGCATTATATATTGCTAATATTTTATTGTCCATCAAAAAGATATGCTCTTCTTATAATTTGGTATGTATACCTCCTCAACTTTGATACATTCGATTATCTTGTATAATCAAAGTTATTGTAATACGAAAAATGGGTTGAGAAAAATCCCAACCCATTGAAAATAAACGATATTTTCTTGCGTCTGATTAACGCTTTGAGAATTGGTAAGAACGACGAGCTTTAGCTTTACCGTATTTTTTACGTTCAACAACACGAGCATCGCGGGTTAATAAACCGGCTTGCTTCAAAGTTGTTCTCAATTCCGGTTCGTATTCATTCAAAGCCTTAGAGATACCATGACGGATAGCACCGGCCTGACCGGACAAACCACCGCCTTTAACGGTACAAATTACGTCGAATTCGTTTTCGCGGTTAGCAACAACAAACGGTTGATTAATAACCATCTTCAAAACCGGACGAGCAAAGTATTCATCAATAGACTTGTCGTTAACGGTGATGTTGCCTTTACCCGGCATAACCCAAACGCGAGCAACAGCATCTTTTCTTTTACCGGTGGCATAAGAACGGCCTTGCTTGTCTTTAACAGACTTGCGAGCAGACTTTGTTTCTGCTTCAGCAGCAACTGTTGCAGATTTGATATCTTTTAAAGATTCTAACTTTTTAGCCATTACAGAGCACTCCTTTTATTTTTCGGGTTTTGAGAAGCAATATCCAAAACAATCGGATTTTGCGCGCTATGCGGATGATTTTCACCGGCATATACCTTTAATTTTGTCATCATCTGACGACCTAACGGGTTGCGAGAAATCATTCTTTCAACAGCTTTTTGAATAACTCTTTCCGGGAAACGACCGCTCAAGATTTTACCGGCTGTCGTATCTTTAACACTGCCGATATAACCTGTGTGTTGATAATAATGTTTATTCATCAACTTCTTACCGGTTAATTTTACTTTGTCGGCGTTAATAACAACGACATAGTCACCGCAGTCCAAGTTCGGAGTGAAGTAAGGTTTATTCTTACCGCGCAAAATCTTAGCGATTTCGGCAGAAAGACGACCTAAAATTACGCCGCTGGCATCGACAACATACCATTTTCTTTCGATATCAGCAGGCTTTGTTGTATGTGTAGAAATCATTTTTATCTCTTTCTTTTGTTAAAAATGTTGTTTAATTCGGGTTCAATATACATAAATATTTTGCATTGTCAACTAAAAAAATATAAAAATTTCAACATTTTAAATATACGGTAATATAATACCGCACATTTATATATTTGTTTTATCGCCATAAAATTACATTTTCATATCACCCTATTGACTTTTCAGCGTTTTTTAGCTAGACTGACAGCTACTTTATAATATTTCTGAAAATTATTAACACCTAAATACCTACTATTATGAAACAGTTTGATGATACTCAGCAATCGCAGTATTATGGTAATTACCGCGAAGTGTTCTTGGTAATAGGCTCGTTTCTGGTAATGGTCTTATATCTCAGAATCCCTTTATCCGAACAGGATGTCGGGAAATGGATGTTAACGACTGCTCTTACAGCAACCGCCATTATCAACCTAGCTCTTTATCTGGTTCCCATGCCTCAAAGATCCGTGTTTATTCCCCTCTACCCTTATGCTAAAGCAAATGCTTTTTCAAGTTTGATGTGGCTTATCGTTTCTTTGGCTGTCGGCTGGAGATCCGTTTTTGTTTTCGACTGGCAAGGGGTTGGTTTAACAATCGCCTGTGTTGTTGTCGGATTTTTAATGATTGTGGTTGGTACTTTTGTTCATTTATTTTTACGGACATTTGCCATGAACAATATGATTCTCGAAGACTATCGCAATGAACACAACGGCAATGTTGAAAAATACTGGCAAGGACATCTTCCGGATAGAGTTGATAACTATGTCAAGCCGCGCTATGTTTATGCTGACGGTGACGAGAGTGAGACACCCCGTCCCGAAGGCGGTCAGGTTATCGGATACCGTATCAGCCCGACACTGGTTATTCATAGTGCAACCTGTTCGCAGAACTATTCCGACGAATTTTTATTGGCTTTTGTGGCTAAATTCGGCGGCAAATTACTTACCGCGGATGATGTTAAAGTCCTTAAAAAGAACTGGAATGTTGTATCAAAAATGCGCACCGATATTGGTGAAGCCCCGTTACCGTTGCCTTTTTTTTGGTATGCCGGAACATCTCATCTGGAATCAACGCACTATCGTGAAAACTTCATCGAATCCGACCCGCAATCCAGTGCCGTCATCATGAAACGTTAAACTGTCCTTTTATTTTATACCGCCGATTTCCATAAATCCGGCGGTATATTTTTTATTTTGAATTTATTTTATGCGTTTTGTAATGCTTAAAGATAAAGCTGACTACACAAAGCACGGCGACGACTGTTCCAATAGCCGTTGACAGTGAAAGCGGTAAACGAAAGCCTATTTTATCATACAAAATATACGTCACACAAACTGATGTAATAAAACCGGCCGGAACCAACGTCAACCAATAACATTTTTTGTGTTTTTCCAAATAAAATGTCGCCATCCACAGCGTTACGGTTGCCAGACTCTGATTTGCCCAACCGAAATAAGTCCAGATTACGGTTAAATCAAAAAAGCTCATGGCAATACCGCCCGAAAGGACAAATATGCTGATTAATATGCGTTTTTTCAGTGTTTGATTATCTTTAAGCCAATAATCAGCAATAGTCAGTCTGGCGGACCTGAATGCCGTATCACCGGAGGTTATTGATAGTAAAATCACCGCAATAATCGCAAACATCCCGCCGACATTTCCTAAAAAGCCTTTTGAGACTTCTGAGACGACACCGCCCGGACCACTATGATTTATTGTTTCTGCTAAGCCGCCGCTGCCACCGTAAAAGGCCATTCCGAGGGTTGCCCACATCAAAGCGACGATACCTTCGGTAATCATGGCACCGTAAAATATCGAGCGTCCGTATTTTTCATTTTGCAAGCAACGAGCCATTAGCGGCGATTGCGTTGCATGAAAGCCGCTTAAAGCACCGCAGGCGATTGTCACAAACATCAAAGGAAAAACCGGCAACCCTTGCGGATGTAAATTTGCCAAAGTCAGTTGCGGATAAAATTCTTGGCCGCAGGTAAACAAAACTACCATCAAAGCAACCGTTACGCCAATCAAAAGCAACGCAAAAAAAGGATAAAACTTGCCGATGATTTTATCTATCGGTAACAATGTTGCCAAAAAGTAATATAAGAACACGGCAGCCAAACACCAAGCAAACTCGACTTTAAACAAATCGGCTATCATGTGTGCCGGACTCATGGCAAATACGGCTCCGAGCAATAGTAAGAAAAGCACCATAAAAATCAGAAAAACGGTTTTGATTTCAGAACCCATATATTTTTCAACCAGCGGCACAAGTGATTTTCCACCGTTTCTGACCGATATCATACCGGCCATATAATCATGGACACCGCCGGCAAAAATAGAACCGAGTACAATCCAAAACAGGGCTATCGGCCCGTACAAAGCTCCCAAAATTGCGCCGAAAACCGGTCCCAATCCGGCAATATTCAAAAACTGAATTAAAAAGATACGCCATGTCGGTAATACCATAAAATCAACATTATCACATTTTTCCACTGCCGGGGTTACTTTTTTCTCATCGGCACCGAAAACTTTTTCAACCACCCGTCCGTATACGGCATATCCGGATATAAGGCAAACTACTGCCAGTAAAAAAACAATCATTAATATCTCCTTTTGTTTTTTCTAAGATAACCCTATATTTTTCTTAAGCAAGCTAAAATCAATTTGAAATGCACAAAAAATATGTTAATATAGCAGCATTGTAATAAGGATATAAAACATGAAAAAATTTTTAATTATCGGACTTTTGTTTTTTACAAGCGCGTGCGGTATTGTGCACACTGACTTTCGGGTTAAAAACGCACAAGATGAGAATATTTATGTTCAAGTTGACGGGATAGATCAGGCATCCGAACATAAGTTGGTTTTTATTCAGCACGGCTTGGCCTCTTATATGGAACATCAGGTTGTCCAAACGGCTAAAAAAGCCTTTTCGGATAACGGCTATACCGTTGTTACTTTTGACTCGCGCCACTCTACCGGTGAAAGCGGTAATGATGTAGAAAAGGCACGGCTTTCTACCTTTGAAGAAGACTTGGACACCGTTATCGATTGGGCTAAAACACAACCGTTTTACAGCGAACCTTTTGCCCTCGCCGGTCATTCGCTCGGCGGTGCCTCGGTATTGCAATACAGTGCCGAACATCCAAAGCAGGTTAGTCTCTTAATACCGGTTACACCGGTTATAAGCGGACAACTGTGGAAAAAATCATGCATGCAAAATATGACCGATTTTTGTCGGCGTTGGAAAAAGGACGGAACTTACGAATATACCGATCAACAGAACAGCCGAACCGTGCAAATTCCTTATGCCGTCGTTGCCGATTGCCAAAATTACAATGCCTATAAACAGGCCGACAAAATTACCGCCGATACGTTATTAATCGGCGCTCAAAAAGATATTATTATCGATACACAAAATCTGCGGCAATTGGCAAAATCGATATCCGGCGGCAAATCCGTTATTATATCCGACAGCGGACATAACTTTACGCAAAAACAGAATCAGACGGATTTATACCGCGTTATTGATAAGTTTATTAAAGATAATCAGTTATGATTTATCTTCGTTAATTCCTAAGATAACTTTTGCCGGCACTACATTACGCAGTTTTGCATTACCCTCGGCATCAATGTATGAAATAAGACTCGGATCAATTTCCAAATCGGCAACACTGTTGATTTTAACCAGGCTCATATCTATCGTACCGAATAGCTGCTCGCGGGCCTTATCAAGCGCCGACTGAATTTTTTCGGATAAATGATTAACATTGCACAAAATCGCATAACCGTGTTGATATTTACCCTCTTTTTCAGCAACTTTTATCCATAAAAACGGGATAAAATCCGTTTTCCAATTCTTTTTACCCACCATTCCTTTTTCAAAAGTTGTTAAAGCCCAACCCAGCACGTTATACGGATGTGCCGCACACTTTTGCTTTAACTCTTTGCTGATATTAGCGTGATCGATTTTGATTTTAATCGCATGAGTCGGTTTGTATTTGCCGTCAATCACCTTAATTATGGCTTTGGCGAACTGTTTAATTTTCACATCGTTCGAATTTACAGGGGGCATCTTAAACTCCTTTCGATCAGCGATATTAAGTTAGTTAACGATTATAATATATAACTCCAGTAAATTATATGCAACAATCTTTTATTATCCATTAACGGATAATATTCATCGAATATGATTTTTCAGCGTAAAATTTATTTTTTATCGTCAGCCAAAGATTGTCCTTTATCGCCATATTCTTTTACCTTTTTGAAGGCCTCTTTAAAAGCACCCATACAGGCATTTCCGGCTATGCATCCGCCCGGACAGCACATAATCTCAATCAAATTGCCGGTCGGGCATTTTCCGGTTTTGGCATAAACTTTCAAATCACGCACGGCGGCTTTATCCAAACCGTTGATGACAACCGGCTTAACGGCATCTTTTTCACCGCGCCATGCAGCCTGAACCGAGCGGGCAACACCGCCGGAAAGCGCAAATTCACGCGCTTCTTTGGAGCTTTGATAATCAAATTCTTTATTTTCACAAGTTTCCAATTCTATACCCATAGCGATTAAAGTCGCGCTCAACTCTTCAAAACTCATCACATAGTTTACATCAGGATTATCCAAAACTTCGCGGCGTTTAGCAAAACACGGACTTATAAATACAGTTACGGCGTTCGGACACTCTTTTTTGACAATCTGAGCCGTATAATACAGCGGCGTATGCGCATCCGAAACATAAGGTTTAATTTCCGGCAGATGCAATTTTACCAGCTCATTATAAGCGGCACAGCAGGACGTTGTCATAAACGGCGCACCGTTTTCCAAACGTTCCTGAAAATCTTTAGCCTCTGTTTTAGCGGTAACATCAGCTCCCTGAGCAACTTCATAAACGGCAGAGAACCCTATTTTTCGCAGAGCATCCTGAATTTGTTCCGGCGTACACGGCAAGTGTCCGATTAATGCCGGTGCTATAAGCGCGATAACTTCTTTGCCCTCTTTAATATTTTTCAAAATATCGATAACCTGCGATTTGGCATGCGGTGCCCCGAACGGACAAGCCGATACACATTTACCGCAAGAAATACATTTATCGCTGTCAATATGGGCCAAACCGTCTTCGCCCTTGGCAATGGCACCGACCGGACAAGCTTCTTCACACGGTACTATCGTTTTAACGATGGCTCTGTACGGACAGACAGACATACATAAGCCGCATTTTTTGCATTTTTCACTGTCAATAACCGAACGATGGCCGTCATTACTGATTGCCCCGAAACGACATGCCTTCATACACGGCTTGGCCACACAATTTTGGCACAATTCGGTTACAAAAACTTTTGATGACGGACAACCTTTGCAGGCGTTTTGCAAAACAGTTAAAGGTTCCGGTTCCGGCCTTTCCCGCTCTAATGCACGTTTGGCAAAATCCGAAAGAAGCGTTTTTTCATCATCATCTTCCATAGCAAAACCCAATCCGGCAATAGTTCTGGAGCGCAAAACGGCACGCTCTTTATACACACAGCAACGGAACGGAACCTCACATCCTTTCGGGCGCATTTCATACGGTATAAGTCGGGTATTCTCAGCAAAATCATCCGATAAAAAGGCTTTTATTAACCGTATCAAGACTTCTTGTTTTAAGCGTTTGGTATCTGATTCCATAATTTCCATTGTCTATCCTATTCTTTGGCATACTGCTTTTTTGCATCTATGCGCGGTTCATATATAAAAAGCAACAAGCTCTTAAATTCAGGTATGTTTAATACAACAAAACTTAAGAGCTTGTCAAATATAAATCATCAATTATTTGTATAACTTGCGCTTGCAATATTTGGTGTGTAACAGATGGTGTGATTTTTCACCGCCGGCTTCACCCAAAAATTCATTATACAATTGCTTAATTGATTCGTTTTTATGTGATAAACGATTTTTAGCTTCAATATCTTCGGTATTCAATCCCTTAGAACGAAGCTTGCGGATATCGTTATTAATACCCCATGGTTTATCAAAGGTTGCGCCCATAACACGCGGTTGGCCGCCGCCGGCAATACAGCCGCCCGGGCAAGCCATAACTTCGATAAAGTGGTACGGCAATTCACTACCTTCAGCCTTTGCTTTATTGATAGCATCCATAACCGGTGCAACATTACCGACACCGTTAACAACGGCAATGCGAACCTTTGTACCTTTGATATCAACTTCTGCAACTTTAACGGCAGATAAGCCTTCAATTTCCTTAAAGTTTAACGTACCGAGTTCTTCGCCGGTAATATAGAAATAAGCCGTTCTCAAAGCCGCCGTCATAACGCCGCCGGTCACGCCGAAAATGGTTGCGGCACCGGAGTACTCACCTAACGGATTATCGGCTTCTTCTTCCTTTAATTGCTTAAAGTTAATACCGGCTGCCTTAATCATCTTGGCCAGTTCACGGGTCGTAATAACCTCATCAACATCTTTATAGCCTGATGAACTCATGGTCTCATCACGTTCGATTTCCCATTTTTTGGCGGTACACGGCATAACCGAAACAACTTTTACCTTAGACGGATCAACGCCGGCCTTTTCTGCCCAATATGTTTTAACGACGGCGCCGACCATTTGGTGCGGTGATTTACACGAAGATAAATTCGGAATATTATCCGCATAATTCTTTTCCAAATAGTCAACCCACGCCGGACAACAAGACGTAAACATCGGTAAATTATCGTTTGTTGTAAAGCGTTTTACAAATTCGGAAGCTTCTTCGATAATCGTTAAATCGGCACCGAAGTTAGTATCAAACACTTTGGTAAAGCCTAAACGGCGCAAAGCCGCATAAATTTTACCGGTTAAATTGGTACCGAAATCAAAACCGAATTCTTCGCCCAAAGCCACACGAACGGCCGGTGCAATTTGAACAACGGTTATGTTTTCTTTATCACTCAGTAAAGCGGCAACTTTTGAAGTATTGTCATAATCGGTGATTGCGCCTGTCGGGCAGTGTGCGGCACATTGACCGCATCTGATACATGGTGAATTTCCGACTTTGGTGTTATTGGCACCGGTAATTTTGGTAACAAAACCACGGCGTAAATAACTCAAAGCCCAAACATTTTGCACATTCTGGCAAATATTGACACATCTGCCGCAAACGATACATTTTGCCGGATCAAAGACAATAGCTTTAGTGGTATCGTCTTTCGGTTCTTGCGAAACCAATTTGATAATATCGTTTCTGTCGATACCCATTTCGGCAGTTATTTCCTGTAATTCGCACTGACCGCTTCTGGAACAGTTCAGACAATCATTCGGGTGATTACTTAAAATTAACTGCAACACAGTTTTTCTGATTTCTTTAAGTTCGGCATCCGACGTAACAACTTCCATACCTTCGGCAGCAGGCGTTGAACAGGCACGCATAATGCGTCCGCCGACTTTAACGATACACAAACCGCAACCGGCACTCGGATCAACATCCGGATGTTTGCAAAGAGTCGGAATATTAATTTGAGCTTGTCTGGCAGCATCTAAAATGCTTGTGCCGTCCTCAACCTCAACGTCTATATTGTCAATTTTCAATTTAACCATGCTGATTACTCCTTCTCATTACCGTCAAGCAATTTGTTTGTATATTCTTCTTCATAAAAACGAAGCGTCGATAATACCGGATTCGGTGCCGTCTGCCCTAAACCGCACAACGAAGCCTTTTGCATGGCAAAAGCGATTTTTTTCAATTGTTCCAAATCTTTCTTTTTGCCGCGGCCGCGATTTATTTTATCTAGCAGCAGTAACATCTGTTTTCCGCCGATACGGCACGGAGCGCACTTACCGCAAGATTCATCTACGGTAAAATCCAAATAGAACTTAGCCAATGAAACCATATCTGAAGAATCATCAATAACAATCATACCGCCTGAGCCCATGATAGAACCTACTTTTTTCAGTTCTTCATAGCAAACAGGCATATCTAAATATTTGGCAGGGATAACACCGCCGGACGGGCCGCCGGTTTGAACGGCTTTCAAAGTTTTTCCTTCCGGAACACCGCCGCCGATTTCATTGACGATTTCACTAATGGTGGTACCCATCGGCACTTCAATCAAACCGGAGTGCTTAACCTGACCGGTCAAGGCGAATACTTTTGTTCCTTTGGAAGTTTCGGTACCGAAAGAGGCAAACCAATCCGCTCCTTTGAGCATAATTTTAGAAACATTTGCCAATGTTTCAACGTTATTAACGCAAGACGGTTTTTCCCACAATCCTTTGTTTGTCGGATACGGCGGACGCGGACGCGGTGTTCCTCTGGCACCTTCAATGGAATGAATAAGTGCTGTTTCTTCACCGCAAACAAATGCACCGGCACCCAAACGAATATCTACGTTAAAGGAGAACCCCGTACCCATAATATTATTACCGAGCAACAGTTTTTTACGGCATTCCTGAATAGCTTTTTTCAATCTTTCAACCGCCAACGGATATTCGGCTCTGATATAGAACCAACCTGAAGTTGCACCGATGGCATAAGCGGCTATCATCATACCTTCAATAACGGCGTGCGGATCACCTTCCAAAATGGAACGATCCATATAAGCGCCCGGATCACCTTCGTCACCGTTACAAATAATGAATTTTTCATCGACCGTCGGCACTTTGGCTGCCAATTCCCATTTCATACCGGTTGAAAAACCACCGCCGCCGCGACCGCGAAGTCCGGATTTTTTAATCAATTCAACAACCTCTTGCGGTGTCATGGTTTTCAAAGCTTTTTCCAAAGCCAAATAACCGCCTCTGGCCATATATTCTTCAATATCTTCCGGATCAATATGACCGGCATTCTTCAAAACAACCTTTTCTTGTTTGGTAAAGAACGGCATATCCAAAGACAAAACGTGTTGATTTAATTCTTCCGGCAAAACAACATCGCCATCGGAAGAAAGTCCCGGAATAACACATTTTTCCATAATAGCTCGGGTAACATCACTGTTAACATGCTTAAATAAAATATCCTTTTTACCTTTGATTTCAACCCTGATAAGCGGTCCTTGAGCACACAAACCCATACAACCGGTTGCCACAATCCGTACTTTATCCGTTAAATTATTTTCTTCCAAAATTTGTTTTGCCAACGCAATCAAATCATCACTGCCGGAGGACTTACAGCCGGTTGAATGGCAACAATAAATACTGCAATCGTATTTTTCGATTTCTTCCAGTTTTTTACGGGCAATTTCGTGGATATCAAACTTTTTCAAAATTTCAGCCATATCTACCATGTTTCAAGCCTCCTTAAATACTTCACGCCATTCGTCTAAAATAGCCGGAACCTGCTCCGGTGTCATACGGCCATAGGTTTTGCCGTTAACAACACAAACCGGTGCCAAACCGCAACAACCGACACAACGAACGCATTGTAAATGAAAAAGACCGTCCGATGTACTCTCGCCTTCTTTAATTTTAAGCTCGGATTTAAACTTTTCTAAAACCTTATCATTACCTTTTAAGTAGCAAGCTGTACCCGTACAAACGGAAATCACGGCCTTTCCCGGAGCCACCAACTTAAAGAAGTTGTAAAATGTCAGTACTTCATAAATACGCGCAAGCGGTATTCCCATTGTTTGAGCCAAATCCGTAGCGTCTTTCCAGTCAACGTACCCTTTAACACTTTGAATTTCGTGTAAAGCCATAATGAGCGAGCCGCGTTTTTTACGCCACTTCTCACCGACCTTACAGCCTAACCCCGGTTCATCTACCATTCTGATCTCCTTAAAATAAAGTTACGTAAAATCATCTGAGATAAGTATATTTAAAAATTCATATATTGCAATTGATTTTATCACATTTTCCAAAATATTTTAGCTATACTTAAATTTATATTTGACACCTTATCATAAATAAAACAGCTCGTTTTCACGAGCCGCTTCATTTATTATTTTTTCTGATTTTGTTCCAAAATTTTTAACCACTTATCTTTGTCCTTAAAATTAATTCTATAGACCTTTTTGGTAGCGGCTATATAGATACAGTATTTATTGGAACATTTTTTTCGCATCCATACACCGATACATTTATTTGTACCGTTACGGCATGTTATGTTATCATCACTTAAATCAGAAATATACAGAAAGCTTCTGTCAAAGTGATTATAACGCATTAAATCACGCATTTCAGCATCTCTGTCCTGAGATATTTCGTTATTGCCGGATGACCAAAAAATCGCATTATGCTTTGAATTTATCAAATGAGAAAATTTATCGCTTTTATCCGTATTATTTATTACCGAACTCGGAAACGATTGCGGCATCATAAAATAATAGATACTTGCGGCAATTGCGACAATAAAAAGCAATGAAAAAAGTTTATTCATATAGTCCTCGTTGCTAGCGGTTAATTTTTATCAGTTAATACCTCAGTTACTATTCTTCACCACCTGCTTCTTCAGCCGGTTGCGGAGCATCGTCATCATGAGGAATAATGTCCGGAAGAGCACCAATAGCCTGCTTACGTTTCAATTTATTAACGAATTTAATTGAACGTTGAGCATCCCACTTACGTTTTCCTTCTTCACTTTGGTAGATAACTTTATATACTTCTATAGCCTGATCAAACTCAGAAAGCTTCGTTAAACAGGAAGCCAATCCGTCATACAATTTATGCGTATAACGACCGTTGACAACGGCTTGAGCCTTTTTATAACACTTTAAGGCATCCTTAAACTTAAACATTTTCTGATACACATAGCCGATACTGATCCAAGCCTGTAAATCCTGACTGTTGATATTTAAGATTTTAGTAAAACATTTTAATGCCGAATCGTTATCACCCATCAACTGATAAGTCACACCGATACCATTCCATGCTTTGGTATTATACTTATCACCGGACAACACCTTCTTGAAAAATGAAATAGATCGATCATATTGTTTCAATTTTTGTAAAGTAACGGCAATACTGAGCAACGTCTGCGGATGTTTATTATCCACTTTCATAGCTTCTTCTAACACATCTAATGCCTCTTTATAAGAAAACATATGTTGCAAAGCAATTGCCTTACCGTTTAAGGCTTCCAAAGATGTACGGTCATTGGCAAATGCCTCATCAAAGCAAAGAATCGCCTCTTTGTACAAACCGCGCATACTTAGCGTTACGCCTTTATTATTTAGAACTTCCACTGATTTCGGATTAATTGACAGAGCTTTATCAAAACATTCCACCGCATCTGTATATTTGCTCATTTTTTGATACGCAAAACCCTGGCTGTTTAAGGCCTTCCAAGCTCTGGGATTTTCTGCAATAACTTCAGAGAATTTTTCAACAGCTTCTTCGTATTGACCGGCATCCAATAATTCCTGTCCTCTTTTATAGGACGTATTTTCATTTAATTTTACCATTTTTACCTCTTCTTTTACAAAATAATTAACTGCAAAACTATCATACTAATCCTATTATGTCAAGTATTTTATGACAACCTTAATTGCTTATAGACAGGGATATCTGTTCTGATTTCTATATATTTACATAAAAACTTTTGACAATTTTTCTTCAATTTTTCCCGATTTAGAGCAAAGTGCTTATGATATTCCTCCTTAAATTCTGCGGTATCACTGCTGAAAACAACTTTATCCGTGCCGTACTGTGCGGCATAAACGCCTTGCTGCGGTGCATTTTCTTCCAAAACATCATAAATATTGACACAATATACAAGATTATGCTTGGCCAATATAGATATCTGAGCCGACTTACTGCTGTTATACCTGTAAAAATCGCTTAAAATAAAAATAGTTCCCCGTCCCTTCTGATGATATTCGAGCAAACGCAGTGCCTCGGATATATCGCCGTCATACGACTGTTGCAGTACTTCTTTTGACATCTGTGATATCGTTTTGAAAACAGCCAACAAACCTTGGGGATTGTTCTGCGGCTTGAAATAACGCATATTTTTACCGTCATAAATTAAAATACCGAACCTATCCTGATTTTTTATGGTAAGCCAACCGATTAATGCCGCAATTTTGCAAGCCGTTACCGATTTTAACTCTTTGCGCGTACCGAAAACCATACTGGCCGACAAGTCAAGCAATACCGTAATTTGGCGATCTTTTTCCTCACTGAATATTTTGGTATACGGCGCTCTTTTACGGGCGGTAACACGCCAATCGATATCACGGGCATCGTCACCGAATGTATACATTCTGACTTCTTCAAACTCCATACCGCGACCTTTAAAGGCCGATTTTACATTACCGGCGTGATTTGAAGTATAACGATTGTTCTTCAGTGATAAATACGGCAAATATTTTTGTTCTTCAAGCAACTCTTCAAAAGTAACGCTCAAACCTTTTGCGGTATCAGTATTTTCCTGAGATGAGCCGAATATTTCCATTTATTCCTCCGTTACGGCAGCGGAACCACTTTTAATAATCTGGTGATAACTTCATCGCTTGTCATGCCTGCGGCTTGTGCTTCAAAATTTAAGATAATGCGGTGACGCAAAACATCGTACACAACGGAATGAATATCTTCAGGTGCCACAAAATCGCGCCCGCTTAACCATGCGTTGATTTTTGCGCACTTATCCAAAGCAATTGTTGCACGCGGACTTGCACCGTATGCAATCATATTTTTTAAGCTTTCATCATATTTTTCCGGATGGCGTGTTGCCATAATAAGTTGCACCATATATTCTTCAACAGCCGGGCTCATATGGATATCGGCGGCTTCCTGACGAGCTGCCATAATATTGCTGATACGCAATTTGCAAGGTGCTTCTTCGTGTTCGCCGTTCTGTATTTTTTCTTCATTGCGCACCAACTGTAAAATACGATGTTCGGTTGCGGCATCAGGCTGACCGATTCTGGTATACATCAGAAAACGGTCAAGTTGTGCTTCCGGCAAATTATAAGTACCCTCGTGTTCAATCGGGTTTTGAGTTGCCATAACCATAAACAATGTCGGTAATTTATATTGTTTGCCGCCGACACTGATTTGACGCTCAGCCATAGACTCTAACAATGCTGCTTGCACTTTTGCCGGTGCACGGTTAATTTCATCAGCTAAAACAAGACTTGCGAAAACAGGACCGGCTCTGAACTCAAACTGGCTGGTTGAAGCTATATACACATCACTGCCGGTAATATCCGACGGCAACAAATCCGGTGTAAATTGGATACGGTTATATTCGGCATCAATACATTCGGCCATAATTTTAATCGCTTTTGTTTTGGCAAGTCCCGGTGCGCCTTCGACCAAAATATGCCCGTTGGACAGAAGCGTTATAATCAGTTTGCGAACCAGATCTTCCTGTCCCAGAATATTCTGCTCCATATATAATTTCAGATTAATTATTTTATCTCTTGTTTCAGACATTGTGCACCTCTTAGAATCTTGTTTGTAAAAATCAAAAGTACTTTCTATTTTGTAACGAATAGTATAAATAAATATAAGTTGCTAAAAAGTTAAATACAAGAAAAATATACAAATGATGAATGCAGATGATGATATTTTTGATTTAGACAATAGCGGCACGGCGCCCGAAATATATGATAATATAGGCTTATTAAAGCAATCGTTGCCGTGGCTTGATGAATTAAATCCCGAGCAAAGGCAGGCTGTAGAACACACCGAAGGGCCGCTTTTGGTACTTTCGGGCGCAGGTACCGGCAAAACTAAAGTTTTGACGACACGTCTGGCTTACATTTTGAGCACGATGAAAGCGCAACCGTGGAATTGTCTGGTGGTAACCTTTACCAATCGTGCGGCCAAAGAAATGCAGGAACGTGTCCAAAACCTAATCGGCGATATGGCGAGCAGTGTCTGGCTCGGAACATTTCACCGAATCTGCGTTAAAATCTTACGCAATCATGCCGAGCTCGTCGGTTTGCGCCCCAATTTCACAATTTTAGGCGAAGATGATCAAAAACGTTTAATTAAACAAATTCTCGAATCTGAAGGTTTGGATGATAAAAAATATCCGCCGATCAGCTTTGTGGAAAGCATTTCACGCTTAAAAGACAAAGGCCTGACCGTCGATAAGGCTCAATCGGAATATCGTTCGAGTATTTTATTAAGAGTTTATGCCAAATATCAGGCTCGACTAATTGAGTTGAATTGCGTCGACTTCGGCGATATTTTGCTCGACACCCTGATTTTACTGCAATCAAACCCCGACATTTTAGCAAAATACCAAGACAAATTCAAATACATAATGGTTGATGAGTATCAAGACACCAACGTCACGCAATATTTATTTTTGCGTCTTTTGTCGCAAAAAAACCGCAACTTGTGCTGTGTCGGTGATGACGATCAATCCATCTATTCATGGCGCGGTGCCGAGATTAAAAACATTATGCGCTTTCAGCAGGATTTTGAAGATGCTGAAGTCATCCGTTTGGAGCGTAACTATCGTTCAACAGCCAATATATTGAACGCTGCCTCATCATTGATTATGCATAATGCCACACGCTTGGGAAAAACGCTACGTGTCGCTGAAAACAGTCCTGCCGGCAAATACGGCAACGAAAAAATCAAAGTATTAAGCTTATATAACGGTGAAGAAGAAGCCAAATGGATTGCCGATGAAATCGAAAAATTGCATCGCAGCGGCTTTCAATATGCCAATATGGCCGTTTTGGTGCGCACGGCATTTCAAACCCGTGAATTTGAAGAAAAATTTATCAATGAGGCCATCCCTTATCAGGTTATCGGTGGGCCTAAATTCTATGAGCGTGCGGAAATCCGCGACATTTTGGCATATTTACGCGTTATTATTCAACCCAATGACGATTTGGCTTTTGAACGTATTATCAATAGGCCGGCTCGCGGTATCGGTGCCAAAACTATCGAAAAGTTGCAGCAAACGGCGCGCAACAGACAAACATCAATGTATAAAGCTGTCAATTTTATGCTCGATGAAGGCGCGTTGAGCGGTAAAGCTCGAACCAATTTAATCGAACTGACGGCAAAATTTACCGAATGGCAAAAAATGGCTTTGGCCCTGTCTCCTGCTGATTTGGTTGAGCAGGTTATTGATGAATCCGGCTATCTGGATATGCTCAAAAACGATACATCGGCCGAAGCCGAGGGTCGTATCGAAAACTTAAAAGAACTCGTCAACGTCATGAGCGATACCGATAACTACCCGACATTACCGGAATTTTTGGAGCATGTCAGTCTGGTTATGGATAATGACAGCAATATCGATCAAAACAAGGTTATGTTGATTACACTGCACTCGGCCAAAGGTTTGGAGTTTGATGTTGTCTTTTTACCGGGATGGGAAGAAGAACTTTTTCCGCACAAAAAGAGTTTGGAAGAAAGCGGTGCCGGTGCGTTGGAAGAAGAACGACGTCTGGCTTATGTGGCCTTAACGCGTGCCAAACAAAAGCTCTATATCACCACCACCAATTGCCGCCGCATATACGGTGAATGGCGTAATAATACCCCTTCCCGCTTTTTAAACGAAATTCCGACAAGTTGCTTAAGCATGACCAACCAGATGAGTAATTGCTTCAACGGGCAAAACAGCGGCTACGGCTATTATAATAAAAACAAATATAACAGCTACGGCAATTACCATCAAAAGCCGAAATTTTCAACCAAACCGAGTTACCAATCATATACCGAAGATGATGAGCATGATTACTCGTACGAACCGGCCGAAGACACTTACGGCTACGCAAGCGCGCCAAAAAACAAACTAATCGGCGTAAGAGTTTATCACGAAACGTTCGGCTATGGCAAAATCGTCAGTGTATCAGGCAATTCATGCGAAGTTGAGTTTGATAACGCCGGGCGTAAAAAAGTTATCGGCACATACTTAAGGCGGGCATAGAAGTCACTAAAAAACAGTTGCTTTTTATAGTGCAAAAGGTATAATGTGCGCAATTTGTTATTGAACCATAATCAATATTTCGAGACTTAACATGGAAAAAATAAGTTCTTTAAAACTTGCCGAGATTTTAGGTTGTTCATATACGGGAAACCCGTGTGAAATCAATCAAATTTCGACCGACAGCCGTAAAATATCGCCGCAGACATTGTTTATTGCTCTGAAGGGCGAGCGCTTTGATGCACACGACTTTGTCGCCGATGTTATTGCCGGCGGCTGTCCGCTGGCGGTTGTCGAACATCCGATTAAAGACGTACCGACCGAAAATCTGCTGATTGTCGATGATACACTTCAAGCTTACGGTAAAATCGGTGCCTATAACCGCAGTTTATTTAAAGGGAAAGTTATCGGCTTAACCGGCAGTTCCGGTAAAACGACCACCAAAGAAGAAATCGCGTTTTTACTTGCAAAATTTGCCAAAACCTATGCCACAACCGGTAATCACAATAATGCCGTCGGTGTACCGCAAAGCTTATGCGAAATCGATATGAGCGCCGAGTATGCCGTTATTGAAATGGGCATGAGTTCCAAGGGGGAGATATCTTATCTGACAAATTTAGTCAGACCGGATATTGCCGTTGTAACAAATGTTTACCCGATGCATATTGAATTTTTTGATAACTATGAAGGTATTGCCTATGCCAAAGCCGAAATCTTTGAAGGTTTGAAAACCGGCGGTACGGCAATTATCAATGAAGATACCGACTTTGCCGATGTTTTGGAAAAACAGGCTCGCCTGCACACTTCAAATATTTTGAAGTTCGGCAAAAACACTCATCCGACAGATAATTTCACCACTCAAGAAAGCGGTGAACATTTCTTGTATAACGCCTGGTGCGCTTTAACGGTTATACAGGCTCTGGGACTTGATGTCGAAAAAGCCGCCGGTTATATTAAAGACTTTGGCGCACTTGACGGACGCGGCAAACATCATCATTTACGCCTACCGAACGGCGGCGCTTATACTTTGATTGATGACAGTTATTCCGGCCAGCCGGAAGCCATGAAACTGGCTATTATATCATTAGATAAAACCAAAACAAACGGGCGCAAAATCGTTGTTTTGGGCAAAATGGCCGAATTGGGTAATACATCAAAAGAGCAACATCAAAATATCGGCAAAGTTTTAGCCGATACGGATATTGATATCGTTATCGGTGTTTGTCCCGAAATGAAAGATATGTTGGCACAACTGCCTAACTCAAAACAGCAGTACTATTTTGAAAATAAAGACGGTGTTGCCGAATTTTTATTAAATAAACTCTTGCAAAATAATGATACAGTTCTTATAAAGGGTGCCAGATACTCTTCAAAAATGTATCAGGTAACGGAAGAATTGCTAAAACAGGGAATCGAAAAATGAAATGTCCTTTCTGCGGATGTGATGAAACTCAGGTAAAAGATTCGCGCAATATTGATGATGATACCGCCGTACGTCGCCGTCGTGAGTGTCCGGAATGCGGTTCGCGCTTTACCACATTTGAGCGCGTACAGCTTCGCGAGCTGATTGTCATTAAACGCAACGGCGAAAAAACATTGTTTGACCGCGATAAATTGGCCAAATCCATATCCTTGGCCGTACGCAAACGTCCGATTTCTGCCGAACGCGTCGAAAAAATCGTCAACTCATTACAACGCCGCTTTGAAAGCTCCGGTGAAACCGAGATAACAACCGTGCAAATCGGCGAAAGCGTAATGGAAGCTCTTTCGCACTTGGATAATATTGCTTATATACGTTTTGCTTCGGTATATAAAGATTTCCGTAACTTAAAAGATTTGAAAGATTTTGTGGCCACCATTGATAAACTGACCGCAGCAACTGAACCGACTTTGGAGGAAGATTAATATGACAAAATTTGTTTCACCTAAAATTAAAATGAAATCAGGCGCTCGCCTGGCCGCCGTTCAGGCAAATTATATGATTGCCCTCGGTCAGCTTCCGGTGGATGAAGTTATCGAAGATTTTGTTCAGGGAAAAGTCGGTCGTTTTGCCATTGATGACAGCAACGGCGAAGATAATGAAAAGTTTGTCGAACTCGGACCGATTGATACCGAATATTTTGAAAAAATGGTACGCGGTGCTCAATCCAAAAAAGAAGATTTAGAAAAATCACTGAACCAATTTTTGCACGGCGAATGGTCTTATGAGCGTATGAACGGTATTATGCAGGCTCTGCTTTTAAGTGCCGTATACGAACTGGCCAACACAACTGAGGTTGACACCAAAATCTTGATTCAGGAATATGTCGATTTGGCTTACGCTTTCTTCAGCAAAAACGAGCCGAAAATGGTTAATGCCGTTTTAGACCAGATTGCACATGCCGTGAGAGGATAATATGGCAGTATTAAAGTTATACGAATATCCGAGCGAAGTTTTGCGGCAAAAATGCGAGCGCGTCAACAAAGTTGATGACGAGTTGCGCCGCTTTTTGGATGATATGCTGGAAACTATGTATGTCGATAAAGGTTGCGGACTGGCCGCACCGCAAGTCGGTGTATCTAAACGAATTATCGTGGTAGATCCGAATCCGAGCGATGAAGATTTAAGCGTTCGCCGGCCGATGCACCTTATCAATCCGGAAATTATTTGGCGTTCCGACGAAATGGTATTATTCAACGAAGGTTGCCTGTCATTACCGGATCAACGTGCCGAAGTTGAACGTCATGAAAAAGTGCGTGTGCATTATACCGATTACAATGGTAAAGAACAGGAATTGTTGGCCGATGACTTGCTTGCCATCATCTTACAGCACGAGATTGACCATTTGGACGGTGTTTTGTATATCGACCATTTAAGTCGCTTAAAACGATCGCGCCTTATAACAAAACTCAATAAATTTTACGATGAACGCAAACACAGCAATACCAAAAAAG
This sequence comes from Alphaproteobacteria bacterium, assembly GCA_017635595.1. Classification (GTDB taxonomy): domain Bacteria; phylum Pseudomonadota; class Alphaproteobacteria; order RF32; family CAG-239; genus RUG410. Next base: position 45,978 of record JAGBLF010000001.1, read on the forward strand.
CTTGAGAAGTACCTTCTCAAGCTTTTTCAGGTAGTCAGTACGCTTTAATAGTTTATTGATTCAATCCAGGCATCGAAACCATCAGTATCACTGCCTTCGCCTACCCATCCGTTTTGTAAAACAAATGCACCTTTGCATTGTGCCGTCATATCTCGAATGGTATTTTGAGCTCCTACTTTGCCGTGTGTAATAAACGGAATAACCTTTTTACCGTTAAAATTATAGTCGGCAAGAAAAGAACTGACTGCCGGTGTAATTGTACCCCACCAGTTAGGAGACCCGATAAAAATCGTATCATATTCATCAAAATTAACAACTCTGCTTATCAATTTCGGACGAAATCCGCTTTCTATTTCTTCTTTAACCTGTGCCACCAGATCATTAAAATCATCCGGATATTTGTGTGTTGTTTCAATACGGAACAAGTCGCCTCCTGTTGCCCTTTGAATATTTCTGGCAATAGACCTGGTATTCCCCGACAACGAATAATACGCTATCAAAATTTTGTTTTCTTGGATATTGTCATCATTCTTTGTTCCTTTTAAGGCTGATAACAGGGTTGAAATAATAGATTGAGATTTAGCCATTTAAGTATCCTTATTAAATATTTCCGTTCTTGTTATTAAATTCACTGCAACCTTTGCTTCAAGTAATGTTTTGGGTTGACTTTTTTGTCAAACAATTTTATTCTATTATAAATCACAATAATTATTAATTTCTTAACATTCTTATTATGAAGTTTATCTCTTATTTGAAAGAAATGAGCTTTCGCGAGTACTTTTTCGCGACATGCATGTTTTTAGCTTGGGCTGCTTATCTGCTGATGTTCATACAAGAACCGACTAAACTTACTTTTGTCATCGGCAATTGCGGTGTCGGAGTTTGTTTTGTTATCCTCTGTTTGATGGGTAGGAAACTTCCGTCGGAAAAGGTTTGGATGCGTTATACGGATATAGCCTTTATCTGTCTTTTGGTTATGTACATTACCAATTGCGTTACGGCTTTCTGTTGCTATCCTTCGCTAGAACAAATTTTCAGTGCCGAATTTTTCTGGCTGATGTTCACATTACCGATTATTTATTTGTGCACGGCAATCTTTTTCGTACTCGGCGTTGTCGGTATCAAAGATGAATAATTGCGGCCAACAAGTAAAAAAAATGTTTTTATTCCCCGTTAAACTTGAATGTTGTAACGGGGAATTTTGTTTTTAAATTGCTTACGTTTGATAGGTTTATATCAATTACACATCACAAAAAAATTTTTACTATTGACAAAATTTTTTACATTTCATATAATACCGACCAATCGCATATAATTTTATTAATTTATTAATCACACAATTATGGAAAAATTCAGAATCTTGGACCAACACATTAAAGAGTTAGGTCTTACCCCTCAACAGGTTGTGGAAAGATGGATCGAAAATGAAACCATCAATCCGTTTGACCTTCCGGTCTTCATCAATGGCACACGAGTCCATGATAAGCCGGCTCAAATCTGTGAGGCAAAGGTTTATTTTCAGGATGAAAATAAACAGCGCCTTTTTGCGACCTTGAGCCTTATCATTGCCAAAACGCTGAACATCAATGCCAATACCATCCAGCCGGCCAGCAACTTTCTGATGGACCTCGGTGCCGACAGCTTGGGCATGATTGAACTGTGGCAGAATATTGAAAAAGAGTTCAACTGTTCAATCACAGACCAAGATGAAGACATGAAAACCGTTCAAGACGTGCTGGATTACCTTTCAGCTCGCGGAAAGTAACCGTCAAAAAATGACTACAATACCGCCTCAGAGCATTCTCTGAAGCGGTATTTGTGTTTTTAAAACCATATTTCGCCAAGTGTTTGGTATTGACATTACTTTACAAACCTTATAGTATGTCGCTTGATTTTTTACAATTCTGCCAACTATTTATTCACTAAAATTATACAATTATGAACTTATCCAAATTTATCAAACGCTTTATAGCGCGTCTTAACGCTCCTTACAGCAAGGACGTTATTGTGTGGAACATTTATCATACGGATTTGGTGCACCCGGAGTATAATGCCAATTTTGCGCGTATTGCACCCTATGTTCACCTTTATCCCAAGTACTTGAAGTACATCGGTGGCTACGGAAATTTAGCAAATGCCTACTCTCGTGCCGTATTGCGGCACTTTAACAACAAGCTTCCGTTTGAAATCGAGCAAGCCGTCATTGAAGATAGCCACCCTAATCTGGTTTGGAATATGACCGATGCCGGCCATATTTGGAGTTGTAAAGCTGCCGAATTAATGAAGGAGCATAACAAAATTGCGTATGATGATATCATCATTACAAGGAAAAAAGTCCGCGATTAATCGACTATGTTTACTTGCTATCCGCCGAAGTTTTATATCTTCGACGGATAACTTATATGTAGCTTTTTTATATGTCGTTTTACTTGACTAAATCTCATTTTCTTATATACTAAATGAACTTACTTAATTATAGAGATATTTTTTTATTCACTAATTATCATGTATATGGAAAAGAAATTGAAAACAATCGGTTTAATTGGCGGTATGAGCTGGGAATCTACGGTTACATACTACCAAGTTATCAATGAGACTGTCAAAGACAGGCTCGGCGGTTTGCATTCGGCAAAAATTTTGCTTTACAGCGTCGATTTTGCCGAAATTGAACGTTTCCAATCCGAAGGAAAATGGTCCGAATGCGCCTCTATTTTGGGGAGAGCAGCTTACCGACTGGAACAGGCCGGTGCAGATTTCATCGTGATTTGTACAAACACAATGCACAAGGTTGCTAACCAAGTTGCCAACTGTGTTGATATTCCGCTGTTACACATTGCCGAAGCTACCGGCAGCGTACTGAAAGCCGAAAGAGTATCGAAAGTTCTTCTGCTCGGCACCAAATACACCATGCAGCAGGATTTCTACAAGCAAAAGCTGCTTGAAGCCGGTATTGAAGTCGTTATCCCCGATGAAAAAGGTGTTGCTTTTGTCAACAGTATCATTTACGACGAGCTGTGTAGAGGGATTATCTCAGACGTTTCCCGTAAAAAGCTGATTGATCTGTGCTTGAATATTCAACAAAAAAATGATATTCAAGGCATTATTCTCGGATGTACGGAAATCGGACTTTTGCTTAAGCAAGAAGATTTGCCTTCGTGTAAAGTTTTTGATACCACTCTCATTCATGCCCGCAGGGCTGCACTTTTTTCTTTGAATGTATAACAGATTTTATCGTATTTATGCCGAGTTGAGCCTAAAAGCTTTTCTCGGCATAACATTTTTAAATTCAGAGGAAATGTACAAACCGGTACAATGTTCCGAAAAATTATAACCGGCTCGTCAGTAAGCTTTACACCTCTCTCTGATGCTGTTTTTATTTTTTACTGTCACTCTTGGGCTTGTTATCTTTCCCTGTCATCCTTGCACTTTTATTTTTTACTGTCATCCTTGCGAATGCGAGGATCTCGGCTGAATCATTAAGTTGCCGGGATCTTCGAGCTATCGCTCAAAGATGACTCTTTTTTGCCGGGATTCTCGTGCCTACGGCACAAGAATGACTCTTTTGATGTTTAAATACGAAGAAAACTCCCTTGCGCAGTGTACAAAGTAGTACCCCGTAACAAGAAAAATTGCGATTAACGTTTAAATATGCAGAAAGTCCTTTAGCGCAGCGTACAAAGCAGTACATAAGGGAAAAAGTTGATTAAAGAGCTTAATACGAAGAAACCTCTCTTGCGCGGTGTACAAATGCCCCCACAACACAAAAAAACTTGGAGAACGGTGCTAATAGAAAAAGGCTTTTTCCCGCGGTGTACAAAGTAGTACCCGCAACAAGAAAAATTGCGATTAACGTTTAAATACGCAGAAAGTCCTTTAGCGCAGTGTACAAAGCAGTACATAAGCTAAAGGACTTTCAAGTAGTTATACGCTAAGCGCGATTTCCTAAATTACTTTAAAATCTTGGAAACA
>JAGBLF010000005.1 GCA_017635595.1 Alphaproteobacteria bacterium
CAACAAGAAAAATTGCGATTAACGTTTAAATACGCAGAAAGTCCTTTAGCGCAGTGTACAAAGCAGTACATAAGCTAAAGGACTTTCAAGTAGTTATACGCTAAGCGCGATTTCCTAAATTACTTTAAAATCTTGGAAACAACGCCGGCACCAACTGTTCTACCACCTTCACGAATAGCGAAACGTAAACCTTCGCTCATTGCGATCGGGTGTAACAATTGTACGGTGATGGTTACATTATCACCAGGCATTACCATTTCCGTGCCTTCCGGTAATGCGATTGTACCGGTTACATCGGTTGTACGGAAATAGAATTGCGGACGATAGTTAGAGAAGAACGGCGTATGACGACCACCCTCTTCTTTCGTCAAAATATAGCATTCGCTGGTGAAGTCTGTGTGCGGCGTGATAGAACCCGGAGCAGCCAATACTTGACCACGTTCAACTTCTTCACGTTTGGTACCGCGCAACAATACACCGATGTTATCGCCGGCTTCGCCTTCATCCAACAATTTACGGAACATTTCAATACCCGTACATGTGGTTTTGGCTGTCGGACGAATACCAACGATTTCGATTTCATCACCTACATGCAATACACCGCGTTCTACACGGCCGGTAACAACTGTACCACGACCCGAAATGGAGAACACATCTTCAATCGGCATCAAGAACGGTTGATCTAACGGACGTGTCGGTTCCGGAATGTAAGAGTCTACAGCTTCCATTAATTCAATGATTGAATCATGGCCGATTTTCTTATCGCCGTCTTCCAATACGGCCAATGCAGAACCTTTTACGATTGGAATTTCATCGCCAGGGAAACCGTAAGATGACAACAAGTCACGAATTTCCATTTCTACCAATTCCAACAATTCCGGATCATCTACTTGGTCTACTTTGTTCATGTATACAACGATTGCCGGTACGCCTACTTGACGAGCAAGCAAGATGTGTTCACGAGTTTGCGGCATCGGACCGTCAGCTGCGGAAACAACCAAAATTGCACCATCCATCTGAGCAGCACCGGTAATCATGTTTTTAACATAGTCGGCGTGGCCCGGACAGTCTACGTGTGCATAGTGGCGGTTCTTTGTTTCATATTCTACGTGTGCTGTAGAAATGGTAATACCGCGAGCTCTTTCTTCAGGAGCTTTATCAATTTGGTCATATGCTGTAAAGCTTGCACCACCTTCTTCAGCCAATACTTTGGTAATAGCTGCCGTCAATGTGGTTTTACCGTGGTCTACGTGACCAATCGTACCAATGTTGCAGTGCGGTTTCGTCCGCTCAAATTTTTCTTTTGCCATGTTTATTTTCTCCAAATAAATTAATTTATATTTTCCGTCAGGACGATTGGCATACCGCCCCGACGGACGTCTTTAACATATATCTAAGCTGATTTAGCTTTGATGGTTTCAGCCACTTCTCTCGGAACTTCGGCATAGTGATCAAAAATCATCGTATACTGAGCACGACCCTGAGAAAGTGAGCGTAATGTATTTACGTAACCGAACATACAAGAAAGCGGGACAAACGCATCTACCACACGGGCATTACCGCGTTGATCCATACCGTTGACCAAACCACGACGTGAGTTTAAGTCACCGATAATGTCACCCATATATTCTTCAGGGGTAACAACTTCAACTTTCATAATCGGTTCCAAAAGTTTCGGCGCTGCTTGAGCCATACCTTCACGGAAGGCGGCACGAGCGGCAATTTCGAAGCACATAACGTTAGAGTCTACTTCGTGGTAAGCACCATCATAAAGGGTTGCTTTAACGCCTGTTACCGGATAACCGGCGATTACACCTGTATCCATAGCGGTGCGCAAACCTTTTTCAACACCCGGAATATATTCCTTCGGAACGTTACCGCCGACAACCGTATTCAAGAATTCAAAACCGGTATGATCTTCGGTCGGTTCGAACTTAATTTTAACTTTAGCGAACTGACCGGCACCGCCTGATTGCTTTTTGTGCGTATATTCGATATCACATGGTTTTGTGATTGTTTCACGATAAGCAACTTGCGGATCACCGACGTTAGCTTCTACTTTGAATTCTCTCTTCAAACGATCAACAATAATGTCGAGGTGCAATTCGCCCATACCGGCAATAATTGTCTGACCGCTGTCCGGATCAGAAGTAACTTTGAACGACGGATCTTCCATAGCAAGTCTGCCCAAAGCCAAGCCCATTTTTTCAACATCGGCTTTAGTCTTCGGTTCAACGGCCAATTGAATAACCGGCTCAGGGAATACCATGTTTTCCAAAACAATCGGATGAGCTTCATCACAAAGGGTATCACCTGTTGTTGTATCTTTCAAACCTGCCAAAGCAACGATATCACCGGCATAAGCTTCTTTGATATCATCACGTTTGTTGGCATGCATCAAAAGCATACGGCCGATACGTTCTTTTTTATCTTTAACCGAGTTGTAAACGTAAGAACCGGCAGTCATTACACCGGAATAAATACGAATAAATGTTAAAGAACCGACGAACGGGTCATTCATGATTTTGAATGCCAAAGCGGCTAAAGGTTCTTTATCTGTCGGATGTCTTTCATCTTCAGCTTCGGTATCCGGATTTACACCTTTAATGGCCGGAATATCCAAAGGAGACGGCAAGTAATCTACGACAGCATCCAAAAGTAATTGAACACCTTTGTTTTTGAAAGCGGTACCGCAGAATACCGGAACGAAATCTTGTGCCAATGTACCTTTACGGATACACTTTTTCAAGGTTTCCAGAGGAATTTCTTTACCTTCCAAGTAGTCTTCCATAGCTTGTTCATCTTGTTCTACGGCCATTTCAACCAATTGATTGTGATATTCTTCGGCTTTGTCTTTCAAGTCAGCCGGAATTTCCTGAATTTCAATCGGAGAATCTGCCGTATCACCGGTATAAACAACAGCTTTCATTTTCAACAAATCAACAACACCGCGGAAATCAGCTTCGGCACCGAGCGGCAATTGCATTGCCATCGGGCGAGCGCCCAAGCGGTCAACAATCATATCTAAGCAACGATAGAAGTTGGCGCCGATACGATCCATTTTGTTGCAGAAACAAATTCTCGGAACATTATATTTATCAGCTTGTCTCCAAACTGTTTCAGATTGCGGCTCAACACCGGCAACCGAATCGAATACGGTAATAGCACCATCTAATACGCGGAGTGAACGTTCAACTTCAGCAGTGAAGTCAACGTGTCCCGGCGTATCGATGATGTTAATACGGTAACCGTTCCAGTAACAAGTTGTTGCGGCAGACGTAATGGTAATACCGCGTTCTTGTTCCTGTTCCATCCAGTCCATGGTGGCAGCACCATCATGAACTTCACCGATTTTGTGATTAACACCCGTATAGAACAAAATACGTTCCGTAGTCGTTGTTTTACCGGCATCAATATGAGCCATGATACCGATGTTTCTGTAGAGTTCCAATTTATGTGTTCTAGGCATTGTCTTTTCTCTCCTTGATTAGAACTTGTAGTGAGAGAATGCCTTATTGGCTTCTGCCATTCTATGCGTATCTTCGCGCTTCTTAACGGCAGCACCTTTATTAGCATATGCATCTAACAATTCGTTGGCAACTTTTTCCGTAGCGGTCGTTTCCGAACGTTTGTTGGCAGCGGCCAAAATCCAACGGATAGCCAAAGCCTGACGACGTTCAGGTCTAACTTCGCACGGAACTTGGTATGTTGCACCGCCTACACGGCGAGAACGAACTTCAACAACCGGCTTAACGTTTTCCAAAGCGGTTGTGAATACTTCCAATGCATCTTGTTTTGTTTTAGCGGAGATAATATCGAAAGCCGAATAAACGATTTTTTCGGCAACGGCTTTTTTACCATCTTCCATAACGTTGTTAATAAACTTTGCGACTACCTTATTGCCGTATTTAGCATCAGGCAGAACTATTCTTTTTTCAGCACTATGACGACGTGACATTATTATATCTCCTATTTAGGTCTCTTAGCACCGTATAAAGAACGGCGTTGACGACGTTTAGAAACACCCTGTGTATCGAGGGTACCACGAATGATATGATAACGAACACCCGGCAAGTCTTTTACACGGCCTCCTCTAATCAGCACCACTGAGTGTTCTTGAAGATTGTGACCTTCACCAGGGATATAGCTGATTACTTCAAAGCCGTTTGTCAAACGAATACGTGCCACTTTACGCAAAGCTGAGTTTGGTTTTTTAGGGGTTGTTGTATAAACCCTTGTACAAACACCGCGTTTTTGTGGACAAGATTTCAAAGCTGGAACTTTGTTTCTCTTCACTTTTGGTGTTCGTGATTTACGAATTAACTGATTAATTGTAGGCATCACATTTTCCTTAAGTTATTAAATTTACACAAAACTAACGGCCAAATGCATACACATTTGGTCTTAGCTGTGGCGGATAATATCATAAAATTAAAGAGAGTCAACAGGTTTTTTTATTATTTTTGCAAACTATTATCTGACATAACCGCTCTGCTGATTGTACAGCATTGTCTGCCTTGCAAAATTTTTGGTTTGTTGCGGATTAGTCGGCGCACGAGCCGTTGCGGCTTTGAAGCCCTCTCCCGAAATCAAATTATCACCCTGACGCAAAGCTTTTACAAAGTTGTATTTATCGCCTTTTGACATCGTATCGTAGGTTTGTCCTTGCAACGATTGCGTTTGCGACAGTGTTTGAGTTTTTTCCCTTTTTATCGCCGATTCAACATACGGCATTAAATCTTGTTTATAGGTCGCCAGAACATTATTAACGGCATTTTCCGGATGCAACGGATCGGCGTTATATTGGGCGGTCCAATCACTGACGATTTTCGTATATTTTTCCGGTTCTCTGTTCATCATATCCGAACAGGCCGCCCGTAATTTAGCATCGGCGTTCGTTGCCACAAACTGATCATATTGCGCCGATTGTTCGTTACTGATTGTCGGTTGTTGAATCTGCGGCTGAACAGTTTCCACCGTCGGTTGTTGAACCTGCGGTTGCGGCATCGTTTGCTGAGCCGATTGCATCATCGGTTGCTGAATTTGCGGTTGAACGACATCCACAGTCGGTTGTTGAACCTGCGGTTGAGGTTGAGGCTGTGGTTGTTCTTGAATAATATGCGGCATTGTATAAGGCGTATATTGGAATACCTGCGGCTTATTATCTTGTTGTGTCTGCTGCATAGGTTGCGGCATCGCTTGCGGTGTCTGTTGCATAGGCTGTTGCATCATCGGTTGTGATTGCTGAACCGGCTGTTGCATTATTGCCGTTTGAGCCATCGGTTGCGCCTGCTGAGCCGTTTTTTCAGGTTGCTTTGCTGTTTCCTGAGATTGTTGTTTGGCTTTAGGTTGTTCCTGTTTAACGTCAACCTGTTCTTGCTGAGTTTGCTTAGTTGGAGAAATCTCTTGCGTTATGCTCTCCTCACCAGAATCATGTTCTTGTGCTTTTCTTGCGCGTTTTTCAAGTTCTTCCTCATGCATTTTCGTAATTTTATCTTGGAACTCATTTGTCGGAACTTTTTTTAACTCATCTTTAATAGAATTGTATGCTGGATTATCTTGATTATAATAATGCACACTACCGATTTGCCCCATTATCTCTTTTAATTCTTTTTTAAATTTTCTTTTATTCATTCCTAAAAAGCCGCTGGGAACATCAACTTTTTCTGCTATTTTTTTCTGCGAAACAGCATAATTTGCTCTCTGTGAATTTGTTACAACCATAGTCAGAAGCTCCGCTTTGACTGCTGGTTCCAAATTATACTTATCAGAAAATGCCTCAATTGAATTAATAACACTTTTTACGGGATATGTAGCTACCCCTCCTGTATCTTTTCTTGGTTCTAATCGAGCTTCATCAATAACATTCGCACCCGGATTTTTCTGTTTATTTCGCATCATCGATTGTAATTTATCTGCAGGCACTTCAGAATTAATCAGTTTTGCAAAATACGGATTATTTTTATTTTCTGCCAATATCTTACTGATTTCATTGATAGTATTTTTTGCATCATGTTTCAGCATTAAACGAGAGATAGGATTACCGCTACTGATACTTTCAACCTTCATATCTACCAAATTCGGCAACATTTGGTGTTTCATCATAGTGGGCAAGATTTCATTTATTTTAATACTCATATATTCCGTAGGCATCTTCATATCAAGAATATCAAGTTTTAGTCTTATCCTTTCATATTCTTTTAACGCAGATAATTCAGGATCGCTACATGGAACTTTTTTTGAGGCTACTTGTTCCATTTTCCTGACTTGCTGTTTGCGTAATTTACTATGATTTACCATTGTTCTGACCGATGAAGCAGCCTTTCCGATATCTTTAACGGAAGAAACAATAATTCTCGGGACTTTGGTCATCGACTTCAAAACATCTCTGCGCCACCCGTGTTCCGCCTCGGAATGACCGTCCGTTATATTATAATCAAAGAAAGCCTTAAGCGTTCGCGGTGAATATGTATTTTCCATAACGATATTTTCGCATAATTTCGCAATCTTTTCGGCATTGATTGTGCCGTTTTCGTTAAAATACTCCTCTCTTCTACCTTCTTTTCTTATGTTTTTAATTTCTTTGATAAGAGCATATATTACCGGTCTGTTTGCATAAAACTTGCTACTGTTTTCATCTGCTCCAAAGTTAGTTTCGCCAAAAGATAATGCGCCTGATATAATACTCGCATCAGCCATATTTTTGGCATCCAACGTTTGTTTGTAAAAATCAACTGCACTCTCTGCTCTTAACAACAGAACAGCCGAACCGAAACAATCTGCATGTTGCTCATTCAAGAACAAATTATAATTACCCCTATCCAATAATTTATCGTCATACTCATCTTCACGTAATCCTGTCTTAGCATTATCATATAATTTATCAATTTTTTCCTCTGCAAACATACCGAATTCAGATTGCAAAGAATGCGCCAACTCATGCAAAGTGGTATGATAATCTTTTGAAGAAGACGAAAAGAATACATCTCCGTAATTTAAGCCACCTCCATATCTGGTAGAAGTTCCCACATCGACCTCATATTCTCCTCCTGGTAAAGGTTTGAGAACGTTATCTTTAACCAGAATTGCTTCTGCTTCTTCATAAGAAATTCCCTGAGTCCTGCTCACTTCGTTGATAACACGTTCAAAGTCATAATGAAATTCATTGTTTATTGTGTCATTATGGATATCATCATATGCGATAACAGCAACACCTACTTCTTTTGAAATTTGTTCTATATCATTTCTGATTTGTTCGTAGTCCATTTTTCATCTCTCAGATACTCTTTTCTTTTATCTTCTGCTGTTTTGCAGCGTTTCCTCATCATCTGCGCGACAATCACGCCGAACCGTCACGTTTAACAAAACATATAAACGCAACTATATAGAGATATTATAGAATATATCCTTATTTCTGTCAATTAATCTTTTATGAGATTTAGAAAGCATATGCCTTTTTGCACACAAAACCACCGTGCAAAATAATGCTGTTTAAAAGTTAGACATATTGCCAAGCAAGGAACACTATAGCAAATATTATGCCGCAGATGATGATTGTACCCGTTGACATATTAAAGCTCCTTTCATTCTGTGTTGACATTATAACACTGCATAAAATACAAATCAAGCAAAATCAGTAACAATCATCACCGTTAAAATTTGCGTCGGTGATAATACCATTGCGAATTACGAACGTTGTTTTGCAATAAAACAACGGCGGCGCCGGCGGTAAACCGTAATCCGGAACAGCCATGGCATCATAACTCATTTCACTTTCATACGGTTCAAAAACATTGTCTATCGGCTGACTTTCGGATTGATAATACGTCGCCAATATAGTATCGGCATCAAATTGTGTCGTTTGCATCGGCATTCCCCACACGGCGTACAAATCCGCCGAACTTCGCCCGATCCACTTATCTATTTTTTGCTGATACAGCGAATTTTGCGTTCCCAAACGCATACAGCCGCACAAAAGGCAAATACTCAGCAGTCCGATTGTTTTTTTAATCATTTTTGTTTCCTTATACTGATCAAATCATTATGCTCAGTCATTTTAGCAAAGCGTGCCAAATTTTCCTGACTGATACTGACAGTATAAGTATTCTGATTTTCCTGATTTTCAATCTTATCGACCTGACTGTTTTGATACAGCCATGCTGAAAGCCGTCCTTCGGCAATCGGTAAAGTTATTTGATAATGCGTATATGCCACTGAGAGTTTTTGCTCAATTAGCTCGAGTAATTTTTCTTTGCCCTGCCCCGTTAACGCCGACACCAAAACTTTTGATGCCGAATTTGCCGTTTTGTTTTGCCAAGAGCCATAATCTTCTTTAGATAATAAATCGGCTTTATTCAGCACTTCAATATAATTCTCGGCATATTTAATTTCTTTTAATCCCAAACTTTCCAACACATTTAATACATCTTCTTTTTGCGCTTTGGTATCCGGATTGGCAATATCGCGCACATGCAAAATAATATCGGCACTCAATACTTCTTCTAAGGTCGCACGAAATGCCATAATCAATTCGTGCGGCAAATCCGAAATAAAGCCGACCGTATCTGACAAAATGACTTCCGTTCCATTTGGTAAGTTGACTTTTCGCATAGTCGGATCAAGCGTGGCAAACAGCATGTCGGCAGCCATAACCGCACTGTCTGTCAAATAGTTAAACAACGTTGATTTACCTGCATTGGTATAGCCGACCAGAGCCACCACCGGATACGGCACTTTACGCCGTGCACCGCGTTGAATATCGCGCGTTTTTTTGACTTTTTCCAAATCTTTTTTAATGCGAATGATTTTATCGTCAATAATACGACGATCAAGCTCGATTTGTGTTTCGCCCGGGCCGCCCAAAAAACCGGCACCGCCGCGCTGACGCTCCAAGTGAGTCCAGCTGCGTACCAAACGAGAACGCTGGTAAGTCAAATGCGCCAGTTCAACCTGCAAAGCTCCCTCTTTGGTTTGAGCACGTTCACCGAAGATTTCCAAAATCAAGGCGGTTCGATCGATGACTTTAATTTTGAGTTCGCGTTCCAAATTACGCTGCTGAATCGGCGACAAACGGCCGTCCACCACCATTAATTCAATTTTATCATCATTGATAACAGGTTTAATCCGTTCGATAAAACCGCGGCTGAAAAACATTGCCGGCTTCACTTCACGCAGGCGCACAACTTCTTTATGGCAAATATTGAGTTTAATGGCCAGTGCCAAACCTTCAATTTCTGCCAAACGGCTGTCTTCCGACAGTGCAAAAGCTTCGCCCGACACAACCGGACAAACCACACAGGCATTTATTTGAGGATTTTGCTCGATTTCTATCACTATTCTTCTGCAATATCAACAGCCACGCTCGGCATGATGGTCGAAACAGCATGTTTATAAACAAGCTGGGTATGACCGTCACGACGGAGCAACAAACATTCTTCGTCTTGAGACGTTACGATCCCCTGCAACTTGACACCGTTGATTAAAAATACGGTTACCGAAACTTTTTCATTTTTAATATCTTCTAAGAAATCACTTTGTACTTTATTCATTATTTTTATCCTTATAAAATAATTTCTGAAGGTAAGACTAAAAGCTTTTTTGATTTAAATCCAGAATAATTTAAACTTTTGCACGCATATTTGCAAAATTATGATTGCGAAACGTTTTTTGCTGTTTTATAATGCCTCTTATCAATTTAAGCGGAGGTATGTATGCTGCAGGGATATGCTTTATATTATTTAATCGGCGGATTATGTACAAGTGGTATACTGGCGGTTTTTCTGATTGCATCCATGATAAAAAATGCCAAAAACAATATGTTGCTCACACAGCAAAATAAGCAATTGCAAAAACTGCTTAACGAAAACAATCGCCTCAATCAGCAACAAGATGCCTTTATATCCGAAAATTCACGATTAAAAGCCGAGGCCGTTGCCTTGCAAAAATATACCGATGAAAAAATGCGCTTTGTCGAGCAAACCCAAAATGATATGGCGGTTAAATTCCGTAATATATCAAATGAGGTTTTGCGTTTACAATCTCAACAGGTCAACGAAACACAATCTTCAACTCTTTCGGCGTTGCTTAATCCGTTTCGCGAACAGTTGCGCAATTTCCGCGAAGAAGTCAATAAGGCCAATACCGAAAACATAAAATCAAAATCCAGCTTTGACGAACAATTCAAAATGTTATTGAGCCTTAATCAGAATTTGAGCGCCGAAGCCCAAAACTTAACCGAAGCCTTGCGCGGCAGTAAAAAAATGCAGGGCGACTGGGGCGAGCTGGAATTAAATCGCCTGCTCGAAATATCGGGTTTGCAAAAAGATATTGATTATTTTACACAAGTCAACTTCAAAAATGACAACAATCAAAATGTCCGTCCCGATGTTATCGTCAAATTGCCGAATGACCGCAGTGTCATTGTTGATGCTAAAGTTTCAATGAACGATTATGTATCCTATGTTAATGAACAAAATGAACAGCTCCGTGCCGAATTGTTGATAAAACATATTCAATGCCTTAAGGCACACATAGATGAATTGGCAGCTAAAGAATATCAGAAATTGCTCAAAGAAGAATCTTTGGATTACGTTGTTCTGTTTATTCCGATTGAAAGTGCATTTGCCGCTGCCGTTAAAGAAGATGCGACTCTTTTTGATTATGCTTACAAAAAGAATATCGCGTTGGCAACACCGTCTTCTTTATTGCCGATTTTACGCGTTGTCGAGAATTTATGGCAAATCGAAAACCGCAACAAATATGTACAGAAAATTGCCGAGGTCGGCGGTTCGCTTTACGACAAACTGGCTAATTTTACCGAAGATATGCAGCGCGTTGAAAAATCGCTCAGCACGGCTCAACAATCATACGAGCAAGCCTTTGCCAAACTTGCAACCGGCAAAGGTAATGCTTTGTCTTTAGCAGCCAAACTAAAAGATTACGGTGCTAAAGCCAACAAAGTTATTACCGTTGACTTTGAAGATCACGGTCCCGAATTATTGGAAACATCTGAAAACTCTAACCGGAGGGCATCATAATGAAAAAAATCATCTTTACCGGAGGCGGTTCCGGCGGACACGTTACATTAAACTTAAGTCTCATACCCCTCTTTTTGCAAGACGGTTGGGAAGTCGTTTATATCGGCTCCAAAACCGGTATTGAACGTGAGCTAATCGCCAAATTTGCCGATGTCCGCTATTATGCAATTGAAACAGGCAAACTGCGCCGCTATTTTTCGTGGGAGAATTTTAAGGATGCCATGCGGGTTCCTTTGGGTATTTTGCAAGCCATTCGCATTATTCATAAAGAAAAACCGGATATTATTTTTTCTAAGGGCGGATTTGTGTCGTTTCCTGTGGTTTTGGCCGGCTATCTCAACCGCTGTCCGAAGATTTTTATGCACGAATCCGATGTAACACCGGGATTAGCCAATAAAATGTCATTGCCGTTTGTTGACACGTTTTTCACAACTTTTCCGGATACAAAAAAATACGTTCAAGATGCTAAAAAAGTCAATTATATCGGTCCGGTCTTATCCGACAGATTAGATAACGGTGACGCCGAAAAAGGACGTTCGATGTGCTTTTTCAATAAAGAAAAACCTGTCATTATGTTTGTCGGCGGATCACTCGGTGCCAAAAGTATCAACCATGCCGTTATCAAAAATTTAGAGGCTTTGCTTAATAAGTATCAAATCATTCATATCTGCGGCAAAGGACAGACCTCGGCTGCCAAGTGCGAAGGCTATGCGCCGTTTGAATTTGTCGATAAAGAATTTAAAGATTTAATGGCTCTTGCCGATGTGGTCATTTCCCGCTCGGGTTCCAACGCCATTTTTGAACTTTTAAGCCAAAAGAAACCTATGTTACTGGTTCCGCTGCCGGGAACGGCCAGCCGCGGGGAGCAATCCTTAAATGCTCAGTCATTCCGCCAACAAGGTTTTGCCGAAATCTTGAAAGATGAAGATGTTGTCAATGATTTGGTTGCCTCTGTCGATTTGGTTTATGATCATCGAGATCAATACATTGCCAATATGGAAAAAGCCGACTGGAAACACACTTCCAATCAAGAATTATTTGCCGAGATTAAAAAATGACACGTCTTTATAAAAACATTTTTATCTTAACCGGCGCCGGTATTTCGGCCGAATCCGGTTTATCGACATTCAGAAGCGAAAACGGTTTATGGAACAATCATCGCGTTGAAGATGTTGCCACCATTGAAGCCTATTATCGCAATCAGGATTTTGTGCACCAGTTTTATAACGATATGCGGCCGGAATTATTTGCAGCCAAGCCTAATCCGGCTCACTTAGCCATCACCAAGCTTCAAAAAGAGTATCCGGCCGACAATATCAGCGTTGTCACTCAAAATGTCGATACTTTGCATGAAAAAGCCGGAAATAACAATGTTTACCACATTCACGGGCAAATTAACCAGATTGTTTGCATGCACTGCGGCCACGTTTTTGAAACATGGGGCGATATAACTTCGGAGGACAGTTGCCCTAAATGCGGTACAACCGCCATGCTGAAACCGAATATCGTCTTTTTTGGTGAGAGTTTGCTGTATATGGATGTGGTTGACCGTTTGCTGAGCAAATGTGATTTATTTATATCCGTCGGTACATCGGGCGTTATTTATCCGGCAGCCGGCTTTGTGCAAATTGCCAAGGCGTACGGTGCCGATACTTTCGAATTCAATATGGAAACAACCTCCAATAACTACCTGTTTGATAAGCATATTTACGGACCGGCCGGAACAACGCTGCCGCAGTTTGTCGATGAATTGATTAAGGCAGCGAAATAATAAATCTTACGGTTATTCGTTTAATGACTATATCCGAGAGGTATAGTCATTTTTTTTATCTCCTGATTTTTAGAAAAAATATTGACAAATTCTATGAAATATAATACTTTAATTACACTTAATCTTATATTTATTATACACATTAATTAAATTTCATTGTCTATGAAGCATTATTATGTTGAGTACAAGCCTCTGATTAAGGCTTTCTGCATTTCTGATGCCGTGATTGAAAAGTGTGTTGAAGACCTTGATGTTCCGATGCTGTCTCTGGCTCCGAAAGACTATCAACGTCTCGGCTGTGCCGTACCTCGTCCCGAAGCGCCGACAGTCGGATTCTTGATGGGACGCGACAAGGATTGCTATTCAGCCGATTGGAACTACATCTTGGCCATCGCCAAGACAGGTGTCAAGTTGCGTTTTCTGACCTATCAGCACTGTGAACTGCAAATGCAAGGATGCAACGGCTTGGTTCTGCCCGGCGGCGCATTTGACTCTCCCGAGAGTTATTATGCCGATGCCAAGCAGACCAATATCGAGTTCCCGACACTTCGCAGTAAGGCTTATGCGCTGTGCATTCGCGGTGCCGTAGCTCGTCAGATTCCTGTTTTGGGAATTTGCGCCGGTGCCCAGATGATTGCCGGTGAGTTCGGTCTCAAACTGTACCGCAACTTTGATGATGTCGAAACGCCGATCGAACACTACACGCACCAGGATGAGGCTCATCGTCTTGACGTTGTTCCAAACTCGCCGTTGGCACGAATTCTGAACAATCAAACGCAGATATTCGTCAATTCACGCCACCGCGAGCTGGTCGCCCCGATACGCATTCAGCGTGAAATGTGGGCCGAAGCCAACCATGTTGCTGCCAAGGATATCCAATTGCCGCTCGACTTCTACGCTTTTGCCAACGACGGCGTGCCCGAGGCATGGGGTTCGGAAGATTTGCACATTTTGTGCGTTCAATTCCATCCCGAAGACCTTGCCGCCTATGGAAATGATGCAATGCAAGGAATCTACCAGTGGCTGGCCGACGAAATCGGCAAAAAAGTCAAGGCCTGATGCCTGTTACTGACAAAAAAGGAAGCTTCCGACCGGAAGTTTCCTTTTTTATGGTTCTTATGACATGCTTAACAAAAAAGCCTCGGAAATTTCCGAGGCTTTTTTGTTATAAAGAAACAAATGATTATTTCTTGATACCGGCGTTAACGTCTTTAACCGATACCGACAAATCGTCGGCAATACGGGCAGAACGACCACGCAAAGCGCGCAAGAAGTATAATTTCGCACGGCGAACTTTACCGACACGAGATACTTCGATTTTTGCTACGTTCGGAGAATACAACGGGAATACACGTTCAACACCTTCACCGAAAGAAATTTTTCTAACTGTGAAAGAAGAGTTTAAACCGTCATTCTTACGAGCAATACAAACGCCTTCATAAATTTGAATACGTTCTCTGTCGCCTTCTTTAACTTTGGTATGAACACGCAAAGTGTCACCCGGCTTAAAGATCGGAAGATTTTTGCCTTCCAAGAGCTTTTCCATTTGCTCTTTTTCAATATTTTCGATAATGTTCATTTTTTTAACCTTTTAATTAATTTGTTATTCCTATACACCATAATTTATTTGGAATCAAGTATTTTTTCCAATAAATCGGGGCGACGTTCTTTCGTTATTTGAAGAGCCTGCTGTTTTTGCCATTTGGCAATATTCTCATGATGTCCGCTCATTAAGATTTCAGGAACTTCTCTTCCTTTCCAACTTATCGGACGTGTGTATTGCGGATATTCCAACAAATTATCTTCGAAGCTTTCATTTTCGGTTGAGGCCGCATTGCCGAGAACCCCCGGCAAAAGCCGTACAACCGCATCTAACATAATCATTGCTGCCTGCTCACCGCCGGTTAAAACGTAATCGCCGATACTGATTTCCTCAATATCGTATTCTTCAATCACGCGTTCATCAATACCTTCAAACCGGCCGCATATTACGGTTAAGTTCTCCAGCTTGCTTAACTCTTTGACTTTTGCTTGTGTCAGAGGCTTACCTTTCGGGCTCATATAAATGATTTTACCGCCCTCATAATTATGCTCGATCGCGTTTCCCAACACATCGGGACGCATAATCATACCGGCACCGCCGCCGCACGGCGTATCATCCACCGAGCCGTGCTTATCAAAAGCATAATCGCGAATGTTAACGGTTTCAAGCTGCCACAGCCCCTCTTTTAACGCTCTTCCGGTTAACGAATACCCCAAAAAACCCGGGAATATTTCCGGAAATATGGTTAAAATTTTAGCTTTCAGCACCATTTTATGCCTCATCATCTTTTGCAAAAATCATCGTTGCAGATGTGACAATGATATAGCCTTCGTCAATATTTATGGTCGGCACATAAGCTTTGGTAAACGGCAACATTTCGGTTGCTTTCTGACCGGAAATTTTAATTTCGATAATATCTCCGGCACCAAAGTTATAAAATCCGATGACTTCACCGATAACGTTATCCTTTTCTTTAAGACAAACTTTCAAACCGACAATATCCATTTGATAAAATTCCTCATCCGGAAGATCGGGAAAAACGTCTCTATCTACATAAAATTCGGTACCGACCAACGCCTCGGCGGTATTACGGTCCGTAACATCTTTGATTTGTATGCGAACGTTTGATGAAGCCTTTCCAACAACTTTGATTTGAAATTTCTTCGAGCCGTCTTCGGTTTCAACCGCACCGAATTTTCCGGCGGCAAACGGCAGTCGCGTATAGCAACTGAATTTGACTTCACCTCTAATTCCGTGAGCGGCAACGATTTTTCCGAGACAAACCTTTTTTTCCATTTTCAAAGTCCTACACTTTCAGGCTCAAAATAACTCTTAATTTTTATCTTGTCGAAAATTATTCAGCAGAAGCTTCAGAGCTTGCAGCTGCAGCAGCGGCAGCAGCTTCTTGTTTAGCCTTCATTCTTTCAACAGCTTTTTCTTTAGGCGCAGATTTTTTCGGCTGTTCACGAGTTTTCGGAGCAGCGCACAAACCTAAAGTAGAAAACATTTTTTGTAATCTTTCGGTCGGCTGAGCACCTTTAGACAACCAAGCAGAAACTTTTTCCTGATCCAAAACAAGTCTGTTTTCGTTATCTTGAGGCAACAACGGATTGTATGCACCTAATTTTTCAATATATCTACCGTCACGTGGAGCTCTGGAATCAGCAGCTACGATATGGTAATACGGACGTTTTTTAGAACCACCGCGAGATAGTCTGATACGTACTGACATTTAGTTTTTTCCTTTCAAAAATTTATTTCCTAAAACGGAAATTTTCTGTTCATCCCACCCGGAAAACCTCCGAACGGGTTACCTTTAAACATTTTAGCCATCGACGACATCGCGCCGAATTTGCCCATTTTTTTCATCATTGTCGACATCTGCTCATACGATTTGAGCAAAACGTTGACATCATGAACTTCTACGCCGGAACCGAGTGCGATTCTTCTCTTACGAGAAGCTTTTATAATGCTCGGATGCGAACGTTCTTCTTTTGTCATTGAAAGAATAATCGCCTCCTGTTTTTTCATCAGATTGTCGCACACGCCGGATTCTTCAATCTGAGATTTAAATTTTGACAATCCGGGAATCATACCGATAATGCTCCCCATACTGCCAATCTTCTGCATTTGTCTCATTTGCATCAACATATCGTTTAAGTCAAATGAGCCTTTCATCATTTTACCGGCCATTTCCTCCGCTTCGGCACGGTCAACGTTTTCGATGGCTTTTTCAACCAGTGATACCACGTCACCCTGCCCTAAAATGCGGCCGGCTATACGGTCGGCATGAAATTCTTCTATATCATCAATTTTTTCGCCGGTACCTAAAAATTTAATCGGCACATCGGCAACCATTTTCATCGACAAAGCGGCACCGGCACGAGACGAACCGTCAATTCTGGTCAACACCAAACCGGTCACACCGACTTTTTCGTTAAATTCTTTAGCCACATTGCAAGCTTCCTGACCGATTAAGGCATCGGCAACCAACAATGTTTCCGTCGGTTCGGCAAGTTTTTTGACTTCGACAACTTCGTTCATCAAAGCTTCATCAATTTGCAAACGACCGGCCGTATCTAAAATCAATAAATCATAAACGCCGGTTTTAGCTTCTTTTAAGGCACGCTTGGTAATCTCGAGCGGTTTTTCGCCTTTAACAATCGGCAAAACATCAACTTCAACCTGAGCCCCAAGTTGTTGCAGTTGCTCTTGCGCTGCCGGACGATAAACGTCTAACGAAGCCAGCATAATCCGTTTATTCTTTTTGAGCTTTTTAGCGATTTTAGCGGCAGTCGTTGTTTTACCCGAACCTTGCAAGCCGACGAGCATCCAACAAACAGGTGCCGGTGCGTTGAAGTTCAGTTCGGTAGTTTCAGCACCAAGCAATTTAACCAGTTCATCATGGACGATTTTGATAACCATTTGCCCCGGCTGAACCGATTTGACAACCTTTTCGCCCAAAGCTTCTTCTTTAACTTTAGCAATAAAGTCTTTAACAACCGGCAACGAAACATCAGCCTCGAGTAATGCTACGCGAATTTCACGCATGGCATCGTCAATATCTTTTTCCGATAACACCCCGCGGGAGGTTATCTTGGAAAAAGCCTGGCTGAGCCGGTCTGTTAAACTTTCAAACATACGTTTGTACCCTTGCAAAAGTTAATATATACAAATTTACGCCAGTGTGCGAACCCTCGCTGACTGACGGACTCCGTAGAGCTTAAAATTTTTACATCTTTTTATGGTAAAAACTTTATAAATTCGGTCACTTTATAACCGATAAAATCAGACTTGTCAACCCTAAAAACGCAAAAAAAATCCCCTCACTGCAAAGCAAGGGGACTTTTTTATTTGAAACGCGAATATTATTTATATTCGGCCAAATGCTCTAACAAAGCACGCTTTTCATTAACGTTTTCCTGAGCTTTGTTTACCAACATATTGTAGCGTTCCGGATTAGCCTTATTGACAACCTGGAAGCGGGTTTCGCTTGACATGAAGTCAGCCAAAGGCTTGCTCGGAGCTTTAGAATCCAAAGTAAGCGGAGCTTTACCTTCTTTAACGTTTTCCGGATTGTAACGATACAACGGCCAGCTGCCGGTCTCAACAGCATCTTTTTGGTGAGACAAACCGTCAGCCATATTCAAGCCTTGGTTGATACACGGACAGTAAGCGATAATGATAGACGGACCATCATAAGCTTCTGCCTCGTTGAAGGCTTTAATTACCTGCATATCGTTAGCGCCCATAGCAACTTGAGCCACATAAACGTTACCGTAAGACATAGCAATCATAGCCAAATCTTTCTTCGGCAATTCTTTACCGGCTGTTGCAAATTTAGCGGAAGCACCCATCGGGGTAGCCTTAGACTGTTGACCGCCGGTATTAGAGTAAACGCCGGTATCAACAACCAAGATATTGACGTTACGGCCGGAAGCAATAGCGTGATCCAAACCGCCGAAGCCGATATCATAAGCCCAACCGTCACCGCCGATAATCCATACGGACTTCTTAATCAGGTAGTCGGCAACTTCATTCAGGTGTTTAGCTTCTTCGCTGTTAATGTTAGCCAATTTAGCGCGTAAAGCGGCAACATTGTCGCGTTGAGCATCAATTTCAATATCGTTAGATTGCGGATTAGCCAAAATCTTGTCGGCAATATCACCCAACTGATCTTTTAAGCCGTTCAGCAAAGATTTAGCCATAGCATTGCCGTGGTCAATAGAGATACGCATACCTAAACCGAATTCGGCATTGTCTTCGAACAATGAGTTAGCCCAAGCCGGACCATGACCTTTTTCATCTTTGCAGTACGGGGTTGTCGGCAAGTTACCGGAGTAAATTGATGAACAACCTGTTGCATTGGCAACAACCATACGATCACCGAACAATTGCGTAATCAACTTAATGTACGGCGTTTCACCGCAGCCGGCGCAAGCACCGGAGAATTCAAACAACGGACGAATAAGTTGCGTTGTCTTCGGCATATTTTTAACAACTTCGGTTCTCTTAACATAAGGTAATGTTTCAAAGAACTTCCAGTTAGCCTTTTCAACTTCCAAATGGTTTTCAATATGATCCATATTGATAGCGTGTAATTCCGGATTTTCTTTATTCTTAGCCGGACAAGCGGTAACGCATACGCCGCAGCCTGTACAGTCTTCCGGAGAAATTTGCAGCATGAACTTCTTGCCGGCAAATTCCTTACCTTTATATTCGGCACGCTTTAATGTAGCCGGAGCGTTCTTCAATTCTTCATCCGAAGCAACCTTCATACGGATAACACCATGCGGGCAAACGATAGAACATTTACCGCATTGAATACAGGTATTCGGATCCCAAACCGGAACTTCGGTCGCAATACAACGTTTTTCGTATTGGGTTGTTGCTGTCGGCCATGTACCGTCAACAACTTCCTGCAATTCGGACGTGGTAATGCTGTCACCTTTATCGGCAATCAATTTAGCGGTTAAGCCCTGTACAAATTCAGGAGCTTCAGCCGGAACCGGTGCCAAACGGTGGAATTTGGATGTCACATGATCCGGATATTTAACTTCAAACATATGTTCCAAAGAAGCGTCAACGGCAGCATAGTTCTTTTGAACAACGGCATCACCCTTCTTGGAATATGTCTTTTTAATAGCGGCTTTAATTTGAGCAATAGCTTCGTCTTTCGGCAAAATGTTCGAAATAGCGAAGAAGCATGTTTGCATAACCGTGTTAATTCTTTGGCCCATACCGGTTGCACGTGCAACTTCTACAGCGTTAATTGTGTAGAATTTTAAGTGCTTAGCCAAGATTTGTTCTTGAACTTCTATCGGTAATTGATCCCAAACTTCTTCAGCCTTAAACGGCGCATTCAATAAGAATGTGGCACCATCTTTGGCAATATGCAAAATGTCAACCTTTTTCATAAATTGGAATTGGTGACAAGCAACAAAGTCTGCTTTATTAATTAAATAAGCAGATCTGATAGGATTATCCGAGAAGCGTAAGTGAGAAGTTGTCATAGAGCCTGATTTACGGGAGTCGTAAACGAAATAGCCCTGACCGTACTTACCGGCATCTTCGGCAATAATTTTAATCGAGTTTTTGTTGGCACCGACCGTACCATCGGCACCTAAGCCAAAGAATACGGCACGAACAACATCATTCGGTTCAACATCAAAGTTGGCATCATAAGCCAAAGACTTATGCGTTAAATCATCTTCGATACCAACCGTGAAACCGTTAATCGGTTTTGCAGAAGCTGCATTGTCGAATACAGCTTTAGCCATAGCCGGTGTAAATTCTTTAGAAGACAGACCGTAGCGGCCGCCGTAAATTTTAGGCAAAGCAGCCAACTGACCGTTTGAAAACGCTTGAGAAATAGCGGTAACAACATCCAAGTATAACGGTTCACCGAGTGAGCCGGATTCTTTGGTTCTATCCAAAACAGAAACGGTCTTAGCCGTTTTAGGCAAAGCCTTTAAGAAGGATTCTGTCGGGAACGGACGATATAAATGTACTTTCAAAACGCCGAGTTTGGAACCGTGTGCATTTAAATATTCAATAGCTTCTTCAACCGTTTCGGCACCCGAACCCATAACGACAATCACGTTTTCGGCATCGGCAGCACCGGTATAGTCAACAACATGATACTGACGGCCGGTAATTTTAGCAAACTTATTCATTTCTTCCTGAACAATACCTTCTACTTTTTCATAGTAAGGATTGCAAGCTTCACGACCTTGGAAGAATACATCCGGATTTTGAGCCGTACCGCGGATAACCGGTGATTCCGGACGCAAAGCATGTTCGGCATTAAATTTGTAGTTAACGCCGTCCATCATAGCGCGCAAGTCATCATCGGACAACAATTTAATCTTTTTAATTTCGTGAGAAGTACGGAAACCGTCAAAGAAGTGCATAAACGGTACGCGTGAACGAAGTGTCGAGGTTTGTGCAATAGCAGCCATATCACCGGCTTCTTGAACCGAATTAGAGCAAAGCATTGCAAAACCCGTCTGACGGCAGCTCATGACATCGGAGTGATCACCGTAAATAGACAAGGCATGATAAGCAAGCGAACGAGCGGCAACATGCATAACAAACGGCATTAACTCACCGGCAATTTTATACATATTCGGAATCATCAACAGCAAACCTTGTGAAGCGGTAAACGTTGTTGTCAATGCACCGGCTTGCAATGCACCATGACAAGCACCGGCAGCACCGGCTTCGGATTGCATTTCCTGAACATCAGGCGAAACGCCCCAAATATTTTTTTGATTAGCGGCAGACCACGCATCAGCCCATTCACCCATCGGAGAAGACGGAGTAATCGGGTAAATAACGCAGACTTCGTTCAAACGGTGCGCAACCGAAGCACAAGCTTCATTGGCATCCATCATTTTCATTTTAACATCTGACATTTATAATATCCTTATAAGTTGATTATAAAAAAGTAATAAACTCCGGCTTTATAAGCGCTTGTCCATTACTTAAGTTTTTGTAAACAAAAATGTTTATGGCGTTCTTATATCACAACATAATCAAAAATCAAGCACAATTATCAGCTGTGCAGTGAGTTTTTTGTGTTTTAGCACTTGACAAAACTTTGCAACAGATATATAAGCTATGGCACAATGAAATTTTTATGAAAAGTCGTTTTTACGGCATATTATTTATTAACTAAAATCTGTTACGCTTATGTTGAAAAAAGTGTTGGAGAACGGCATTACCTTAGTATGCTGCGAGAGTAATGGTTCAGGTTTTGAAGTATCTTTGACCATTAAGTCCGGTCACCAGAACGAGCCAAAATTAGGTTTAGCCGCGCTGTACGAGAACATTGTTGCCACACAGGCACAAGGCGGTATCTCGGCTGTTTGCGGCGGTAACATTACATCGTTCTTCACCGGTGGTTCTATGAGCGAGCTCAGCAAGAAGCTCAATCTCCTCTGGCATTTGTGCAGTAACCCTGTTGTCTGCGCAGACACAGTGACGGAATCGATTAATGATATCGTGTTGCACACGGTGGATTTGGCCGGTGTTCCTATGCGTCAAACAAAACTGGCTTACAAGCACACCGCTTTCAGCCAGGACAAAGTTGTCTGGAACACCGATGAGTACATCAAGCGTGTATCGTCGCTGATGCCCGACGATGTGAATGACTATATCAAGACTTGCTATGTCGGCAAGAACCTGATTATCGGTTATTCCGGTCCCGAGAGCAGTTTCGAACGCGTTGAAAAACTGGTTTCTCAGCTGTTCGGCAAATTGCCTGAAGGTAAGCGCAGTCCCGGTAACAACTTACTCTACACCGGCGGCTATCAGGAAATTCCCGGCAACGGCACCATCCAGATTGCCATGTTCGGTTGGGATATCTCGCGTTTGAGCAATTTTGCCGAGACCAACGTCCTTATGAGCATGCTCTCTGCCCGTTTGGAACGCGCATTGATGCCGCTCAAGGCCGCCTCGGAAGTCAAGATTGCCGGCTACTTCGGGTACAGAACGTTGCGCATCTGTGTCAGCTGCATGCAGCGCAGCAACTTCAAGAAAGCTGTCGATGTTGTCTGCGAGAATGTTCGCCGCATCACGCATGAAGATGCCAGTGATCGCCGAGTAGAAACCTCTCGTCAGCGCGCCATGACCGAACGCTTGGCCATCTCGAACGAGGCCTTGCCTCAGTCAGTTCATGCCGCATGGTTGCAATTGAGACGCGGAATCGATTACGACAATGACCGCTGCATCCGCAACATCTGGCGCACAACAGCCGCAGATGTCCGCGACAAAGCTCTCGACATCTTCACCAAGAAGATGACTTGTGTGGTGTACGGCGCCCATGAATCGTACGACGATTTGCTCGCCAAAATGGATCTGCACTAGCAGGTGGTTTTTAACGGATTAATGATTGACTTTATGAAAGGAGACTGTATACTGCAGTCTCCTTTCGGGTTTTTAAACAGAGGCTTTTATGGATATTTTAATTGATACAATCATCGACAACTTAAAATTAATTCCGTTTTTGTTTATCACTTATCTTTGTATGGAATATCTGGAACACAAAACTTCCGATAAAACTCAGGTCCTTATTAAAAAAGCCGGGTTCAGCGGTCCGTTAATCGGCAGTCTGCTCGGCGCTCTGCCGCAATGCGGTTTTTCGGTTGTCGCTTCTAACTTTTACACGGCGCGCATCATCGGTATGGGAACTTTGATTGCCATATATCTGTCAACATCCGATGAAATGCTGCCGATTTTAATTTCAAGTGCCGTTTCGCCTTATTTAATTGCCGGTATCATCGGGTACAAAATTTTATGCGGTATTATATTCGGTTATGCCGTTTACGGTGTCGAACGTGCCAAACCTCGTCCGCTCATTGATATTGAGCGTTTTTGCAAAGAAGAAAATTGTCATTGCGGTCACGGTATTTTAAAACCGGCAGTCAGACACACCATAGAAATCAGCCTTTTTATATTTATTGTTACTTTGTTTTTTAATATTGCTCTCGCCTACTTTGACATACACAGTTTCAGATTTTTGCAAATTCCGTTGCTCGGCGAACTTATCAGCGGTATCATCGGTTTATTGCCGAATTGCTCGGCTTCAGTTATCCTAACCCAGCTGTATTTGGAAGATTATATTAACATCAGCACGCTTTTAAGCGGAAGTTTGGTTAACGGCGGTGTCGGCTTGCTTGTTTTGTTCCGTGTTAATAAAAATTGGCAGGAAAATCTTAAAATACTGGGCATTCTGTACGGTTGTGGCATTTTGGGCGGCTTAATCAGCTGTTTATTTTTCTTGTAGATGACAAAATATTACCGCTTTACATAATTATCATTTTTCTTATAATTTTTTATGTTTTTATAAAGGAGTACGGATGTGACAAAGCGTAAAACAAAAAAGGTATCTCAAAATAACACCGTTTCGGAAAAGACTGCCAGCGCGGCAACAAAGCCTTCCGCTACTAACAAAAGACTGTCTAAAACACTTTATATTTTATTGCTGTTTCCGTTGTTTCTGGCTTTAATGATCGGCGGTATTCTGCTGAATTACAATCTTATAGTTAAAAATCCGGAAATTTCGGTTGTGATGCCGGTTTACAATACGGCTAAATATTTGCCGGAAAGTATTTCGGGTGTATTAGATCAAACATTCAAAGATTTTGAACTGATTATGGTTAATGACGGTTCAACCGACAATTCTCTTGAAATAATGCAGGAATACGCCAAAAAAGATAAGCGCATTAAAGTTGTCAATATGGATAAAAATTCCGGTGCCGCAGCTGCTCGCAACGAAGGTATTAAATATATCACCGGCGAGTATACATTGTTTGTCGATTCCGATGATTTTATGCTTCCGGTAATGTTAGAAAAAATGTATAATCAGGCAAAATTATACAATCTTGATATAGTTATGTCTTTAGCTTGGGCCGTCGACGAACCGTCCGGAGATTTATTTCCGATATCGATAATTGATAGAAAAGTATCTTTTGCTTACCATTTTTTACAAAAACAACATATCAATTATTTTTCGTATAAACAGTTCCCGAAGATATTTTTCCAATTAATGCGTAAATATGTTTGGGATAAACTTATCAAAACCTCTGTCATAAAAGACAACAACTTATATTTCGATAATGTCCAAAGCCACAATGATAGTTATTTTATCACAATGGCTTTGCTCCATGCCAAACGTATAGGCTATATTACCGACAGAGTGTATTTATATAGGGCTAACCGATCTGGTTCCGTCAGCGGGAAAAATCCGGATGATATGAAATCTTCGTATGACACATTTATCAAAATCAGACAGAGCTTGCAAGATATGGGAATTTATAATGAGTTATACGAATCATTTATGAAGTGGGTTGGTAGTTTTATTCCGCCTGAAGATTGGCCTTTACAAACTCAAGAGGATTATATTTATCGCCAAAAGCTTATTGAACTGAGATATAATTCGGATGATATTTAAGCCGACTGATTTCCGAAATAATATAAAACTGAAAAAAACTTGATATAAAACCAAACCTTATATCATCGGCCTTTTTTCAACTTTTTTTCAACATAGCGGCTGACCGTTTGCAAAGGATATTCCTTCAGTGTTCGATTTTCTCCGCGTTTAAGCCTGATAAATTCATAATCCTTAAAAAGATTATTACCGTGTACGAAAAATTCATCATCGGTAAAGTTAGGATTATTGACCGAATACCCTAAAAAGCGAGCAATAATTTTTGATATTTCATTATGCGAAATATATTTAAAATCAATATTTTTCAATTGTGGCGATCCAACCAGAATAAAAGGCACCGCATACACTTCCGCGGCTAATTTGTTATGTCCGTATTTTCCATCGGGTATCCCCAACATCTCACCATGATCGGAAGTGAAAACAAATTGAGCATTTGGAATTTTTTGCGACTTTATATGCCTAATTATTTGCGCCAATACAGCATCTATATATAAAACAGCATTATCATAAGCGGCATTTTCTTCGGCATATCGACTGTCATCTTGAGGCTTAAACACATTAAACTCCGGATGATGTTCATAACACTTTTCATATGGTGAATGTGTACTGCGAAAATTTAAAACCACAAAATGTTTGCCTTTTTTCAAATCTATTTGTTTAAACAAATCAAACAGGTAATCTTCTTTAAGTGCTCCGAACTTACGCCGGTTACTTTCGTAAGTTGCCATATTATCAATATACGGCACGCCGATTAAATTCGTTTGTTTCATATCGTAAGCCGAATAGAAATATGTTGTATAACCATTTTCTTTAGCCAACTTAAATAAATTCGTCGTATACGATGTTAGTTTTCGGATATTCCCCGGTTCTTTGACCATATTAAAGAACAACGGTAAAGAAGCATGCGTTGCTACGCCGGCAGAAACAGCCGTTGCCGCAATAAAATCATCATTTTGAGCCAAAGCATCCAGTTGCGGCGTGGTCGGATTTGCCTCGGGATTCAACAAGTGCATTTTCGCCGCGCTGGTACTCTCCCCCATAACAAGAACGACCAAATCCGAACTTTCGGGTAATTTTTCAACAGTATAAGACTTATAAAAATCAGGCGGAACAATATCTTCCAAACTCTTATGATCAAAACCTCGTACCAGGTAAAAAGAAAAAGAATTTATCGAATTATGCATCGAGTATCGTGTTTCAGGCGGCAAAAAGTGATGCAGACCGCGTCGAGTGGCACGCTCGGGTTTCACACCTAAAAAAATAACCACAGCAATCAACCCTATGTATGAAACATACAGCCTTTTACGCCACATAATGCGCATTATAATCATGGCTAAAAACGGACAAATGGCGGCAAACGGAACAAACCAAAAATCATCCAGATCCGATATTGAAGCATTATACACATCGCTAAACTCGTCGAAAACTTTACCGATATCCAACGGATTAATCGGTCGTGAAAAATACGCTATATGCCCGAGTTGAATCAGTTGCATCCCCATAAACAGGACACAAATCAATATATATACATAAAGATTTGTCATCGACATAAAAAAACCAAACACGGTTATAACAAAGATAAACAATACATCTGTCAGATAATGAATATTCGGCAAAAATGCTTGATAGAGATAATCCGGCAACAACACCATAAAGGCGAACGCCACCCCCATAACGGCATTATATTTAATTTTTTTTAAGTTTTCGATAACTTGCATATATTTTCCTAATTATGATATAATTCTTTGTTTATGCATTCTTTTTTTACAATTTTATTAGCATTTCCCTGCACTTTTTCAATGCGATAGGCTCGCTTGCATTCCCACGCGGTAACCGGATATTTTTTATTCCAAGCCTTTAAGATACCGTACATCGGCTCACCGATGGAATAACGCGGATAGGCTTGACGCATATACAGGTATGTGCGGGCAATCAACCCTTTAACCTCATCGGCCGGTTCTGCTTTGTTTTTAGAAATTTTCAGCGAACAGCTGCCGAATGTATCGGCAATTTTTTTATCAAACTGTGTAAAATTAAAGTTGGCGCGTAAATAATTAACAGCTCCGATTGATGGATAAAGATTATACATATCGGTATACATATAACGAAATTCTTCATTTTCCTGCTCGGCACAACTGCGTCCCTTAAATTTTTTTCCTTTTGATGAAACGCAATTTTTATGCCCGTCGGACCATTCGGTAAAAGTTTTGCCGAAGTTTTGTGCCGGTACGATATGTTCCCACTCCATACGCGCGGCTTTACGTTGTAATTCTTCCGCCGATATATCATAAACCTTAAAATCGACATTTTTCAAATCGGGCAACTTAAAACCTGCAGGTTTATAAATTTGTTTTTGTGCCGAAAAACCGGCATTGCAATATAATGTTTTTCTATGATCGTAATATATTTTTTCAAGCATTTCCTGCTTTACGGCATAAAATGACTGGCTGTGCCGATTGCCCGAACTGGACTGCTGCGGCGTATTGTCATTAAACCACCAGCCTATTTCCGCGTAAGAAATATCTGCGTAAAAACAAACGGATAATATAAAAATCAAAAGTTTCACTTTATCATCCTCAATTAAAAAAAGGTCCTGCTTTACCGGCAGAACCTTTTTCTTTAACGATTATTCTTCAACCGTATCGGTTTTCGGCTCAGAAACACCCTCGGAAGCTTCATCTTCCAAATTGATATCGCTATCTTCCAAAAGACCGTTCTCATCTTCCATCTCCTCAGCGGTACCTTCATCGGCATCTAACTTGGTCACGGAAACAACGTTTTCGTTATCGGCGGTACGGAACAAAATAACACCTTGCGTTTTACGGCCGGCAATACGGATATCATTAACCGGCATACGGATTAATTTACCGCCGTCGGTTACCATCATAATATCTTTATCATCGGTAATCGGGAACGAGCTGACAACTTCCTTATTACGCGGCGACATTTCCATATTGGCTATACCGGAACCGCCACGACCCGTAATACGATATTCGTATGAAGACGAACGCTTGCCGAAACCTGTAACGGTCACGGTTAAAATAAATTCTTCCATTTTTTGCATTTCTTCAAACTGCTCTAATGAAAGCAAATTCAACAACCCTGTCTGATCGGCCGAAATGCAGGCATTACCGTCACCCTCGGCTTCCATACGCTTAATGGCACCCGAAACTTTTAAGTATTCATCTCTCTGTTCAGCCGTTGCCAAAATGTGCTTCAGCATAGTCATGGAAATTACTTCATCACCTTTAGCGAGTTTAATGCCGCGAACACCGGTCGAATTACGCCCGACAAATACACGAACATCGGTTACCGGAAAACGAATACATTTACCTTGACGGGTTGCCAACATAATATCATTGTTTTCATCGCACAACGCAACGTTAATCAACTTATCGCCTTCATCCAACTTCATGGCAATTTTACCATTGGATTGAACATTGACGAAGTCCATTAAGCTGTTACGGCGGATATTACCGGAGGCTGTTGCGAATGCTATCGACAAACCGGCGCATTCTTCCTGATTTTCAGGCAATTTCATAATGGCGGTAATATTTTCGCCGTTTTCCAAAGGAAGTAAATTAATAAACGGCTTACCCTTTGAAGTCGGCGAACCAAGTGGCAATTTATAAACTTTCATCTTATAAACGATACCGCGGCTTGAGAAGAACAGAACCGGCGTGTGTGTACTGGCCACAAACAAACGGGTTACAAAATCTTCATCTTTGGTTGCCATACCGGACTTACCTTTACCGCCGCGTTTTTGAGCTTTATAAGCACTCAGCGGAACGCGTTTGATATAACCTTCTTCAGTAACGGTTACAACCATTTCTTCACGTTGAATAAGCGACTCTATATCCTGATTAAAATCAATATCTTCGATTTTGGTCATACGCGGTGTGGCATACTCATCTTTAACGGCTACGAGTTCGTCACGCATAATACCGTAAAGTTTTTCGCGGCTGGAAAGAATAGATAAATATTCTTTAATATCATCACCCAACGAAACCAATTCATCATGAATTTTATCACGTTCCAAACCTGTTAAACGTTGCAATTTCAAATCCAAAATGGCTTTAGCCTGATCATCGGAAAGCTGATATTTACCATCGACAACCTTGTGATCCGGCTCATCAATCAAATCTACCCACGAGGCAATCGTGCCGGCCGGCCACGGATTAGCTGTTAATCTGTCACGCGCATCTTGCGGTGTCGGTGCGGTTTTAATCAATTCGATAACCGGATCCAAATTCTCGACTGCAATCGCCAAACCGACCAAAACATGTGCTCTGTCCCGGGCTTTATTCAAGCGATAAATCGTGCGACGGCGGATAACATCTTCTCTGAACTCGATAAAGGTTGAAATGATGTCTTTTAAATTCATCATCATCGGACGACCGCCGTTAATCGCTAACATATTCATACCGAAACTGGTTTGCAATTCGGTATATTTATAAAGTTGGTTTAAAATAACATCAGCTTGAAAGTCGCGTTTAATTTCGATAACAATACGAACACCCTGACGATCGGATTCATCACGAATATCTGAAATACCTTCAACGCGCTTATCTTTAACGAGTTCGGCAATATGAGCTACCAGATTGGCTTTATTTACCTGATACGGCACTTCATGAACAATGATAGCTTCTTTATCTTTTCTTATTTCTTCAATAGAACATTTAGCTCGCATCATAACCGAACCGCGGCCGGTTAAATAGGCTTGACGGGCACCGCCGTACCCCAAAATCAGGCCGCCGGTCGGAAAATCCGGTCCCGGAACAATGCTGATTAATTCTTCAATGCTGATTTCCGGATTATCGATATAAGCACAGCAGGCATCAACGACTTCGCCTAAGTTATGCGGCGGAATATTGGTCGCCATACCGACGGCAATACCGTTACCGCCGTTTACCAGTAAGTTAGGAAAACGTGCCGGCAAAACAGTCGGTTCTTGCAGCGATTCGTCGTAGTTGGGCATAAAGTCGACCGTATCTTCATCCAAATTTTCGGTCAAACAGGTTGAAACTTTAGCTAATCTTGCTTCGGTATAACGCATCGCAGCAGCGCCGTCACCATCCATAGAACCGAAGTTACCTTGTCCGTCAACCAATGTCACACGCATGGAAAACGGCTGAGCCATACGAACCATGGCTTCATAAATCGAACTGTCGCCGTGCGGGTGATATTTACCCATAACATCACCGACGATACGCGCCGATTTTTTGTATGGTTTGGAAGAATCGTAGCCGTTTTCGTACATACCGTAAATAATACGGCGATGTACCGGTTTCATACCGTCACGGGCGTCCGGAAGCGCACGGGCAACGATAACGCTCATGGCGTAATCCAAGTAGCTGCGGCGCATTTCTTCCGAAATCATGGTCGGGGCAATATTATCTGTTTTTACAACATTGGTTGCTTCAATTTCTTCAGTCACTTTATACCTCTTAATACATTAAAATAAAACTGATTCAATATAGCAAAAGCCCCTACCAATAAAAAGCATTTTTTCGGTTTTATCCACCTGTAAAAGAAGTATAAAAATTCTATTATTTCATAATTTTCGCCGTTTGCTCGGACAACTCGTCAACACCATCGTTAATTTGTGAAAACATGCTTTCAACCCGTTGATTTAATAATGCGATATTTTGCTTAAATTTTTGCGATGTTTCCGCCGTTGTTATTTCCTGTATAATGCAAAATACAATAACGGCTGCACAGGCATACAAACCCCATTTAATGATTGAAAACATTGAATTTCTCCTTTCGAAATTTAAATATCGGCCGAATTTATCTTTTCAATCTGTCCTTGACACAGATAAATAGTTTGATTATACTGCGCGCTATGTTTTGATATATTTTACATAACCGTTATGTGAAGTGATGTTTAATCCCTCTTGCCGGCCCCGATAATGTCGGTTGCCGTGTAATTTGCGTTAATCTCCCTTATTATTAAATCTTATGCTTTAAGCGTGCCTAAAAAAGCACTAAATTTCTAATCTTTAATGCTGTATCTGATGGAAACTTATGACAACAACTACGGTGGCGCAGGTTTTCCTTATGAAGAGGATGAGCTTGCCGCAGCACTGGCACCAGATAACGAATCTGATACACATGCAGATCCGCACTGTATGCCTTATGCTGATTGATATTTCAGAACTTTTATGCATGCAAAAACGCCGCTGACATTCCGGTCAACGGCGTTTTTTATACTTTAATCCGATATTATTCGAATCTATGTGGCATTTCTGCTTCTTTTTTCATTAATGCGATAAAGTCGTCAAGCGGCATAACTTCTTGTTTTTCACTGCCCAAACGACGTACAGTAACTGTACGATTATCTCTTTCTTTGGCTCCGACAACCACAATTACCGGTATTTTAGCAAGTGAGTGTTCACGTACTTTATAATTAATTTTTTCATTACGCAAATCGGTTTGAGCCGTTAAGCCGGCGCGTTTCATTGCCTCGGCAACCTCGGTTGCATAGCCGTCAAATTCGCTGACAATCGGTGCAACAACGGCTTGCAGCGGAGACAGCCACAACGGCAATTTACCGGCATGCTGTTCGATTAAAATACCCAAGAAACGTTCAATTGAGCCGAACAGAGCGCGGTGTAGCATTACCGGACGATGTTTTTCCCCATCTTCGCCGATATATGAAATATCAAAACGTTCCGGTAAGTTCATATCTACCTGAATTGTACCGCACTGCCATTCACGCCCTATTGCATCTTTCAAAATAAATTCGAGTTTCGGCCCATAGAATGCACCCTCACCCGGATTAATTTCGTAGGCATAGCCGTGCTTTTCCAAAGCATGCGCCAATGAGCTTTCGCACAAATCCCAAATTTCATCGCTGCCGATACGATAAATGCTGTCCGGACGAGTCGACAGATAAATCTTGATATTATCAAAACCGAAGTCTTTATAAATATCAAAAATCAGCTTCATCGTATTGATACATTCTTCTTCCATTTGCTCCGGTGTGCAGAAAATGTGCGCATCGTCTTGCGTAAATTCGCGTACGCGCATCAAGCCCATCAATGAGCCGGAAGCTTCATAGCGATTAACCTTACCGAATTCGGCCATTCTGAGCGGTAAATCGCGATAAGATTTAATACCTTGTTTATAAACGAGCAAACAACCCGGACAGTTCATCGGCTTAACGCAGAACATACTGCCGTCTTCCATTTGTCCGGAGTAATTATGCGCCCCGTACTTATCCCAGTGTCCGGAAGTTTCCCACAAAACGCGGTTCATAACGCGCGGAGTTTCGATTTCAAAATAGCCGTTATGTTCCTGACGGTTGCGCATATATTCGATCAATTTACGATAAATTCTGAAACCTTTATCATGCCAAAAAACCGCACCCGGTGCATAATCCGGTTCAAAATGGAACAAATCCATTTCCTTGCCGATTTTACGGTGGTCACGTTTGGCGGCTTCTTCAAGCATTGTCAGATAAGCATCCAAATCTTTTTTGTTAGCCCAAGCGGTAGCATACAAACGTTGCAACATTTCATTATTAGAATCACCGCGCCAATAAGCACCGGCCACTTTGGTAATTTTGAAGGCATCACCGACTTTAGATGTGGACGGAACGTGCGGACCGCGGCACAAATCGGTATAATTGCCCTGACGATACAACGTAATCGTTTCATCTTCAGGCAAATCTTCGATGATTTGAACTTTGTAATGTTCACCTTTGTTTTTAAAGAATGCTATTGCTTCGTTACGCGGCATAACGATTCGCTCTATTTTTTCGTCACGTTTAACAATCTCATGCATTTTTTCTTCGATTTTAACGAAGTCATCCGTCGTAAACGGTTCTTTGCGTGCAAAATCATAATAAAATCCGTTTTCGATGGCCGGACCTATGGTCACTAGTGTATCTGGCCACAATTCCTGTACGGCTTCGGCCATAATGTGGGAGCATGAATGTCTTAAGATGTGTAAACCGTCCTTATCTTTGGCGGTGATAATAGTGAGTGTAGAATCGGTGGTAATCGGGGCGGTTAAATCTTGTAATTTATCATTAACGGAAACGGCTAATGCGGCCTTTCCCAAGCTTAAGCTGATTTTATTGGCGATTTCCAATCCGGAAACGCCCTCTTTTTCCTCTAAAATACTGCCATCCGGCAATTTAATTTTTATCATAGTTTTCTACCTTTTCACTATTAAAATTCACTATTTTATTTGTTTACTTCATTATAAACAGCAATTGTTTTATCACACATAATTTGTTTTGTAAAATGTTCTTTTACATTTTTTACAGCAGCTGCACCGA
The DNA here is from genome assembly GCA_017635595.1 of Alphaproteobacteria bacterium. Taxonomy (GTDB): domain Bacteria; phylum Pseudomonadota; class Alphaproteobacteria; order RF32; family CAG-239; genus RUG410. Next base: position 33,091 of record JAGBLF010000005.1, read on the forward strand.
TTCTTTCTCTTTCGGCACTGGAAAGATGCAGTGCCCACTGAATAGCTTTGGCCAATTCATCCGGATTACCGCTTTCAAACAATCTACCGGTAACACCGTCAACAACGGTTTCTTTCGAGCCGCCGATATTAGAGGCGACAACAATACGCCCCATGGCCTGACCTTCAATGGCAATACGCCCGAAAGCCTCCGGTTCGATAGATGTTGATAACACCACATCGGAGACCATCATCGCCGCCGGAATATCACTCTCATGACGAATAAACAAAAAGCGATCGGTCATACCGTATTTTTCAATCATATTATGCAACTCATCGGTATATTTGATACGCCCCTGATCATCGCCGATTAAAACGCAGAAAAAATCTTCCGTTTTAATTTTGTTAAGGGCTTCGATTAACAGCTTTTGACCTTTCCAGTTGGTTAAACGTCCGATCAGCGTTATAATCGGTTTATCTTCCGGAATACCATGATTTTCCAAAAATTTAATCATACGCTCGGCCGTTGTGGTCTCAATATTAAAGTTTTCCATATTGACACAGCGGGCAATCAAACGGATTTTGCTTTCATCCGTCCCGTAATTTTTGATAATATGTTCTTTAATGTGATTTGAAATGGCTATCACACGCTCGCCATAGGTCATCACTTTATTGTAGAATTTCTTAATACCCCACGGGCCTAAGCCGTAAGTTCCGTGATAGGTTGTCACAAAATGCACACCGCAACGTTTAGCCGCCCAATACGCACTCCAAGCCGGCGCGCGTGAACGCGCATGCACAACGGTAATACCGTATTGTTTGATAATTTTAGCCAATTTAAGTGAATTGATGTACATTTTAAAAATGTTTTTGGTTTTAAGCGGTAAGGTAAAATGCTTCACTTTAATTCGTTCCAAATTATATTCCATCCGCCCGCCGGCTGAAGCGACATAGTTTTCAATTCCTTTTTCCTGCAAAGCCGAAGCAATCTCGGTTGTCCCGAGTTCGACACCGCCTTGATTAAGTTCCGGCAAAACCTGCAAAACAACTAATTTTTTTGCCTTATTTTCAGATACTTCCGTCATCTTTTCCTCAAAATAAACAATCAAACAGCCGTATATTACATCAGTTACAATGAATTTTCAAAAATTTCCGTCTGTTTATGCACATTTCATTCAAGTTTAAGGTTTCGTAATTCTCGGGTAAATCAAGAGTTTTGTTGTACCGACTTATGCATTCCGTTGCATACCCGAAACCATAGTTATTGTCGGGACTGCCCCAGAAGTTTGTGGTATACTGCGGGCAATTATCCATAACTTAAAGTGTATATTTTTAATATTTTTCAATTTTAATATTGACTTTTGTTCAAAAAGTGTTACATTTAAATTACCTTAAGGTGCTTTTCGGCAATAGTAGCGAAAGTGTGGTATTAACACCTATTGCTGGTATATTGGTTTTAGCCAAAAAACAGCGAAAAGCAAGAGCCCTCATTGAGGGCTCTTTCCGTTATTATCTGGATAAATAATACATTGATGAAATAATATTTTCTCCGTCTTTAGGTGTTGTAATGAGTCTGATTTCCCCATTCAGCTGTCGAATTGCGTAAACACTCTGACCGCGCGGGCTAATTTCTACAGGTTGGTTATTCTTAAGATACTTCGGTATCCTTACGACTTCATTTCGAGGCATATTATGCTTATAAATTATCTTATCTAAACCATAATTACGCAAAGTTCCTGTAGCTCTTCTTAAATCATTTCCATAAACAACCACATTGCCATTTGCATCCGGTATAGCTTCACCGCGTTGAAGAATCACCGGTTCGCCGGTGTGATTTTTCATTCGGGCAATAACATCGCGGCCGTTACCTTGAAACGGATCTGCAGTTAATTTATCGTATGCTTTTCCGATTTTATAACCGTTATAGGCCATATTTGCCTGATTATAGCCGGCATTAGCAAGCGCTCCGCCGGTTAAAGCACCGATTACCATTTGCTAAAATCGGCAGAACAGTCAGATATCGCTTAGAAGACATACGGGCATTTATATCCGGCAATCGGCAAGGTTCATAGAAAAAGGTAACCCACTGGATTAACCGGCAGATTACCTTTTGATTGACATCTCAATTAATGTATATTACCATATAGGTGGTCAGATGGCAGTAAATCGTCCAGCGCTGCGGAGCGGATATTTCTATCCATATCGATGAGGGAGGTGGGCGTCCCTCCTGACTACTTTGCCCCAAATAACGTTCGGTATAAATCATCGATTTTTATTTGATAATCGCTTTTTATTACATTTTGATTTGGTTTGGACGGATTCACACTTACAAATCCCATATCAAGTTTATTTCCAGCAGAATTTACCAATGCCTGATTTTGATTATATTTCGTCTGAAAAACAGCAGAATTTGGCCTATAAATGGCATTATCAATAGAATTAGCTACATCTTCCGGTGTCATTCCATCATTTATAATTCTTTTATTATACAACTTTCTAACAACATTTGCAGGAATATACATACGGTTATTTTGCATCAATGGTTGATTTACATCTTGTCTTTTATCATTTAAGATGTTTCGATAATCATCTGATATGTTCCTGTATCTGATATCTTTGAAATTATTACCATTACTTAACTGGTTAATTAAGTTTCGACGTCCATTCCATTCAATAAAAGAATTTAGTCCGGATTTACCTAATGCTCCGCCGGTTAAAGCACTTCCGCCGTAACCGGCTATCTGACCGGCTCTGCGTGCTAAATTTCGACTTTGACTGTCTTTCAAATTAAGATATTCATTCATCTGTGTATCTATTCCCAGTTTGTTACCCAGCCAGTCCAAACCGCCGAATGTCATGCCGTTAATCGTTCTGTTCATACCATACAAAACATCCATACCATTCATCAGTAAATCGTTTTCGATAGCGCGTTGTCGTTGCTGTGCCCAAACACCGGATTGCGGCAAAGATGTCGAATAGCTGCCATTTGCTGTTGCATAATTTTTTTGAGTACTCGGTATATTGCCGTAACCACTGCTCCTACTGTTGTCAAAACCGCTAACCATTCCGGACATAAAACTGCCGGCGGCATTTGCTTGCTTAAACCTATTGACACCTCGCTGATAATCGTTCAACTCCGATTGTGTCGGCGTTATCGGTATC
>JAGBLF010000006.1 GCA_017635595.1 Alphaproteobacteria bacterium
TAAATGAATCAAATTTAGAAAAACTATCTATGATTGAATTTTAAAATGTTTGTATATTTTTTGAAAAATTTATCTTGAAAAAGAAGCATAATTGGGATTTTATATATTTTAAATTTAAACTTACGGAATCACACCACCAATAAAAAACTCCCTCTTGCAGGGAGTTTTTTTATTGGTCAGCGGGAACGAACACACGACACGAGAAGTGTCGGGGGCCGGAGGAAAGAAAACAACCTCTAAATGTTGTTTTCTGACGACGGACGATGGTTGCTTGTAAGCAAGCGAGAGTATTCAAAGCGAAGCGAACAAAAGCAACCGAGTGACCGAAGCAACACTCCGTGTTGCCAGACGATCCCCTCCCTGACCACCAATAAAAAACTCCCTCTTGCAGGGAGTTTTTTTATTGGTCAGCGGGAGCGAACACACGACACGAGAAGTGTCGGGTATAATAGATAAATAACTGTCCGATGATTTTTTGAGCAGGTCTGATTTATTTTGACTTTTGATACACCGCATAATATAAAATAGATAAAACAAATACTCTTGTGATGTTGAGAAAGTTTTAGAACGCATCATCTGTTTAGTCTGTATAAAAATAAGGTTATCGTTCTTTTGCTCTCAATGTTTTTCAGCTGTAACGGAGGTATTTTTATGAAAAAAGTCTTTTCCTGTATTGTGTGTATTCTGCTTTTTGGTATTGTTGCTGCCTCAAATGCCGAAGATTTAAATGATGTAACGGTTTTAAGGCAGCATTTTGAAACACAACAAGCTTTTGAGCAATGGTACAGTCAACTGAATCAAGAAGATAAAAATCTTGCTTTAGCCGGTACAGTATATGAATGCCGCCCGGATTTAACCAAAGCAGCCATGCGTATGGGCGGCAATATTGATACACAAGTTTTTATCATATCCGTAAATTCCGGACATGATGAAGATGCCTCCGATTATATTTATGTTTATACATCAGGGGATGAGAAAGACTTTACGATAGAAGCAATGTCAGATGGTATGAAAAGGAGTGCCGCCGCCGTCAAAAAAGAAAGTTGCGGACATACGTTTTCCTTTTTCAGCAACACATCCGGCGGACTTATATCTTTACTGTCTGCCAGTATTGATGCTTGCAATAATTCGGATAGAAAAGATGATATGTTCAAGTTCTTATTAGAAAACGTGAAAACGATTAATCACGTTAATGAAGAGCTTGTTTCTCCTTTATCCAAGGCAATAAAACATAATAATATCGATATGGTGGAATTATTGTTGCAAAACGGTGCCGATTTTAACCAAACATACGCTCTTTCCTATGTCATCAAAGAATTTTATTCTTATCAGGAAAATAGAGTAAATGATGCCATGTGGGATTATGTTGTATCTTATTTACAAAAGCATAAACTGTCGGCCGAAGCCGAAACCGATGCCTTCATACAAATCCTATTAAATACTGATAACGAGTTGAAACAAAAGTTGGCTCCGTTGAATTTGCAGCCAGATTACAGCACATTGGCGGCCAAAAAAGGATTGATTCTTGCTGCAAACCGACACAATTATGAACTGATGAAAGATTTGGTTGAGCATGGTGTTGATGTTAATTATAAGGACAAAAACGGGCGGACGGCTTTATTTTGGCTGGCCGAAGATACTTCTCCGCGAAATGAAGATATTGAAGCCGTCAGATATTTACTCAATCACGGTGCCGATGCAAATATTAAAGATAAACAGGGAAAAACAGCTTTTGATGACTGTGCTTATGCTATTTGCAAACTTAACCCGAACGGTGTGCGCCGGTTTAATACAGATGATAAAACCATTGTACCGTCGCTGGATCAAGCCATAGATAATAACGATTGTGACACCATTACTTATTTTATCGAAAATGGTGTTGACCCTTATATCGATGTATACGGAACAGCATTATTATTCAGATTATATCGTTATGAACACAGAAACTGTTTGGAAAAAGTTTTGAAGTTGAAACCTGATTTGAACAGTCCGGTTTTGAAGAAAGGAAGTTTTGGAATAGAAGATGTGGATACGCCGCTGACGTATGCCAGAAATAACCGTTGGTTAAAAGATGTTATTCCGCTCCTCCAACAATATGGCGCAACCGACACGGATGATACACCGCGAATAGAGGCCTACAAAGAGATACAACAAAGACGCAGAGCAGCGGTAGCAGCCGTTTTAGAACTTAAAAATACAGATAAATCCGAGTTTGATGCAATCAAAAACAAGATAAAACAAAAGCTTGAGGAACAAGGGCTTAAAGATTGGGAAATCGGAGCGTACCAATATATGCTAGAAGCGACAGACAGTTATGAAAAACACCTGAACGATATTAGGCATCTTCACTAATATACCGCTCTGTTTTTCTTATATTACCGCCTACAAAAGAAACCCCCGCGTCTAACGCGGGGTTTTTACAACAAATTGAATCAACATAAAAATTTTAAATTTGTATATTTTAAATTTAAACTTAACAAACTACATCACCAATAAGAAAACTCTATCGACTGCCGTAACCTTTCGGACCACAGCCTCCCGGTGTCCCGTAAGAATCGGCAAACAGTTTGCGTGTTGCGTAACTCAATTCTTTACCGTTATGGAATAATGCCGATTTACCGGCCGCAATTTTAAGCACTGTCCCGTCTGCAAAACTTATTTGCGTATTTGCGGCCGAGCCGGATAACCGTAGCGTCATTTTGCGACCCTTATCGAAAGCATATTCCAAAGTTTGTAACTTCTCGTTTCTGTCGGTTGTAATATGATGATGCCCGATAATGCAGGTATCATTTGAACCGATACGACGTATTTTACCTTTATCTTCAAATTCGCTTACCGCAAAATTTTTATCCGTAATCACTTTTCCGTCATGAGTTTTAAATACATTCATATCATTACCGTTCAGATAAAGTTTTGACTGGTCCGGAAAAATAATACGCTGTTTGCGTAAATCTATGCTGATTCCGTTTGGCAAGCGGCATGATACAACTTCGGTACCTGCGGTCGAAATACCCATACCGTTGGCATATTCATCGGTATGCACTTTAACCCCGGCAGATTGCACATTCGAACTGTTGTTTTTTACCTGACCGTTCAAACTGATTTCGCGAGTTTGATAATTTATACGAACTTTAACACCGTCTTTTCGTGTTGTTTCAAAAATATCTTTTTCGACCATAAACCATTCCGGCAAATACTTAAATATCTTTTGGTCTAAGGCGCAGGCATCTTCCAAATATTGCGGCATTGTTTCATTAAGGCGTTGACGCAAGCCTTGATCAAAATGATTATGGCTCAGGTCATTACGAAGCATACAGTATTGCAACCATTTTTGTTTTTCGGCGTATGTCAGAAGTTTACCGCGGCTTAAATATTCCCACGCTTCGCTGCGGTTATAATCTTTCCCTTGTCCCAAACAATAGCTCATCAAATGATTTTCCAAATTATTCTGCAGTCTGAAAAATGTAGCGCGCCGCCTATAATCACTCTCCATACTTTGAAATTCCGGTGTATCAAAAGTAAAATCATCTGCAATCAACGCATTCGGAACAACTTTGCGAATATTACGGATAGCGGATCTGTGTTTATCTGAGCCGAGCATATAATTAACCTCAATTTGCAGTGTCTTATGCGGATTTTCTCTGACCAGTTCTTTTAATTTTGCCACAAATTTATTATTACTAAGCCCCTGCTCGCGGATAATATAAGAAGGATGTGTGTTTTCTATGACCTTACGCAAATCATCCAAAATGGCAATGTACCCTTTATAGCGTTGCATAAGCGGCTTTCCGCAAATTCTTTGGTACGATTCCAGTTGTTTGGTACGCATCGCTTTATTTTTTTCGGTTGAGCGGCTGCCAAATGAGCCCAGAAAATCCAAAGAATCAAATTGGTGCCGCATCAAATGACGTAAATTAATGTAATCCTGCATTGTCACCGCCGACGAAATAAAACCGGCTTGTTCAGCACGTTTCCAAAAATCATCTCCCTGCCGACCACCATAAAGCTGTCGGCAAACTTCTTGGGTTTTATCGGCAAAAGAACCGAGCATTTCCAACGCCAAATTTTCAAAATCAGCCATTGCCTCAGATGCCCATATATTTTTTACTTCAGCCGTTAATCCGCGCTCCAATTTCTGCTGATGCGCTTCAAAATAATCCACCATATTCATCAGCAAGCGAAGTTCCGTATGCATAACCTTATTTTCAAACAAATCTTTCATCGGCAGATCTTTTTCTGAGCCGGTGTAAGTCACATTATATTTGCCGTCCAGCAATATTTCAACATCGCCGATTGTTGCACCTTTGGGATATGCTAAAAGATAGCGCTCCACAGGAGAAGGCAGAGACATATCCATATTACTTATTTCATAACTGCTCGGAACGGATGTCAGACCCGGCAACGGCGAATCTAAAGCCGTATTGGTATGAGTAAGGCTCAAATAAGCATAATCGGTATTATCGCGCGGTTTAGCATTCACCATATCAATATAGTGCTGTTTTTCAAACTCCGTTACGCGGCTGAAGTGCCACGGCATATGGTAAATCGGTTTACCGTACAAGCTTTGCATCAACATACCGCTCATATGATACGGACCGCGAACTTGCGCCACATACTCCAAACCGCGAACAAATTGCATATAATCCTTATATATCCCAAGCAAATTATTCTTTTGCTTAGGTGTCAGCAATGTATCAAATATGTTAATTTTGTGAGGCGGCATCCGATGCACTTCCCTCGGCAACAAAACCGGCTACATATTCTTCTTTGGTAACCCAACCTTTTTCCGAACCTTTTATCGTTCTAAATAATTCACGCTGGTCAATCGATTGTATCTCCGGAGCTGCGGTTGATTTTTCGTACTCGACATATTCGTCTTCACTGACTTTTCCGTCATGATTTTTATCCGTTTCATCAAAAGTCTGAGCAACAAATTCGGCTTCACTCTGATCAAAATTTTCCAGAATTTTATTTTGATTTTCCACATATTCTTCCATAGTCAGACATTCCGGAATTTTCTTTTTTTCTTGAATATAGAAAGACATAAAATCTTCTCGCGACAACACGATTTTTTCATCTTCTGCCGTTTCTTCATTTTTTTGTCTTTCTTCTTGAATTTTCACATTATAATCGGCATATTCATCTTTGGTCACGCAGTTATCATGGTTTTTATCCATTTGTTTATAATCTTCTCTTGCTATTGATGTACTGATTCCCTGTATAAAATTCTGAGCCAACTCATTTTCATCCATGGCATTTACTTTATCGATAGTCTCCTGCATTTTTTGTACGGCTTCCTCCAGCATTTTCATGCTTTCTTCCATAGACGGCATATCAGCCAAATTATAAACACCGTCCCCATTGCGGTCCATTTTTTTAAATTGCTGTCTGAGCAAAAATTCTTGCATATTTTCACCGAATTTTTTTAATTCGTCACCGCGAAGCATATTATCTTTATCGGTATCGGCTTTTTTAAATGCCTCATTAATATGTTCTGCCGTATTTTTCTTTTCTTCCGGTGTCAAACGGTCAATGGTTTCCACTCCCTTAACCATTTCTTCCATTTCAGTAGACGAAACGGCATTATCCACGTTGACATCAAGAAGTTCCAATCGATCCATCATATCATGCTGTAAACGCTCATCAGAAACGGCCCTAGCCAAAAAAGCATCTTCCGTCGCGCCATCGGGTACCTGAGCATATACCGCCGATATGTGCACTGCTGTCAATAAAACCGATAAAAATGCATATTTCATCCGATTACTCCTGTTTTTGCAAAATCACGAACCAAGCGTATTATAAACAGGTAATGCTACAATTGCAAGCCGATTCAGCAGTGCATATTTTGCATTTGTTATTTAAATATTAACCTCTGGGCCTTATGGTATAAAAAACATAACTAAAGGAGAAAAAAATGAAAAAACTGATTCTATCTTGTATTGCAGCCATACTTATGTCTTTTCAAGCTCAGGCCGAAACTCCGGATGCCGAAAATACGCTTTTATTACAGCTGAAAGACGGCACGGTTAAAATTCAACTTTATCCGGATAAAGCACCAAACCACGTTGCTCGCATTAAAGAACTGGTTCGTCAAGGTTTTTATGACGGTTTAAAATTCCACCGCGTTATTGACGGATTTATGGCACAAACCGGTGATCCGAAAGGAAACGGAACCGGCGGCAGCGGTCAAAAGTTAAAAGCCGAGTTTAATGATTTACACCACGGCCGCGGTGCTGTTTCGATGGCCAGAGCTCAAGATCCGGATTCTGCCGACAGCCAATTTTTTATCTGTTTTAAGGATGCCGGTTTCTTAGACGGTCAATATACTGTTTGGGGACAAGTTATTGAAGGTATGGAATTTGTTGATAACATTAAACGCGGTAATCCGGTTACAAACGGCACCGTTACCGATCCGGATGTTATCGTTTCAATGAAAGTTCTGGCCGACACTCAAAAATAATTATTGTCTTATGCAAAAAAAAGTCATCGGAACCCGATGACTTTTTTTAATGTTCGTAAATTGTTACGCTTTTTCACATTGGCTGACAATACAATCAATGAGTTCTCCGACCGTACACCAACTGTTCAAATCGGCATAGCTCAAATCGAATCCAAGGTTATACTGTCTTTCCAGCATTATCGCAATGCTACACTCTACATCCTCAACATCCAGAGATGTCATTCCTAAATCGGACATAAGTTCATCGCCTTCCGAAATATCTGAGACAATATGCATATCATTGCGAATGGCATCCAGTACGATTTTTTTAACAGTTTCTCTGTCAACCATAATCATTACTGTTTATGCATCAATAGCCAATCCGCCTGTCAGTCTGAGAAAGCAACGCGGCCGTTTTTCCGGTGTTTGGTTTTGCGGGCGGCATCTCTGGTGCGCTGATACTCGGTCTGGGGACGATTTTTTTTGTTTTCGCCTTTCTTTTTCTTGCCGTCTTTACGACGCTCTTGATTTTTGTTTGCCATAAAAATAATTATTAAGTTAATAAATAATATCTGCAAAATGCAGACTTTCACAATTATTTCAAATTGCGTTTACATATATCACTTTTCTTTGGCTTGTCAATAAAATTTATTTTTGTTCTTCTTCATATGCTTTTAAGGCACGGCGCTCGAACCACTTAGCTATTTTCAAAAAGCGGAAGTAGGCATAAGTCGTCGCCATCCAGAACCCGCATGTTCCGTACATACAATAACGCTTTCTGAAGTAATAGATAAAAAATTGCCGCGGAAATTCGGTATAAAGGCGTATTTTTGTATAATATCTGCCTTGCTCGATTGCTGTATTGACAAGTTCATCAGTGTACATATTGAGCTTGAACCAAATTTGTGTTAGCGAAACATAGGAGTAATGGTATATTATATTTTTGAGCTGTTCGATTTTGGTGCCTTCGGGATAAACCACTCTATCGTTGGTTAAATCATCCGGCATATTGCATTTTTTACGATTATACAGGCGCACATTGTTATATGTTTTTGCCAACCAGCGAGGCTTTTTATCGCCCGGCATCAAATCGCGAATCTTGATAAAATAACCGTCTGCTTGAGGATCTTCCATTTTTTCTTTGATTTCGGCAATCAATTCCGGTGACAAAACCTCATCAGCATCTAAAGACAGCACCCAATCGTTATGGCACAACTCTTGCCCGTAATGTTTTTGCGATGAAATATTTTTCCATTCATGGAATAAAAACTTGGCGCCGTATTTTTCGGCGATTTCCTGTGTCTTATCGGTGCTGCCGCTATCAATAACAAAAATTTCGTCAGCAACATTCTGCAGTGCTTGAAGTGTTTTTCCAAGGCGCTTTTCTTCATTTAGCGTTACAATATATGCCGAAATTTTAACCATTTTCAATAAGTCCTCTTTTATCAGATTAAAATTTATGTTTTTTTTGGCTTTTATGCAATAAAAAAAAACGCCTCATCAACAGATAAGGCGTTTCATAATGTTTTTGACCTTAAAATTCATTCAGAACTTCGGCACTTTCATGAGCGTTATCTAAATTAACCATTGCAATGGTATTATAACCGCCGTCTACGTGCAGAACTTCACCCGTTATGGCCGAACCTAAGTCCGAAAGAAGGCTTAAAGCCACATTACCGACTTCATTTTGGGTAACATTACGGCGTAACGGTGCGTTTAATTCGTTCCAACGCAAAATTGTACGGAAATCACCGATACCCGAAGCGGCTAAAGTTTTAATCGGGCCGGAAGAAATAGCATTAACACGAACCCCCTGCTTGCCCATATCAACAGCGGCATAACGAACCGAAGCTTCCAAAGCGGCTTTGGCAACACCCATAATATTGTAGTTTGGCAAAACGCGTTCCGAACCCAAATAAGTCAAAGTCACGATTGAACCGTTTTCGTTCATAATCGGCGAAGCGCAACGGCAGGCTTCCAAAAACGAATAGCAGGAAATATGCATAGTATTCAGGAAATTATCCAAAGTTGTATCAATTGTGCGCCCTCTTAACTGATCTTTATCGGAAAAAGCAATGGCGTGGACGACAAAGTCGATTTTTCCCCATTTTTCACCCAATTCCTTAAAGCAAGCTTCAACCGAAGCGGAATCGGTAACATCACATTTAATCAAAAGCGGATTTGTCAGCTGTTCGGCCAAAGGTTTTACCCTTTTTTCAAGCATTTCGTTTTGATATGAAATTGCGATTTGAGCACCGTGTTCATTCAATGCCTGAGCAATACCCCATGCAATTGATTTATCATTTGCCAAACCCATAATCAGACCTTTTTTGCCGGCCATTAGTCTCTCTGCAGCCATATTTATTTTCCTTTACTTTAAAATTTACTGGACTACTTCATATTTCAGAAGTATGTTACTGCACAGATACATATACAAATTTATTCGTTTTGTAAATCTTTTTTTGAAAGTTTTGAAATGGTACAATGGCAAAATATTAATGATGTTAAGAAATTTATGCGTTTATTGTGGATATGTTTGTACACCCGTGTGCAGGAAACGATGGTATTCAGCGTGGCATCTGCTTTAAGCTACACCACATTGCTGGCCGTTGTTCCGCTGTTTGCCATTGCATTATCGATTTTTGCGGCATTCCCGATGTATGATGATATCCGTATGCAGGTGCAAAACTTTTTAATTCATTATTTCGTGCCGAACTTCGGTGAAAATGTTGAGCAATATATGCAAGAATTTATCGGTGCCACCGCGCAACTGACCTCAATGGGAGTGATCGGATTGGCTGTGACGGCGATTTTACTGCTATACACCATTGAAAACAGTTTTAATTTTATATTTAAAGTAAAAAAACATCGTCGTTTATCTACAAAAATTACCATGTATTGGACTATTATCACGCTTTGTCCGCTATTGCTCGGCGTGGCTTTTTCGCTTAAAGGTTATTTGCTGACACTGCAATATTTTAAGCCGGACTATATTGTCGGCTACACGGCATTTACCACGATTATTTTGCCAAATTTATTTACGTTTGCGGTTTTATTGCTGTCATACCTCATTATCCCGAATAAAAAAATACGGCTTTCCAGTGCGCTTTGGGGCGCAGCAATTGCTTTTATATGCATGATTATTTTGCGTATCGGTTTCAGCTACTTTATTTCAATGAATATCACATACAAAACACTCTACGGAGCATTGGCCGTCATCCCTATTATGTTGGTATGGATGTACTCATGGTGGGCCGTTGTTTTATCAGGTGCCGTCATTACCGCCACGCTTGAAGACTTTAAAGGCAAACGGCGAATCTGGCGAAACAAATTATCTGCCGCCAAAGCCGAAAAATCAGTGTAAATAAGCTTTGTTTTTCAGCATATTGCGAATAACACCGGTATAGGCGGCAACAAAATCTTTATCGAGGCAATACGAAGCAACCAGCGTATATAATTTTTCCGGCACATTCAATTTTTCGCAAAAATCAATTGCCGCTTGATAGTTGGTATCGGCAAACCACGATAAATATGTTACAGCCGATGCGGCGCGATTCACACGGTATTCACGTTTAACCAATACGCCGCTTAAGGCTTCCTGCTTCGCGGCTTCCGGAACATAGCCTTCATTTTCTTTTTTATCACCCAAAAACAGATAACGTATATCATCTTCATTGGCCAACATGTGTAAATTGGCGATTTTATCAGCATCACGAATAATAAAGCAGATTTTTTCGACTTCGTCACGCAAAGCTTCATTTGTAATACTTTTATATGCCGGATCATTATACAAATCTTCAATCATATGTCCGTGATGTTTAATCGGCAGCCATATCCGAATATCATTATAAGGCAACATATTTTTCAGCAATTCGCCGCCGGCCTCACCGTGGTCATAACCTTTATCCCCGCGGTATAAATGAACAATTTCGGCAAAGCGACAAACGTCGTGCAACAGCACAGCGGTTTTTACCAACTCGATAAACACGGCTGGTCTGGTTTTAAGCCACTCAATGTGGCGCACCAGATAGTTACCGGCACCGGCAACCTGCATCGAATGACGCCATTTTTCCTTGGTAAATCCCACACAAAAAGGATTGTCAGAGACAATTTTTAAGCACTCATCATATTGATTTTTGAGTAAAACATAAGCTTCTTGCAACATTTTTATAACTCCGTTTTTCTTGGGCATAGCACAGTCTGTCTCAAAAAACTATTAACTTTTTTAGTATAAGCAAAAAATTTTGCTTGCAATCAGAACAAAAATAGAACACTATACATTTCAGCGGATAAAAAGATTCTTTGTTTGAATTTTTAGATAAAATGCCCGATAAAAGAAGAAAATAACTCTAACTTAAGGATAAAAATATGGAAAAAGATAAAGCATTGGAAGCGGCCTTAAGCCAAATTGAACGCGCATTCGGAAAAGGTTCGATTATGCGCTTAGGTCAAAGCACCAATATCGATATCGAAGCGGTTTCAACCGGCTCTTTAGGTATTGATATTGCTCTCGGAATCGGCGGTATGCCTAAAGGTCGTATTGTTGAGATTTACGGTCCGGAAAGTTCCGGTAAAACGACCCTGGCATTGAGTGTTATTGCTCAATCGCAGAAAAAAGGCGGCACATGTGCATTTATCGATGCCGAACACGCTTTAGATCCGTCTTATGCCAAAAAAATCGGTGTTGATGTCGAAAACTTACTGATTTCACAACCGGATTCCGGTGAACAGGCTCTTGAAATTGCCGATACATTGGTTCGTTCGGGTGCTATTGACGTTATGGTTGTCGACTCGGTTGCCGCACTGGTTCCGAAGGCTGAACTTGAGGGTGAAATGGGCGATTCGCACATGGGCTTGCAAGCTCGCTTGATGAGTCAGGCTTTGCGTAAATTAACCTCGACGGTTGCTCGTTCAAATACACTTATAATCTTCATTAACCAAATCCGTATGAAAATCGGTGTTATGTTCGGCAATCCGGAAACAACGACCGGCGGTAATGCACTTAAATTCTATGCTTCGGTTCGTATGGATATTCGCCGAATCGGTGCCATTAAAGACAAAGAAGATGTTATCGGTTCGCAAACCCGCGTTAAAATCGTTAAAAACAAAGTTGCCCCGCCGTTTAAGACTGTTGATTTCGACATTATGTACGGCGAAGGCATTTCCAAAACCGGTGAGCTGGTTGACTTAGGTGTTAAATCGGGCATTATCGATAAAGCCGGCGCATGGTTCTCATACAATGGTGAAAAAATCGGTCAAGGCCGTGAAAATGCCAAGAATTTCTTGAAAGAGAATCCGGCTATTGCCGACGAGATTGAAAACAAAATCCGTGCCGATGCCGGTCATCTGACAACCGAAATGATTACAGATGATTCCGAATCTGAACCAATGGAAGATTAATCGGTTTATATAACATTCAACCCCGCCGCATAAATCGGCGGGGTTTATTTTTTATACTTTATTTTAATCTATAAAAACTATAATGGAAATATAACTTAAACAACGGAGCCGTTAATGTATAATTTTTATAATCCCATTGAGCTGACCGAAGCGCAAAAACTTGTATATATCCGCTTGTTAATTTATTTAACAAAATCGGACAGTGACATAGATGTTATGGAAAAACAGTTTATCAAAAACATGATACTGCGTTTTCAGTTACCTCTGACGACTTTACAGAATCTGTCTTATCCGCAAAGCATTGACGATTTGTATGATACGGTCAAACCGATAATGCATAATCGCAAGATTGCCATTGACGTACTGCATTGTTTAAGATTTTCGGCTTCCGTTGACAGTGCTATCAATGAGAATGAGGTTAAAATCATCAATAACATCGCGCGTATTTTAGAAATTGATGATGATACCATGTTGGTTATCAATAACTTTGTTTTTGATGAGTTACTGTTTTTAAAACAGGCTTGTATTGCACTGGAAGCCGATGAAGTCCGGTGTTAATCGACATCACGTTTTTTAAAGTGATACATCAAAACACCCCGAAACAAAAACCTTTTTCATTTTATTTTTCCTCAACACTCAACAGCGGGATGAAATCGAAAAGTTTATAGCTTCGCGTTTTTGTCTTGATATTGTTGTCAAGAAACGCTTGCAATTTATCAGTATACTCAGCTTGATATGCTTTACTAAAACTTTTAAATAAACTGACTGCACTGCCTCTATAAGATTTCAGATATTTTTCTCGAATAGATTCACTTATCGGCAGAGCAAAAACCAAATCAACAACCTTTTGGCAGATTTGCAGGTAATCACCATAGTGTTTATCCAAATTCTGCGTAACTTGTTCCGGATGTACCCGTCTGAAATAAAGAATTTCCTTGCAAATTCCGCATCGTTCGGCCGTCAATATGGCATGCGTAAAAAAGACATTATCTTCAAAAAATAAATGCGGCGGAAATTCGATATTATTCTTCCGTAAAAATTTTAGTTTATAGCAAGTCAAACAAGAGCTGACTGCCATTTTGGTAATAAATTTTTTGCAATTTCTGTAATTAAAGCATTCAGCGTTAAAATTTTCCGGTAAATACCTAAAAGTATAATACGCGTTCTCTGTCAAATGATTTGTTCCGTGCTCGAAGTTAGTCCCTGAAAAAGAAAGCATATCCAAATCATTTTCTTGGGCTTGGTTATATAAAATTTCCAAGGTATCTTGCCTTATATAGTCATCAGCATCTAAGAAAAAAACATATTCTCCTTGAGCTACCTTCAAAGCATTATTGCGCGAACAAGACAACCCTTGATTTTCTTGATTGATGACCTTGATACGCTTATCTTCTTTAGCATATTTTAGCCATTCTATTTTTCCTCAATACTTAAAAGCGGAATAAAATCAAACAAATAATACCGTATTATACGCGGTTCTTTATATTTCTTTATCTCTATTTCAATATTTCTTTTTATATCTGCGATTTTACTTAGCGGAAAAATTTGATATGGAGCTTTGATTTTTTCAGTTATTGTATGCGGAATTTTCTTTCCGGCTATAACTGCCGATACAACATCTGTCCATTTTTTGTAAACATTCTCTTTATTATATTGTAATGTGCTTAAATAAGCCTCTTTAGCCATTTTTTTGCGTAATGTTTTATCTTTTATCATCATTTCTATTTTAGCGGCAAAATCCTGAATATTATCATCAGCCAATAACCCGTTTTTACCATCAACAATTAATTCATTAACACCTGAACACCCCTTTAAACCAATCGCAGATAAGCCAACGCTTTGCGCCTCAACCAACCCCATAGGAAATCCCTCAAATAATGAAGGAAATACGCAAAAATCATAGTTTTGTAGTACTCGCAATGGTTCTTTTGTTATGCCCATAAAGTGAATTTGTCTTTCTAAATTCAGCTGTTTAACTTTTTCCTTAAGAATTTTTTCATAAACCGGCGGTTCGGATTGCCCGTAAATATCCAACTGCCAGTCAGGATATTTCTTAGAAATTAGCGCAAAAGCATTAATCAAAAAATCGTGTCCTTTTCCCGAATCAATACGCGATAAGTACACCATTTTCTTCTGTTCAGTTTTTTCATCTTTCGGATTATTTTCCGTTTTAATGGTGTTAGGAATGCATACGACCTGACTTTTTTTGATATAATCCGGAAGTAACGAATAGTACGATGGTAACAAAATTTGAGCGATAGTATTTTTGTAGTGCTCTTGTAAACCATTCTTAACAAATTCAGACTGAAAATAATGATCCGGACGCGAATGAAACATCAAAATCTTTGGAATAGCTTCATTTTTTGGAGTCCATTTTACATTAACATAGTCATGCGGAAAGAAAAATACCACTAAATCAGCCTTCTCCTCATCCACCAAAGTATTTAATGCTTGTGAAAAACTGAAACCCTTATACTTATAGTATAAATTTGCAGAAGTAATACCCTCTTTCAAATATTGCGGATAAGCATTAACAGAAGAATACCAACAAGCTACGACATCAAAATCTTTTGCCATTGCATTACAAAAATCGCCAAATACCGTAATAGCACCTCCGGTAACCGTAGCTACTTTGCTTAACCCAACAACAATTATTTTTTTACGATTTTTGATTTGTTGTATTTCTTTGTCAGAATAATATGTCGAAATCACATCATTTCTTTCTTTTCGGGATAATTCGAAATTTGTACCGCTTATTCCTCCGTCATCAAAATCGGATATTATCCTATCAATATGCTGAAAAATAACACCATGACCACTAAAAATAACCCATTTTTCCCAATCGCTGACTATGCGATAATTTTCATTATATAAACCATATTTATCAAATAATTCCCGTTTTATAAAAGATGACGGATGAGCAATATAATTCTTATAAAAAAAGCTCTTATCTACTGCATCGGTAAATGTAACTCTTCGCAAGAATTTATTTTTTCTCATCAGGTTCATATCACCATACAGAACATCTGCGTCGTATTTCTTATCAGCAAAAACTTTTTCCAAAATGCTATTATCCGTATAACAATCACCGCCGTTTAAAAAATGAAGCCACTTACCGCAAGCTCGCTTAATGCCTTTATTCATCGCATTATAAACACCTTTATCTTTTTCGGAGATAAAAACACTCATTCTGTCTTGATACCTCTTTAAGATATCTACTGTACCATCAGTCGAACCGCCATCCACCACAATCCACTCGAAATCCTGCCACGTCTGGTTAACAATACTCTCACAAGTACGCTCAATTTCGTCTTTAATATTATAGCAAATCGTAATAATCGACAAGGTCGGCGTTTTCTTTTTCATTTTATTTTTCCTCGATACTCAACAGTGGTAAAAAGCCAAAAAGAGTATATTTCTTTACGGTCTTATCTGTAAATATTTTCCTAAAATATTTATAATCAGCGCCGAGTACTTTTTTTGCTTTCAATGCGAAATATTGTTTTGCTTCTTCTCCACAAAGCCTCCATTCTCCTTTAGTATTCTCAAATAATTTTTGAGTAAAATAATGAAGTAATTCTGGTCTTTTGCTTTTGATAACTTTTTTCGCAGCCAAATATACATTAAGAATGCTGTGGTTTGATTTATCTCTATGAGCACTTATGGATGATGATGTATTAATTCTATAATGAACTAATACATCTGGGCAAATGCATATGCTCTGTGCAAGACTTAAAGCTACTATGGTAAAATACGCATCGTTGCAACTTTTACTACTTTGAAACCTTATTTTTTCCGCATTCACAAACTTCCTTGAAAAGATTTTATTCCATGCACAAGGAGTGGTCCAATTATAACAATTGCTATGCAAACTGTTTATAACAAATGGCTTCTCCGGTAAATTATCCATATTTAAACAACATTTTTTTTCTAGATTATTTTGAGTTAAATTATCATAGAAAAAAGCTCCACATACACAGATATCCGCTTTATTTTGCTTAGCTTTCTGATACATTTTTTCCAGCATTTCCAGCTCAAAAAAGTCATCAGAATCTAAAAAGCTTAAATATTCTCCTTTTGCCACACTTAAACCTGCATTACGTGCCACTCCTGCATACAAATGCTTTTGGGCTATAATTGTAAACCTCTTGTCTTTTTTAGCGTATTCATACAGAATTTTTAGCGAATTATCTGTTGATCCGTCATCTATACAGATAATTTCTATTTCTTTCAATGTTTGATTAACTACGCTGTCTAAGCATTCGTGCAAATATTTGTCAACATTATACACCGGAATGATTACACTGACTTTTGGAAGGTAATTGATTTTGTTTTGCATCAGAATCCCAGCTTGCGTCTCTGCTTCCCCTTCAGCATTTCTAACTATTATCTTTTTTTCCATCACTTTTCCTCAATGCTCAACAGCGGCAATAGACCAAACAATTTATACTTCTTTATTGTTGTCCATTGATTTCCATACAGTCCTCTTATTGGATAGAATGCCGTTTTTTCCAATACACGCAAGAACTCATAGGAAAACGGTACTTTATCATTATTCCACGGTTTTTTCCCTGTATAGTGGATAATAAAAGGATTATCAAAAGACGCTGCCAATTCCGGTGTCACTTTTCGTTGCTCCCATGCATGGCAACATACACAATATTTTAAGTCCAACTGTTTATATTTATTTGCAAAAATCATATTCATCACATCTAAATCCGGTGCCTTCAAATCATCCTTTCTTTCCAGTGTTTTTGCAACCAGTTTATCTGCTATTTTGTGTTTACGCCAATACTCACCGCTGATAATAATATTTCCGGCGGCAAAATATTTATGTTTCGGATTTATGCCAAACAATTCTTTACGATATTCATGATTCCACGGAATATTGTATTTTACACCTGTTTCTTCGGTAACGGCAGCCAAACCTTTTTTTCCTAAATCAATATTGTAGTAATCCGCAATATCTCCCTTAAAAATAACATCAGAATCCGTGTATATAATTTTATCATATTGCGGTAACAAATCTGCTAAAAAATAACGTGAAAATGTTGAGGTACTGTAATGAAAGATATTAGGAAAACGATTCAAATCAAACTTATCCATATTGATGAAAGTCAAATTGAAATTTGAAAAATCTTTCAGTGATTTTTTTATCAATTCTTTTTTGGCCGCCGAAATATCTTGATCCAACACATAAAAGTCTATTTTGGCTTTTGTATTTTCCAAAATCGAATAAAACAACGTCGCCACGCCAACAGCATATTTATCATTGCTTGCCGTAACAACCGGAATCATTTCTACATCTGTTTTCATATTTTCTATACCAACTTCTTGCTGACTTTCATAACAGGAATACCCAAGATGTAGTACTTGGTGGTAATTTTATTTTCATATTTGCGGCGTGTAAATATCGGTAATCCCAAAATTTTCCATGTTTTTTTGCCGCCGCGCTGTTTCCATCCGCAAATCGGTAATATGCAGAATAACTTAATTGTTTTTGAATGTTTAACAACTATATCCTTTTTCATTCTATCCTCACTATGTTGCAACCGAAAGTTGCATAAATCACCATACTTACGCCATACGATATATGGCATATATATCATATTGTCAACCGAAAAATAACCGTATCTCTAAGATTATTCGGCAAATTACTTAAGCAACTGCACTTCCTATTTTCAGCGGCCATTATCAACGTTTAACAATCTCTTCACTGCGTTTACAATACTTCTCACAGGTTTACGAAGACCGCGCTTCATTCTTAATTTCAGATCTTGCTTGATTGCCTCTTCTCGAAAATAAAGCCCCAATTCAACGCGATTGCATGTCGAAAACTTTCTGGTTTTCAAAATTAAGTCCCGCATTTCACGATACATCCTGTCCGGTAGAAAAACCGTTCTGTTATCTTTATCAAAAAATCGGATTTGCCCCGGATGATCATGATTACGTTCAAACCCCACACAAAAAGGTTTGTCCTTTTCCTTCAGATACATATTTATCACGTCCATATGATGTATCGTGTCAAAATATCTCATTCTAGGCATAACGTAACTCCCAAAACAATTGCTATATTCAGATTATACATTATTTTACACATGAAGTCAAACTCAATCACACAAAAAACCGCCCGAAGGCGGTCTTTTGATTTATGCTGATTTTTTCATTTTGGCCTTAACCAATTTAGGCGCGGCCTTGCCGGTCACAACTTTTTCATCAATAATGATTTCGGCAACATCTTTTTTATCCGGAAGCTCGTACATCCATTCCATCAAAATTTCTTCCATAATGGCGCGTAAACCGCGTGCACCGGTTTTACGCTCAATCGCCAACTTGGCAACGGCATGCAACGCATCTTCGGTAATGGTTAACTTAACATTATCCATGCCGAATAGTGACGAATATTGGCTGACAAGCGCATTTTTAGGTTCGGTCAAAACTTTAATCAGGGCATTTTCATCCAGGTCATCCAAGGTGGCAATAACCGGAACACGACCGGTAAATTCTGGGATCAAACCGTATTTGATTAAATCTTCCGGACGGACTTCTTTTAATATCTGACCGACGGTTTTTTCATCCTTCTCGACTTTGGCTCCGAAACCAATGGAGTTACTGCTTTCACTGCCGTGCTTTTCAACAATTTTTTCCAGACCGGCAAAAGCGCCGCCGCAAATAAACAGAATATTTTTGGTATCAACGTGCAAAAATTCCTGCTGCGGATGTTTGCGCCCGCCCTGCGGCGGAACGTTGGCAACCGTACCTTCAACAATTTTCAGCAAAGCCTGTTGAACACCCTCGCCCGAAACATCACGCGTAATGGACGGACCATCGCCTTTGCGTGATATTTTATCAATTTCATCAATATAGATGATACCGCGTTGAGCTTTTTCGATATCATAATTGGCGTTTTGAACCAGTTTCAAAATAATGTTTTCAACATCTTCACCAACGTAGCCGGCCTCGGTTAAAGTCGTGGCATCGGCAATCGCAAACGGAACGTTCAAAATCTTGGCCAAAGTCTGTGCCAGCAAAGTTTTACCGCAGCCGGTCGAACCGATTAATATAACATTAGACTTGGTAATATCAACTTCATCTTTTTTAGGATTATTCAAACGTTTATAGTGGTTGTAAACGGCAACGGACAAAACTTTTTTCGCATAATCTTGCCCGATAACATACTCATCCAAAAACTGTTTGATTTTGGACGGTGTCGGCAAATCTTCGCCAAGCGGCATTTCATCTTGCGACTTTGTTTCACCGCTCACAAGCGGATCTTCTTCCATAATGGTGTGGCAAACGTCAATACACTCATTACAAATATATACGCCGCGACCGGCCACTAACTTTTTGACTTCTTTCTGGCTTTTGCCGCAGAAAGAACAATGCAATATATCATCACTGTCTTTATCGCTCATTTTCCACCTACTTTATATCATTACGACTGCTGATAATATGGTCAATCAAACCGAATTCCAAAGCTTCTTCCGGCGTCATAAAATTATCACGATCCATTGCTTTTTCGATAACCGATAATTTTTGACCGGTATTTTTGGCATAAATCGCATTCAAACGTTTGCGTAAATCCAAAATCAATTTAGCTTGAATTTCAATATCGGCGGCCTGACCTTTAGCCCCGCCCGACGGTTGATGAATCATAATCTGCGAATTTGGCAGCGAATAGCGCTTGCCTTTGGCACCGCCGGCCAGCAAAAACGAACCCATCGAACACGCCTGACCGACACAAATGGTCGCCACATCACACGAAATATATTGCATGGTATCATACATGGCCATACCGGAAGTCACAACGCCGCCCGGCGAATTAATGTAAAGCGAAATATCTTTTTTCGGATTTTCGGCTTCCAAAAACAGCAACTGTGCGCATACAAGCGACGAAACCGTATCATCGACTTCGCCGGTTAAGAAAATAATTCTTTCTTTCAACAGGCGTGAAAAAATATCAAACTGACGCTCGCCCTTCGGTGTCTGTTCAATAACCATCGGCACCAAAGAATCGGTAATTAATTCGGGTTGTTTAATCATTGACTTTCCTTATCTTAACATTAAGCTTTTTCTATTAAAAGCCATTATATTTAATATTTTCTAAAGATGTATGAATTTTTAGTGACAATTGCAAGTTTTATATATTGACAAAATATACAAAACAATATATCATTAAGCCAATTCACTTATTATTAACCATTAAAAATTAGGTCTATGAAACAAATTTATCACGAAGAGTTTATCAATGAGTGGAACACAGCTTACGATAACTGGTACGGCAAATTCCGCATCCGCGCCAAACAGCCTATGCGCGAGTATAACGACGGCTATGGTACACAGGTGTTTGAGCCTCAGGAGTGTTTCTGGTGTCACATTTGGAACGGACAGCACTGCGTTTACGGACGCACCGAGCTTATTCCGGGTGTAACCATCGTCAGCGGCACCAACAGCTCGCCGATGTTTTTCACCCCCAAACAGGTGGTTGAAGATTTCGTCTTTGCTGACGCCGATCCATTCACAAACAGTAGGTACATTCCGTCAACTTCCGGGTACCGAAAAGCGCTGGATGCCATCAAGGCAAAAATCACGGCCAACGCCGAAATCTACCCGCAGACTGACCCGCTGTACCGTGGTGAGTAAACTCTAAAAAAATTACCCCCTGCTTTACATCTGTAAAACAGGGGGTATTTGTTTAATAATAACGGTTTTATTATAATTTTCCGTGTGTTTCTTGCGCATATTTGCGATAATCTTCGTAATAGCCGCGCAAACTTTCTTTAACCATGTAATTGACGGTTCCTTTCGGGAACTCGCCTTTAGTATTGGCCTTACCTGCCTTTTTGCCGGTCAAAATTTCAATGCCGTCATCAACCGTGTCTATGGCATAAATGGCAAATTTACCTTCTTCAACGGCTTGAACGACATCCGAACGCAACATCAAATCTTCGACATTCGTGCGCGGAATGACAACACCTTGTTTACCGGTTAAACCGCCGTGTACACAGACATCAAAGAAGCCTTCGATTTTTTCGTTAACACCGCCGATCGGCTGAATTTCACCAAACTGGTTAATTGAACCGGTTACGCCGAAACTTTGCTTAATCGGCAAACCGGTAATTGCCGAAATCATACAATAGTATTCGGTTGAAGATGCACTGTCGCCGTCAACCCCGCCGTACGATTGTTCAAATACGATAGATGCCGATAACGACAGCGGCGAATGTTTGGCAAAACGGTTGGAAATAAGGGATTTCAAAATCAAAACACCTTTGGTATGTATAGGTCCGCTCAACTTAATCTCGCGTTCAATATCCACAAAATCGCCGGTACCCATACGAACCTGGGTGGTAATACGTGACGGTTTGCCGAATGAATAGCTGGAAAAGTCATAGACGACCAAACCGTTTATCTGACCGACACGTTCACCTTTAACATCCATCAAAATCGTACCTTTTTCGATTTCTTCAAGCATTGATTTTTTAACGCGGTCCGAACGATAAATTTGTGCGTCAATGGCTTGCTCAATATGGTTTTTGCCGATTTGTTTGGCGTTAGATTTGCGCGCCCAATAATCGGCTTCACGCAGCAAATCACCGATGGAAGAGATATGCGCGGTTAATTTAGCCGAATTACCGGCAAGCCTTGAGGCATATTCGATGACACGCGCCACCGCCTGACGATTTAATGAACGCAAACCTTTTTTCTGTGACAATGATCCGATTAATTTGGCATATTCGACTTCATTTTCGTCATTACGATCCATTATGGTACCGAAATCAGCCTCAACCTTAAAGAAATCTCTAAAGTCCGGATCACGTTCACACAACAAGTCATAAATTTCAAAATCGCCGGTCAAAACAACTTTGACATCCAGCGGAATCGGCTCAGGATCAAGTGAAATTGTCGTAAAACTGGTTTCTTCGCTCGGTGCTTCGATTTTAATTTTTTTCGAGCCTAAAGCCCGTTTAAGCGAATCCCAGGCAAACGGCTGTTCCAAAACCTTACGGGCATCAAGGAGCAAAAAGCCGCCGTTGGCACAATGAAGCGCACCGGCCTTAATCAACGTAAAGTCTGTTAATAAAGCACCATATTGTTGGATTCTTTCCACTTTACCGACAAGATTTCCTTGTGTCGGGTGATCAAGCTGAATAATAGGCGCACCGGACTGAGGCGTATTTTTAACAATAACGTTTACTTTGAGTTTATCAAACTTATCCTCTTCCGGCTGTTTCATCTTACTTAAAAGATTTTGAATCTGATCATTTTCATCACCGCCCATCGGCTGTTTTTCTTTATCTTCAGGCACAAATTCATCAATGTTATCCAGTATATGTTCTTGCACCGATTTTAAGAATTTGGTTGCACCGGAAAACGACTTATATTTTTTGCGCAACTCGTCAATCGGATCTTTTACCGCTGATTTTACAAATTTTTCGCGCACCGTATCAATTTCTCGTTTTTGCTTTTCTTCCCAATGCGGTAAATCCTGTGTGGCATTTTCGATTTCTTCCTGCATGGCATTCAAATCATCCATTACCAATTTCTTTTCGTCTTCCGGAAGTTGGTCAAAGGCATCGGGACTCAAAACCTCGCCGTCTTTCATCGGTGCAACCACTAAGCCCATTTGCATATGCAGCAACGAGACACGCTTTCCTTTGGCTTTTTTTTGCAGCACACTGATATATTCTTCTTTTTTGGTTTTATATTTTTGGCGGACGATATTGATTGCCGCTTTATACTCTTCCGATTCGATAAGCGCCGGTAATGTCGTTGAAAATTCTTCTATCAAATCGTCGATATCTTTGGCAAAATTGGCAGCCTCGCCTGCCGGAAAACGAATAGCAATCGGTTTGTACGGTTCATCAAAATTATAAACATACGCCCAGTCATCCGGTGTTTTGCGATTTTTGGCTTCTTTTTCCAAAATACGTTTAACAAGACTCGTTTTACCGGTTCCTTCAGGGCCTAAGCAAAACAGGTTATAACCTCTCGATCGAATATGAATACCTAATTCAACCGCACTGATAGCACGGTCTTGTCCGAGAGCAGACAAGCGTTCTTCCAGTTCTGCCGTGGTCGTAAAATCAAACTTTGAAGGGTCACATTTGCGATAAAGTTGGTTAGAAGTTAATTTTGTAATAGCCATTTTAAAAATATCCTGTATGATTAATTATTACTGGTAATATACATATTAAAATGCTAATATAGTGTAAATGTTGATAAAATATTTTGAATATATTGCTGTTATTTTGTCGGTATGCCTGTTTTTAATTCCGACCATAACATGGCGTTTACGGTTGCGGCTCAAGTATTTGCAGAAGCTGACACGCATAAACGTTTTAAAACGTCAGCAACGCTGTGAAAAAAGTGTATTGTTTTCATCAGACATTTTAAACCGTGCCGTTCAAAAACTTTATTTTTCAAAAAGTCCGAAAGCTAGAGAAGCACTCATTTATGCCGTCGGCGGCAGGGTTTCAAAATCTGCCGTTTTTTTTGCCGAATCTCAACCTATGCTGGCCTTACTGCTGTCCGCACACGAAAATGCCGACCCTTCGTACAAAAAGATGCTCAAGCAAAAGCGTTTATGGATGAATACCGTGCCATATTGCATTTATCTGCCGATTATGGCCCGCCTTATGTTTGACCATAAAACTTTAATGCAAATCATCGGCAAATATAACCCTAAAGTTTTACGCAAAAACAGCCGGCAAACATTGGCTTATTATCAATATATCGCGGCCTGTGCCTATTTGTTTGACGGTAATATGCTGTCGGCCTCGCAAAGTGCCTCGAGCGCTTTAAAAACATTTCAAAAAATTAAATATTCGGCCGAAGAAGCCGAGACTTATTTATTGCTTGCCGAAATATACCGTATAAGTTGTGTTAATGATATTGCACACACCATGCTTGAGGCAGCCTTAAAAATTTATAAAGCCCAAGATCTGAAATTATTGACAGCGAAAGCAATTGTCGCAACAGGTATGTTATTGCTGTTTGAAAACAGATATGAAGAGGCCGAAAAACAGTACATACAAGCGCTTCAAATTGCACCGAACCGTTCATTAAAGGCCGATATCAATAATCAATTGGCGCTCTACCACATTGTGCAAAATAATCCGGCAAAAGCACAAAATTTTGCATTGAAAGCCGCTCGGATACACACCGAATTAAAGCATTTTTTCAGCGAGGCATTCAGTTATCAATTACTCGGACAAGCAGCTTTTCAAAAAAAGCAATATGAAAAAACGCGCCGACACCTAAAATATGCGGCTTCTTTATACTTAAAACAAAACAATTTTTCAGCCTATTCCGAATGTCTGTATCTGTCAGCCGAATCTTACTACAAGCAAAATAAGTACAAACCTGCCGAATCACAGCTTCGGCACATTCTGAATATCAGGCAAAAGCAAAACAATAATTTTCATACCGCTAACGCTTACAGTCTGCTTGGTTTGATTTATCTTCAAACCGGCGATTATCAAAGAGCAAAAGTATTATTTCAGCAGTCATTACACTTAGAACAAAATCATGAACGCTGCGAAGGATTGCTTGTCGACTATGCCAATTTAGCCCTGCTTGATGAGCTCGGCGGTAACATATATGCAGCACAAAATAACTTAAAAATCGCACTTGAATACGCAAAAAAAACCGAAAACAAAGATTTAATACATATTATCGAAAATAAGCTCAAACCTTTGACTTAATACTTTACATTTATATCCGAATTGTATAAAGTCAAAAAAGCAAAAGAGATTAAATCCAACAAGCTGAGAACAGCGCATTTGGGTTAAATATTGGAGGGGAATAAGCGGTTTGTTACACGAACTCGACACACAGAATACCGTTACACAATTTGCAACGCAGTATGAAAAGATTCACGATTCAATTGTGAGTGAGTTTGGTGTGCAAGGCTTGTACATGATGGCTTTGCTGGCACTGTTTATTTTTACCATTTTGATTATTCACGTAAAATCAGCCATAGATACGCTCCGTGAAGGTTCTGTCAAATCGAATAAAAATTTTGATCAGCCGGAGCATTTATTGCTTGAAGCGCCGAATAATACGCAGTATGAATATGAAAATGATGATGAAACCGACGATGTTCAACAATATGCCGAAGAAGAACTTTCACCCGAAGAAGAACTGTCAAAGTCATTGGTGGAGGTATCCAGCGTATCAGATGATATTTTGAATATTCAGGCCGATTATGCCAAACTTAAAATGAAAATGAGTAATCAGGCACGCCGGCAAAAGCAATCATTATCTTATTGGAAGCAACAGTATGAGCAACAATTAACCGAAATCCACCGCGAAGAGCAAATACAACAAGATCTGAGTGAAGAACAGCGCCGTAAAAAAGATATTCACGATTTGGTTTGCATGATATTGAATTTACTCGGACGCGGTGTCAGCGTTTCCAAAACAATTCAGGCCGTCTTTTTCCATAATCAGGAACGATTTACCGAACAGGAAATTATCCAGCTGGTGCAAACAATTCGTGACTTTATCGGTTTATGCAATGCCGGCCACTTTGATTTATTGCCTAACCGTGACAATTTACCTTTAAACAAAGAAGCCGTTTACGCTTGGGCGCACGGTGATACAACGCCGTGTCTGACCTTGTTGCAATCTTATTTAAATATGCTGATGGAACAAAGTGCTCGTGAAGAAGGTTTGATTAAAGATATGACTTATGCTCAAGCGGCCAATTGTGCCTGCATTATGGGTAATATTGCCCGTCTTACGGATATGGAACTGGCGCATAACTCTTTTGAATTGGCAACCGAACTTTCACCGCGCAGTACTTGTGCCTGGAGCAATTTGGCCGATATGTATTCTGCCGAACAAAATAAAGAACGTGCCATGATTGCCTATCAAACCGTTTTAGATTTGGGCGACAACATAATGTACAGTTGGCAACTGGCAAACGCTCAGAGTAATCTTGCCGACTATTATGAAAAATTAGGCGTTGGCGCAAAAGCACATGAATTGCGGCAAAATTGTTACGATTTTTATAAGGATTACGGTATCCGTATGCCGCTATCTAAAGCAGAAATTGCTGCTTTTGCTTTAATTTTCAGCCAAAAGGACAATAATCTGGACGGTTCACTGGATAATTTAATAGCGACAGAGCCCGGTTATATAATGTAATTTTTATGGTACAACCCGTTGAAACAGCTTGAATAACCTTATTTTTTGTGCTAGCTGTTATATATATATTGATTATATCGGAGAATAGATATGAATAAAAACAAATTAATCCTGGTTGCCGTGCTGGCTGTTTTAGGCATCATTGCCATCAAAATGGATTTAAAACCAAACCTTGAAAGCACTGATGTGTATGAAGCAATCGAATCAACTAAAAAACCAATGTTGGTTCGGCACGAAGACGGCATTGACAAAAACTATTACTCCAATGGCTCTATTCGAACCGAAACGCCTTATGTCAACGGTGTCCGAAACGGCATTGTCAAAAATTACTATCCCGACGGCTCCGTTAAATCAGAGCTGACTTACGTTGATGATAAACAGGAAGGACCGACAAAAACCTACTATAAAAACGGCAAAATCGAAAAACTTTATACTTATGCCAATGATATGCTCAACGGTCCGGCCAAAGCTTATGATGAAGAAGGTCATTTGGTTACCGAGACAGAGTTCAAAAACAATGTTCAGCACGATAAAGAAATCGGCTATTACCCGAGCGGCAAACCGAGCTACATTTTCTATCTGGATGAAAACGGTCTAATGACCGGTAAAATGAAAGAGTTCTATGAAAACGGCAATATCGCTACCGAGACTTCTTTTATTGCCGGAAAAGAAGAAGGCCTTAAAACCACTTTTTATGAAAACAAAAAAATCAGAAGCACAGCCAATTTCCAGGGAGGTTTGCTCGACGGTGAAGCAATAACTTACGACGAAGACGGTAACGTTGTCACCCAAATTAATTATGTAAAAGACAAACTGGAAGGTAAGGCTTTTGCCTACTATCCGGATAAAAGTGTCAAAGAAGAAGCTGACTTTGTCGATAACCTGCATGAAGGTTCGTTTAAGAAATTTGCTCCGAACGGAACACTGGTTTATGATGCCACTTATGTCCGGGACCAACAGGAAGGAATGACTCGTCTGTTTTATGATTCCGGCGCGCCTTACGCCGAACTCCCGTATCATGATGGTTTACTTGTGGGGAAAGCCACTATTTATTATGAAAACGGTAAGGTTTTATCGACAGCCGAATTTGAAGGCGGCTTCGTAACCGGTCATGAAATCGGTTATTACGAAAACGGTAATAAGCAGTATGATTACAAATATTTGAAAGGTCAATTAAACGGACCGGCAATAGACTATTATGAAAACGGGCAGATAAAACAAGAAGCTACATACCAAAACGGTCAGGCAACAAATTACGTCCGCTCGTATGATACAAAGGGAAATAAGCTGTTTGAGGCCGAATATTTGGATAATGCGCTGTCGGGGAAGGTTACCTATTACTTAGAAGGCGGAAATAAAGCCAAAAGCGTTATTCCGTACTCCAAAGGTAAAATTTCAGGAAATATTGTCCAAACCGGAAAATACGGCAATAAAGAAAAAGAAATTGTTTATAAAGACGGCGTATATCAAGGCGAATCTTTCGGATATTATCCGACGGGTGAAAAAAAGTACCGCTTGGTAACCCCTACCAAAAATATCGAAGCCGGTGACTTGTATTATGATGACCAAGGGAACCCTGTCACAGATAATTTAACAGGCGTTTTAACTATCTTTAACCGTGATGGTTCGACACAGGCAGAAGTCCCTTATAAAAAAGGACAAATCACAGGACTGTTAAAAATCTACCATGAAGGGACTAAACAAGTCAAAACTGAAGCACAGATGGTTGACGGCTTATGCGAAGGTTACTATAAAGAATATGACGAAGACGGACATCTGGTATCGGAAGCCAACTACAAAAATGATAAGATTGACGGCAAACAAACACAGTATTACGCCAACGGCAAGGTTATGGATGTTATTCCGTTTACCGACGGTGTTGCCAACGGATTGGCCACCGGTTATTATGAAAACGGCAAGCAAGCATTTTCCGTCCCGTTCAAAAACGGCGAAATGCATGGAATGCTGACTGTTTTATACCCGAACGGCAAAACTCAGGTTGAAAAATTATACCAGAACGGTTTTTGGAACGGCGAAGAATATCGTGCCTATAATGCCGATGGTAAGTTAACCATCGAAATCACCAAAGATTCTTTCGGTACACATTACTACAATGTTGCTGCAAGCGGCGAGAAAACCGCTATGACCGAAGATGAAAAAAACACATTGCTGGAGAGAATCGATATGCCTTATCTGCGCGATAAAAATGCCGAGGAAATCGAAACAATGGCTGAAAAAGTTTTATCTAGATAGACTGAAAAACAATGACTGAAGATGAAATCAGATGCCGCCTGATTGATATTGAAATGGCTTTGGACAATCAGGCTAAAACAATAGATGACTTAAGCGAAATGGTTGTTAAACAAGGTAAACTTATCGACCATTTGCTTAAACAAAACGAATTGCTTCGTGATGCACTTTCAACCGATGTGGTTAAACCCTTGAGTGACGAAACACCGCCGCCGCATTATTAACGTTTTACCAACAGAGAAAGAAGGCGCTCGGCACATAGTTCTGCCGAACCGGAAAAAACTGTTTGTCGGTTAAATAAAGTTCCCGTCTTAGACTGGCTATGGTACAAACAATATGGTGTCGTAAAATATTTACCGTACACCGTACTGTCATCTATGTGTAAACAAATGTTATTTTGGCGGCAATAATCGGCTTTGGCCTTATTCCAAAGTTCGTCATCCATATAAAAGCTGCCGTCATCATATACGGTAATTCGCCCTTTATGATCATAGTAGTCATAAATACACCATATTTGTGAATACGGAATTTTATGTTCACACAGATAATTTTTTATATATTCTTCCGGACCGCCGCTGATGATGTGAACTTCCAGTGCACGGGCCAAAAACGAGCAAATTAACCTTTGAAAAAAGTTCGGATCGGTATTGATGACGCCATGAAAATCAATGCCTATTTTACCATTCGTCGCCATTGTCACCGAAGTTTTCATTATACCATTCTTTCATAGAATTCGGACTTAAGATGGAAAGCGAATTAATATCAACTTCCGGTTCGTCACTGGAGCCGTTAATTTTGTAATCTGCGGCAAAAATTGTTCCGTCTTTACTGGCCAGTAAATTACCGACAACCGGTATTTTACCTAAGAAGCGATTCAAACTATACGCCGGCGCAATCACTCCGTGGAACTTTATATTATCGGTTGCGCGGTTATAAGTACCGATAGTGGTTATACCGACAACGTTACCTTCGGCTTGTGCTTTTTTCAGTGTCAAAATCTTATATTGATATTCAAACGGTGCGCTGAAATGTGTAAAGGTCAAACCGTCCCCTTTCAATAAATCAAGCATACCCGTAAACGACGCCACCGACAAAAGTTTTGCCACAACCGGCGCATCTTGAATACTGAAATCGCGTACCGCCGCATGACCGATAAACTTCTTTTGGGCATCTCGGCGCGCTTCTATTTTTAAGTTACCGCCAACCATATTGTCATACAAACGCAAAACTTTCAGCGTACTGCCGGCATTGTTACTGTCGACTGAAAGATAGTGTTCCTTATTGCCTCGCGGTGTATAATCCAAATTAACCTTAATAGATTTATCAATACCGTAGTTTCCGACCAAATGGACCTCATCCAAACCTATACCGTGTTTTAGTTTGGCACTGCCGGCAAAATTTTGAATAGGTGTTGTTTTATTAGTCCACAAACTGTTCACGGTAATAAAGATATCCGTATCATTGACTTTTTCAAGTCCGTCATCTTCATTTTCCTGTTTAGCAACCGTTTTAGCGGCATTGTCTGTTTTTTTATCGCTTTTATCAAACAGCGGATTTAAATCAAAACTGCTGCCGGATATATCTATTTTAATCCGTGGCATTTCAGCATCGGTTAAACTGACTTTTGCCTTAGCTGAAGTTTTGGGGCCGGATATTTGATTGATATCAACCAGTTTAACACGTCCGTTCGGATACATTTTAATATTGCCGCTAATATTAAACCCTGATTTGCTTAAAGTAATGCTCGGAATATCGGCTAATTTTTCATTTTTGACAATGGCATGTGCTTTAAGACGGGCAACCTCACCGATAGGTTTTACAAACCCCAAATACGCATAATCAATTTTATTGTGTTGCAAATCGGCATCAATATTAATATCGATAACATCATTCTCTTTGATTATAACATCGGCATTAACCATGGCATACCCCTCCATATTCGGGGCATCTAAAATTGTCCAATCGATACCGAGTGCTTTTTTGGCGGCATTGTCCAATTTGAACATTATTTTACTTCGATTTTTATAATTTCTGTCAGCAAACTTTTCATCCATAGTCAACTTGATCGGCACATTTTCAAAACTGCCTTCGCCGCTCAGTCCCCAACCGGAGGAATTAACATACAGTTTCATATCTTTGGCACCGACACTGTGCTTATCAATCAATTCCGGAATTTCAACATTATGCAAATCGGCTTTGACATCGACCTTTATATCTTTGCCTTCCAAATCCTGACGCAATTCAAAATCCAACTTTAAGGCTAAATCGACATTTCCTTTGATTTTTTCCGGTTTTAAACCGATTTCCTTGGCAAATTCCAGCGGCGGATTATTAATAAGATTTAAGGCATCCGTCACACTCGAATTACTGACCAAATCAATAGAGATAAAATTGTCTTCTTTATCTAAATCATAAATATCAATTTTACCGCCGGTGATAATAACGCCGTCATTAATACCTTTATCAATGTCAATTAAGATATTATGGTCGGTAAAATGAGCCGTGCCGTACACATTATGAACAACCGGCATCCCTTCCAAATAAAAGATATCGCCGTCTGTCAATTCAGCCTTACCGTCTAAATTTACAAGTCCCCAACTTTGGTCATTTTCTTTATAACCGAAGTCAAACACAAACTTGCCGTTTTTGGCGACACCGCCTGTCAAACCGTCTTTGCACCATTCCCATCCCGGTTCGGCAAAATAACGCGGCCAAAAACGCGGTAAATCGGTCAACGAAAATTCCTTAATTTTAACCGTAAAGCGCGCAACGGCATCTTTTAAGGAATGTTCCAGATAATACGTTTCCAAACCGCTTGCTTCAAAATCGAAAGTCGCATTCTGCCCGCCAAGTTTAAATTCGGCATTTTCTATATGAATTTCATCAATACCGCCGATCACTTTCCCCGATACCTGCAGTTCGTCGACCTCGTAATTATACTTTTCTTCATTTTCAAAGGTAATCAATCCGTGTCCGCTGTCCAATTCGAATTCAATTTTTTCGACAGCCCCGTCAATATAATCGGCGGCCTCATCCGGATGTGCCAAGATATCGGCTAATTTAACGCTTGTGCTGACCTTACCGTTGACCGGCACTTCTATACTCATGGATGATAAAATATTATCTTCGGTGGTTTCATTAAAAGTGCTCATTATATCCGATAAAATCAAATCCGAAAAATAAACTTCGGCATCCAAAATATCATCTGAGGCATGGTACGTTCCTTCAAAGCCGACGGAAGCGATTTTGTCATTGATATTGACCAGCGCGTTGGCGTTAACTTCCAAATTAATGAACTTACGATTAAATTCAAACTCTAAATCCGAAAGTATCCATTTACGCCCCAAATCGACTTCATGAAACTCCAATTCGCCACCTTTGATTGATATGTTGTTGACAAAGCTTTCCGGATAAATTTTTTCTTCGGCATTGTAGTTACTCAAAAAATCTTTGAAAGCATTTACATAAAATTCCAATTTTTTCTTATTGGCCTCATTTTTATTGTCTTCCTCGACACCATAGGTGGCAAAAATATAGGCAGTCGGGTTTTCCAAACTGACATCACTCGGCGCAATAATACCTTTGGTTAAAGCGCGCAAACTGAATGAAAGATAAAGTTTCGGTGCGCTGATACTGACAGAATCATCATTTTTTTTCAGCAATATTTCTTTTGCCGTAATCCGAAGCGGTTGAATAGAGCGTACCAATTCAATATTCACATCACCGATATCAACCGTATAATCTTTTTCGTCATAGTTAAGTGCCTGAATAATGTACGGTCGCAAATAAGGTACCGAAATCGGCCCGCGATATAATGTCCAAATAAAGAGTAAAAAAACAATCAGCAGGCCGATCATAAAAAAATCTATGACCTTTTTGAAAAAGTAAGCTTTTGCCGACATTTTTTTCATTTTGGTTACTCTTTTCAAACCTGAGCGTTATCGTCTTTAATTTTATGTGCGAGTGATGCCGATAAAAACAAATCGATATCGCCGTCCAACACACCTTTACAATCTGCCGTTTCGGCATCCGTACGCAAATCTTTGATTAAACGATACGGCTGCAAAACATACGAGCGAATTTGATACCCCCAACCGTTGTCGCCTTGGTTTTCACGAGCGGTTTGAGCGGCATCACTGCGTTTTTGCATTTCTAATTCATATAAGCGGGCACGCAGCATTTTCCAACAATTGTCACGGTTTTGAAATTGCGAGCGCTGTGTTTGGCTCGATACAACAATGCCTGTCGGGATATGGGTTATGCGCACGGCTGAGTCGGTTTTATTAACATGCTGACCGCCGGCACCGGACGCCCGATAGGTATCAATACGGCAATCGGCCGGATTAATATCTATTTCTATCGTATCATCAATAACCGGATACACACCGACCGAGGCAAAACTCGTATGACGGCGTGCCGCACTGTCAAACGGGGAAATGCGCACCAACCGATGCACGCCGCTTTCCGATTTTAACCAACCGTAAGCGTTATGGCCGCCGATCTTGATGGTAGCCGATTTTAGGCCGGCAACATCACCTTCGGTTTCTTCAATAAGTTCGATTTTATATTTATGATTTTCAGCCCATCTGGTATACATTCGGAGCAACATCTGTGCCCAATCCATCGCCTCGGTACCGCCGCTGCCGGCATGGACTTCCAAATAAGCATCATTGGCATCGGCTTCTCCCGACAGCAAAGATTCTAATTCGGCATGTTTGGTTTCCTGCTGCATTTTTTGCAGATTTTCCATCAGTTCGCCGAGCAAATTTTCATCATTTTCGGCTTCACCCAACTCTTCCATTTCTTTATAATCCTGCAAAGTTCGGATAAAGTTTTCATATTGATCCAACTTAGCCTCAAGCGTATTTTTTTCGCTCATTAAGCGCTGTGCTTTTTCGGGATTATTCCATAAATCGGAATCAGCCGTTAAAGCGGCCAGTTCATCACGACGCAGAACGGCATTATCGTAGTCAAAGATACCTCCTCAGCAATGCCAATGATTGCTCAATTTCTTGAAAAATGTTGTAAAAATCTGCGCGCATTAATATTCTCCTCCGATTTGCAAACCGCTTTTTTCTTCTTGTTCCGTACTCGCAATCGGGCTGTCATCACCACCTATTTGGCGCTGACGATTATTAAAATCAAAATCAGGCTTAACCGCTTCGGTAATAACCGTGCTGTCTCCCAATGATGACGGACGTCCGGTTTGCGGATTAACTCTGACTAACTTAATACCGGCCGGTATGCGGAATCCCATATCGGGAACATCTTTTAGGGCTTCTTGCATAAAGTCATAAAAAATCGGCAAAGCCGCTTGCGCACCGGTTTCATAACGGCCTAAACTTTCAGGTTCATCATAACCGATGTAAACACCGGCCACCAAATCCGGCGAAAAGCCGACAAACCAAGCGTCTTTTGTTTCGTTTGTCGTACCGGTTTTACCGGCCAAATGTCTGTGCAACCCGTTCAATCTCGCACCTGTACCGCGTGTGGCAACACCTTCCAGAATCGAAGTCATTTGATATGCCGAAAGCGGATCAACCACTTGCTCGCGAATAACATTGAAATCCGGTGCCTGCTGATTTTCCCATTTATCGGCGGCACACTCCGGACACGGTGTCTGTTCGTGTTTATAAATCGTCCGCCCTTTTCTGTCTTGAATGCGCTCAATCATGTACGGCGGTACTTTTTTACCTCCGTTAACAATCACGCAATAGGCTCCGACCATGTTAATCACACGCGTATCGGCTGCACCTAAAGATGCCGATAAATACGGCGGCAAGTTATCATTAACGCCCACGCGGCGTGATATATCTACCACTTTGTCCATACCGATATCCTGAGCCAAACGAACCGTCATCAGGTTTTTGGAAAGCTCGACACCTCGACGCAAGGTCATCATCCCGTAAAATTTTTTAGAATAGTTAACCGGTTTCCATTTTGGCATACCCTCGCCCTGGTCCAAAACAAACGGTGCATCCAAAATCATATCGGTCGGCGAATACCCCTGTTCCAAAGCCGCTAAATATACGAACGGCTTAAATGTCGAACCGGTTTGACGATACGCCTGCGTGGCCCGATTAAATTGCGATTTGGCAAACGAAAAACCGCCGACAAGCGCCAAAACCTTGCCCGTATGCGGGTCCATTACCGCCATGCCGCCCTCGACTTCCGGAATTTGGCGCAAATTATAAACGGCTTTTTCGGCTGTTTTATCTTTTTCGACATAAATAACATCGCCTTTTTTCAAAACCTGAGCCACCGAAGTTGGCACCGGTCCCATATCCTTGCCTTTTTCTTTGTAGCGTGCCCATGCCAATGATTTAAGCAGAATACTGCCTTTATCACCGCCAACCGTTTCAATTTCGGCTTTATCTTTCGATACTTTAATAACAACGGCTTTATCCCATGTCGGTTCGGCACCCGGTATTAATTTGGTATTTTGTAAACTTTGTTTGTAGTTTTCATCTATTTTGATATTTGCGGTTGCACCGCGCCAACCGTGACGGGCATCATAAGCCAACAGCCCCTTACGCAAAGCATTGGTTGCAATGGTTTGCAACTTCGGATCAACCGTTGTTCGGACGATTAACCCGCCTTGATACAATGCCTCATCACCGAAATTGCGGCTGATAGAGCGACGAACTTCTTCAC
Organism: Alphaproteobacteria bacterium; assembly: GCA_017635595.1. Classification (GTDB taxonomy): domain Bacteria; phylum Pseudomonadota; class Alphaproteobacteria; order RF32; family CAG-239; genus RUG410. Next base: position 34,898 of record JAGBLF010000006.1, read on the forward strand.
TGTAATATTCGGTATCTTTCAAAAATCCGCTTTTTCGCTCAACGACTTTCAGCGGTTTTTCCTTAGCTTCTTTGGCTTCTTCAGCCGTGACGTAACCGTCTTCAACCATACGATCGATAACCCAGTTGCGGCGTGCAATAGCGGCATCATAACGCGTTTTCGGATTATAGTTGTTCGGTCCTTTCGGTAAAGCGGCCATATACGCTATTTCTTCCAATGACAGTTCATCAAGTGCCTTGCCGAAATAATTGATGGCAGCGGCAGCCACGCCGTAGGCACGGTTACCCAAATAAATTTCATTTAAATACAATTCCAGTACATGCTCTTTGGTAAAAGCTTTATTGATACGGCGTGCCAAAATAGCTTCTTTGAGTTTACGGGTATACGATAGCTCGGAGCTTAACAAAAAGTTTTTTGCCACTTGTTGGGTAATCGTTGAAGCGCCGGCCGGTCTGCGTCCCGTTCCCATTTTTTTCAAATTTCCCAAAACGGCACGGATAATGCCCAGATAATCTAAGCCTGAATGCTGATAAAAATGCTTATCTTCGGCCGCAATAAAAGCCTGTTTTACTCGGTCCGGAATTTTTTCGATAGGTACAAACAAACGTTTTTCGGCGGCATACTCCATCATAACCTGACCGTCACCGGCAAACAAACGTGTTGTAACCGGCGGTTCATAGTTTTCAAGCTGCCTGTAATCCGGTATGGTAATATTGATTTTGGTCACGCCGTATGTGACCGCAACAATCAGTATAATCAAAAAGAACAAAGCCAGACTGGCCATATATGAAAGAAATCTAAGCATTTAATCTCACAATTAATTAGTTCGAACTTGTATTGAAAATGTATTACAATCTCACAAAATTGCAATAAAAATATGCTAATTTGACGCAATTTCGGGATCTTTAAAATATCTGTCGATGGCACGAGCTGCCGCTTCGCCTAATTTTTTACGATAAGACTGCGTTTTCAAGTTAGCTTCTTCCGTACGATTGGACAGGTAACCCATTTCCAATAAAACGGCCGGTACATCCGGTGCCTTCAGCACTGCAAAACCGGCAAAACGGTGTGTATTTTTCAACACTTTTACGCTTTTGGCCATTTCCTGTACCAAATAAGTTGCGTATTTTGAAGATTTATTGCGTGTATCGGTTTGCGAAAGCGAAATCAAAATATCATTTACTTCCTTCGTATTTCCGCCCAAATCGATACCACCGATAATATCGGCTTTATTTTCGCGTTCGGCCAATGCGGCTGCCTCTTTATCGGATGCCGTATCAGACAAAGTATATACGGATAATCCGGTTGCACTGCGATTTTGCGCACTGTCGGCATGCAACGACATAAATAAATCGGCGCGGTACTTTTGCGCAATTTTTATACGTTGGCGCAACGGGATAAAGATATCTCTATCACGTGTTAAATAAACAATATATCCTTTTTTTTGTAAAATCTGCTTTAATTCTCTACCCATAGCCAAGGTGATATTTTTTTCATACGTTTTGCCGTAAGCACCGATAGCCCCCGGATCTTTACCACCGTGTCCCGGATCAAGAACCACAATACGCTTACGATTTATTTTAGCATTGGCATCGGCCTTGGAATCGGAAGAACTGAAACCAAACCAACCGCCGGAAGATTTTTCTTCTTTCGGTGCAAATTTCGTATCGTTGGTCATGGCATATCTATTACCTATTTTACCCGCAAACTGTTGGTTTGTCGCCATCACCAAATCAATAACCAAGCGCCAACCCTGACCGCTTTGCGGTGCAATGATAAAAGCTTTTTTTATAGTAGCCGGACGAGATAATTCCATAACGATACGCTTATCGTTACCTGACATTCTTCCCACTCGTGTTTGCGATACAACTTGGTTGGAAAATTTGGTCTGCAATGCTTTTATTTCGGCATCAGCCAAATCTACAACCACACGCTTCGGATCATTAAGCAAGAAAACGCGATAGTTAACGCTTTTATCCATATCCAAAACAATTCTGGCTCCGTCTGTTTGGTTTCCCAAACGCATGTTTTTGATTAAAACAGCGGCATCGGCATTTGCTGACAGACAGCATAATACCGTCATTATGCAAATTACCGCGCACAAAAGTTTTTTCAAAAGTTTCATAACTGCTTTCATCACCTTTTATCAATTAATTTTCGGAATTATTATAGATTTGACATATTACCAATATGTTAAAATTGTCGATATTTTTATATTAATTTGTATTAATGATAAATTTTTATTGTTTTTTTAAATTTAGACGTTATTGTAACAATTAATGCAAATTATTTTGACATTGAGAGTTTAAATAAAGACATAGAAAAAATATTTTGCATGTAAAACAAAATGTGGGTTTAGATAAACACTTTCCGCCGCTTTTCAAATAACAAAGAAGAATAAGCGCAAAGTCGGCCGAAAGCAATAATAAACAGCAAAACGGTATTACCGTTCTTCTTTAGTATGAAGGCTTTTTATCCGCTTATCAAAACCCGTCACGAGTCTCTTTTTTTGGTTAAAAAGAGCATAAAATGGGGTTTATTATGACAAAAAGAATGTTAATCGATGACACGCAGCCTGAAGAAACACGCGTTGTCATTGTTGACGGGAACAAAGTTGAAGATGTTGAATTCGAATCGACTTCCCGTAAACAAATTAAAGGCAATATTTATGCAGCCAAAGTTATCCGCATCGAACCGTCTTTGCAAGCCGCATTCATTGATTACGGCGGCAACAAACACGGTTTTTTGGCTTTTAACGAAATTCATCCGGATTATTATAATGTTTCGGAAGAAGTATTAAAAGAAGTTGATGCCGAAGTTGATGAAATTATCAGCAATAAAATTAAATATTTAAAAGAACGCGATGCCGCACGTGCCCGTTATAAGGCTGAAAAAGAAGCGCAGGAAGCTCAACGCCGCTTGGAAGCCGAACAGGCTCACGAAATTGAAGAAGCCCAGCTTGAACCGGTACAAAATGCAACACCGGAAAATGATGATTATCTCAGAGATAACATTAATCAGGAGGTTTCCGACGAGACTGTACCTCAAACTGCCGAAGACGAAAGCCGCGAATCGGATGTTGACAGCAGTGAAATGGCCGCAGAAAGCGCACTGGCCGAAGAAGCTGCCGACAAAGCGCTGGAAAAAGATACCAAACAACGCAAGCATCGCCGTTACACCCGTCGTCCGCGCGATCGTAAAAAATCGCCTAAAACTTTAGCGGCCGATGCCGAGGAAGACACTCTTGAAGAAGAATGTCCGGAAGATATTGATAACGAAGATTTGGATGAACCTGAGGGAAGCGATTACAATTTTGACACGCAACGCAGACTGTTGCGTGCCCGCAAACTGTTTCATCGCAGTACCATCCAAGACGTCATCAAAGAAGGGCAAACTCTGCTGATCCAAATTGTCAAAGAAGAACGCGGCAATAAAGGGGCTGCCTGCACGACTTATATTTCACTTGCCGGCAGATATTGCGTTTTGATGCCGAACCGCATTAAAAGCGGCGGCGTATCGCGTAAAATCACCAATGCTAATGATCGCAAACGCTTAAAGTCCGTTATGAAAGAATTGCCGATTAATCCGGATATGTCTTTAATTATCCGTACTGCCGGCGAAGATAAAACACGTGCCGATATCATCCGTGATTACAATTATTTAATCCGCACATGGAATGCCATTCGTTACGGTGCTTTAAAAAATCAGCCTCCGGCAATTATTTACGAAGAAGGAAATCTGATTAAACGTGCTTTACGCGATATGTACACCAAAGAAATCGATGAAGTTATCATCGACGGCGACGAGGCTTATCAAACAGCCCGCAACTTTGTTAAAGTTTTATCGCCGCACAACTTAAAGCACATTAAATGTCGCAAAGCCGGCGATATACCTGTATTCCAGCGTTTTCAGATTGAAGCGCAACTTGATAAATTGCACAACCCTATTGTTCAGCTTGAATCCGGCGGTTATCTGGTAATTAATCCGACAGAAGCTTTGGTTTCCATTGATGTTAACTCCGGACGCGCCACCAAAGAAAAGGATATTGAAGAAACCGCCTTAAAAACCAATTTGGAAGCAGCCGATGAGATTGCCAAACAGCTTAAAATGCGCGATTTAGCCGGGTTGATTGTCGTTGACTTTATCGATATGTATGAGCAGCAAAACAACATTGCCGTTGAGCGCCGCATGAAAGAGGCCATGAAAGATGATCGAGCCCGCATTCAGATTGCTAAAATGAGCATTTTCGGCTTACTGGAAATTTCGCGACAACGTATGCACTCTTCCTTTATGGAAAGTAATTATGAAGTTTGTCCGTATTGCCACGGTCGCGGTGTTAAGCGTACCGTCGAATCCGGAGCAACCCTGATTTTACGTTCCATTGAAAGCGAAGGTGTCCGCAACCGCGGTGTTAAATTGCTTGTCACGGTTCCGGCAGATTATGCATCGTTTTTGCTTAACCACAAGCGCAAACAACTTTCTGCTTTGGAAGAAGTTTATAATCTGCAGATTGTTATTGCCGGCGACACTTCAATGAAAGATATTGCCGATTATAAAATCGAACGCGAAAAATTACCGACCGTTGCTTCGGCCAAAGATGCAACAACAACCTGCTATGAAGCTGAAAATGTCGATGATTGTGACTACGATGAGGAAGAAGAAAACGAATCTTCTGCCGACGAAAACGACAGCAATCGTTCCCGTTTCCGCCGCAACGGACGTAATCGCCGCTATCGCCGCACCGATAAGCGCGACAGTGATGATGCACGCAGCGAGAAACCGGAAGTAGCCGAGAAACCGGAGAAAAAATCGTGGTGGCAAAAATTAATCGGTTAATCAATCGTTTCATATTTTGTTTATTTTTATGCACTGCCGGTCTTATAAAACCGGCAGTTGCCGAAAATATGGTTTTAATTTCAGATGCCGAAACCCAAAATTATCTGGCAGCCGTTATCAGACCGCTGTTTAACGCGGCAGGTTTGCCGTTTAATGCCAACAATATTTTTATTGTCAGCGACAATTCGCTTAATGCTTTTGTCAGTGACGGCAACTATGTATTTGTTAATACGGGTACCTTGCTCGAAGCGGAAAATACCAACGAATTAGCCGGCATTTTGGCTCACGAAACCGGACACATTACCGGCGGGCATATCGTGCGCCAAAAGCTTAAAATGAAAGATATGCAATATGTTATGCTCGGTTCACTTATTGCCGCCGGTGCGACGGCCGTATCTACCGGACGCGGCGATGCGGCAATGGCCGTTATCTTAGGTTCGCAAAGTTCAGCACTAAACAGCATGCTGCATTACCAGGTGCAAGAAGAACGAAGCGCCGATGAAAGTGCGGTTAAGCTCTTAAATAAAACGCATCAGTCGACCGAGGGCTTAAAGAAGTTTATGCGTAAAATTAAGAAAAAATATGCTTTAAGCGGCGTGGAAGAAAATTTTTATTTCCGCACCCACCCGTTAACAAGCGAGCGCATAAGCCATTTTGAAGAAGCAAGTAAAAGTAATCATTATCCTTCCGCCAGTCCGTTAGACGACAAATTAAAACTTATTCAGGCAAAACTGACCGGTTTTTTAACCGATAAACATAAAGCCGAACGGCTGTATCCGCAAAAAAATCATTCGACTGCCGCCAAATATGCGCAAAGTATTTTGAACTTCCGCAGCGGAAACATACAACAGGCTCTGAACCTGGCTGACGATTTGATTTCCGAACAACCGCAAACCCCTTATTTTTACGAATTGAAAGGGCAATTTTTATTTGAAACCGGCAAAGTTAAAGAAAGTATAACGGCTTACGAGCAGGCGCTTAAATTATTGCCGAATAATTATCTGTTACAAATAAATCTGGCTCATTCAATGCTTGAAAGCTCAAAAGACAAATCTGTTGTACAACAAGCGGTGAATTTGCTTAATAAATCCCTTATCACACACGAAAATTCTTTCAGCTGGCAATTGCTGGCGCGCGGCTATGATATGCTGAACGATAAGGCTTCGTCACTGTACGCAGCGGCCGAATACAGCTATGCCATCGGTAATTTGAAAGCTGCCGAAAACCAACTTAATGCGGCCGCCAAAGCCTCTAAAAACAAATCGCTTAATCTGAAAATTGCCGATTTGAAAGAACGCGTTAAAGCCGACTTAAAAAAGTAGAAAAACTACTTTTCGAAGGATGATTTATCCGGAAAATAACTTTCCATAAATACTTTACTGCGTTGTCTATCCGCATCATTGACTTTTTCACCGTCCTCCAAACAGAAAAACAACGGCTTTTGTCGTTTCAACTTGCGCTTAATATCCTTGCAATTCAGTGATACAACGGTGGAATCACGACGTCCTCCATCAATAAAATAATGCTTCAGCCATGCTTTGAATGAATAGCGATATTCATCAACATATTTCGTTATTCCGTGATTTTTGTTTATCGAATAGTAATAAATCAAAGACCTTTGCCAGTCAGAAGCATCGCGGAAACGATGACTTTGCGTTTTTTGCAACAAATCGGGAACAAGCTTATTGCAAGCAATAAAATCTGATTTATGATAAGCATCGATGTTATGATGCGGATAATATAAAGGATACTTAGTCGCAAAAATATTCTGTGCCAAATCTTGCATAGAGATAATTTTCCGGACATACTGTGTCAATTTCGGAGATTCTTTAGCGACATTAGCACGCCAGATTATTTTATCATCAGGCGTAAAAAAATCTTCAGGTTGAACCGAAGCATTAATAAACGTATCATCATTCATATATAAAAAATGCTCGGACAAATCCGGAATGTAAGGTAATCCGGTTTCTATGGCACTGGAATTAAACAGGGGTAAATATTTTTTATCAATAATCTGCTCATGAGTAACCATGACAATTTTCGGATGATCTGTATTGAGCCATTCCGGTGTTTGGTTATCGCTGACAATATAAATGCGACGAACCCAGGGCATATATTTTTCCACCGAACGTAATGAGTATTTTAACTCATTATTTTGCACAAACCTGCCGGTACAAATTGCTTGTTCATCGGCCACCACACCTTTCTGATATTGTTGGCGTTTTCGATGCCAAAGGGCATCATTGTCATCACACCATGTGTATACTAAATCAATATCAATATCCATATCACTTCCATTTCAGTAAAGGAATGAACCCGAAAAGCAAAGCTTTTTGCTTGTTTTTGCGCTTTATTATTTTTATCAGCGGAAGTCCGCATACATATATTTTTGCGTTATCCGTATCATAGTGGGCAAAACGTAAAAATCCGAAAAGATATAATGCCAATGTTGATTTCAGATTTTCGGTTAAGGCTTTTTCTTTGCCCTTTTTATGCTTGCTTTTGAGCCAGTCGGTCACAGCCTTTTTACCCCAAGATGCCTTCCACCAGTGTATTGTGCGTGTCTGTGCGGTCAGTGTCTTTAATGAAAAGTCAGCTCCTAATGCCAGCGGGAAAAAGTATTCCGGCGGATATACTTTGATATCTTCACACTCGACAATACCCGTTTTAGTCATATCGAAACCATGTCTTTGCAAGATTTCCGTTGCAATACGAGGACCGGTGTAGAGAGGAGATTTCCATATCTCATTTTGGTAAAAATCGAGGATATCTCTTAAGACCGGATGATGTGCTGCCGCACCGATGACAGCCGTTTCAACATGATTACCGCCGTCGGTATCTCGTCCGAAGAATAAACCGTCACCGAGTAATTTGTCAAAATTCTTAACCACCGTTATGTCGGTATCGAGCCAAATACCGCCGAATTTTTCCAATACATAACAGCGTACATAGTCCGCAGCATAGGCCCACATCCGGTTCCGGCAGGCAAAATCAAAAAACTCGTTTTCCCGACGCATTGCGGAAAAATCAAAATACTGCTCCGATTCTTCATTAATTTCGATAATTTTATAATCAGGTAAATTTTTATGCCAACTCAAAATACTCATTTCGACATCTATCGGTTTTTCTGAGCCGCACCACATATAAAAAATTTGTTTAGGTATCATATCCAGACTCCCGTAATATAGATTAACCGCCATACGGCGGTCTGGGAGTTGACAAATCATACAAACATAAACGACCCTTTTGGTTTTTAGATATTAATCTTGGACATATACCAAAAGCTCCCAGACCATATTATGGTCTGGGATATATTCGAGCTGTTTAAGGTTTCAACAGCTACGTAACGACGCTATATCCTAACGCCGATGTCTGTAAAGAGCTTGTCAAGGCTCCGTGCCGCCTCCGGCACTGGCGAGATTATCCCGCTTGATTTATAGTTAAATGAAAATCTGAAAACTTGCAAGGCTTATTTTTTATTACATAAAAATTTACCGATTTGAAAAATAAGTCCTATTACTTTCGTTATATTTACATTATATTAAAAAGATGGCATTATGTTTTATGTGTTATGCATAATCACTTATATTTTAGGAGAAAGACAAATGTTAAATTTAACTAAGCAAAGTCTCCCTGCAGATTCTGAGGTTCTGAACCTTAATTCTACTTCCGTTTTTGCTGATAACAAAAAAAGTCATCCTTGCGAATGCGAGGATCTCGGCCGAATCATTTTAAGCAGCCGAGATTCTCGGATTGCAAGCAATCCAAGAATGACAAGTCTATGCCTGCAGAGCGACCTTCTTTCGATATGTGCTGCAGATGCGCCGCAATTTTCGAGTGCCGTGTACAACAGAGGTACACAAGCGAGAAAGTTGCAAGCAGGTGCCGCACAGAGCGGCCGCAGTATGATTGAAATGCTGGGCGTTCTGGCCATTATTGGCGTGCTGTCGGTGGGCGGTATCGCCGGCTACTCCAAAGCCATGACACAATATAAAATCAATAAAACCGCAGACCAAGTTACTCAGATTGTCGGTAGCGTCAGAACACTTTATACTAGCCAAAAAAATTACAATGGATTAGGTAGCGGTTTTGATACTGATGGTGATGTTTTGCTTAGAAAGGCACATGCGATTCCGGATGAAATGTGGAATACCGACAATACAATTGAGCATCCTTTTGGTGGTAGGGTTATTGTTAATACAGGCGATAAAAAGTCATCCGGAGATGGTAAGGCATTCGGAATAGATTTGCATAATCTTCCGGAGGAAGCTTGTATGGCACTGGCCACATACGATTGGGGTTCAGGGTCATCTTCAGGGTTGATTGCCGTTGCGGTTAACACAGTTTCTGTTGCTCACATGAGCAGAGATGGTTACTCTGTCGGTTGTTCAGGTTCTTCCGCTGACAGCTATGCTGTTGCTTGCCCTAACGGGAGCTCAGTAACTATCCCAATGCCGGTTAACATTGCTGCAAATGCTTGTCAGGAGGGCGATGGTAATTGGATTTCTTTGGCATTTTATTAATTGCCGCGTTTTCAATCATAATAAAGCCGCCCATCAGGCGGCTTTATTTGTTGTGCATACCGGTAAATTTTATTACCAAACAATGCGGACATTACCGCCGACACCCCAAGCTTTGTAATCGGAACCGAAGGTGTAGTTACCGAAAGCCCCTAGTGAGAAGTGTTCGATAATCTCGGCATCGGCACCGACCTCAATGCGGCCCAAAGTTTCGTTATCTAAGGTATCATCATATTCAACACCATCGATTTCAACCTTGCCGCCGTTTTCGATTGTTTGGATAACCGAAGGTTTAATATAACCGGTGGTCGGCAATTCATATTCATTGTTGAATTGATATTCAAACTTTAATGCGGCTTCAAGTTCAACGTCGTTAATCGTTCCAAACTCGGCTTTTTTGCCGTTACTGTCATCAACGTCATCAAACTTGATATGGTCATAAGTGGCACGAATTGACGGAGTTAACAGAGAACGCTTACTGGTTCTGATATCATAGCCCAATTCGGCCTGAGCACCGATATTGATACCGTCGGTTGAAGCCTTAACCTTATTGTCGGCTTTCATATCAGCCTTAATCTTGCCGAAATAGCCGGCTCCTAAGAAATACAGATTTCCGTAATATTTACGATAATACAATCCGCCCAGCATACTCTTAAGGGTTAGTTCACTGCCACCATACGGAGAGTAGAACTTTTTACCCTCTTTACCGCCGTCATTTTCGTATTTACCGTCACGATAAGAACCGAAAATACCAATCATATCGCTGTGTGTCGGCTGATAATCCAAACCGAATTCTATACCTTTTAATTTGAAATCCGTTTCAACAGGCTTATCGAATGTACCCGAACGATATGACGGTCTGGCCCAAAGTCTGTACTTATCCGGCGAACTTTCATAACGACATTCGTGATATCTGCAGTTATCGGCATAACAATTGCACTGACCACGGTTTGTTCTGGTCACATCAAAGATTATACCGCGGGTTTGTTCGACTGCCGAACGCGGCAAATCAATATAAGCTAAATCTTCAGGATCCAAGTAATCCGGTTCCGGCGGAACAGGTGCTGCCTCACGATACAAGAACCAATCGTAAATCGAACCGTTTTCCTCATAACCTACTTTGATTTCATAGTCGGTGTTTTGAGCATTAACACTAAATCCATATTGTGACAAATCCTGATCTAACTGAGTTTGAGCAAAGTAAATTCTGTCTTCTTCGCCCAGTGTTACATCACCGATAGCGGCATTATTCATATCAACAAACGTGATATTGGTTGGTGTATCCGTTTCGTTGTAAATGCGATGATCTATTGTCAACACATCTGCCTTTAAATTCGGATTATCTAAATTGACAATAATCTCATTACCTTCTTTACTGGTCAGCGTATCAATGTGGACATTGGTCAATAAACCGTCGGCTGCACTGACAACGCCGGAGTTAACAACGGCGTGGGCAATTCTGATATCCGTATCGCCTTCAGCTGCGGCATAAGCAACCGTACCGGCGTTTTTAATTGTATTTGCCAAGTAAAAACTGTTATCGGTCGTCACGGTATCCGTATATCTTAACATTGCATCGGTAGCAAGGTCAAAGTTGTTGTTATTAAGCGTATCGGCCGAAGTTAAATATATATGTGAATTACTGGCCATATTAACAACGTTATTGCTTAAATTCATAACCGGATCTTCGTCAATATAGCCGGTTGTACCGAGATTTAATTGGGTATTTGAAATATTATAATTACCCGTACCTCCAAAAGTCGAATTCAAAACAACTTGCGTGGCTTCGGTATTAATAGCTGCGGTTTGCATAGCCGAATCAGACGGAACATTAGGTGCCGAAGAATCACCTGTAATGGTTATATTGCCCTCGTTATATACATCATCTGATGTCGTATTGAATACGATTTTGGCTGTATCACGCAGATTCAGCGATATTCCGGATGTGCTGTCATTATAAATGGCGCCACCCGTACCGGCAGAAGCCGTATTACCGTCAAACATAATTGTTGTATTACCCGATAAATTGCCGCTGATAAAGCCCTCTGCACCGCTTTTGGCAACGTTATAGATGCCTGCTCCTCTTTGAGCCGTGTTGTTTCTGATGTTCAAAGCGGCCACGTCTCCGCTACCCATTGTGCCGGCATTGGAAATTTCAATGGTCGATCCTTCATTAAAAATACCACCGCCGTTAACATTTGCCGAATTGGAAGATATTGCTATCGTACCGTTACCGAGGCGAAATTCAATATCGCTGCCGTTGATATTATAAATGGCACCGCCATTGCCGTTAACAGCTTTATTAGAAGCAAAACTGACCGATGAACCATTCGTTGCAGAAATAGTTGCCGTTCCGATCAAACCGTTATTCCATGTATTGTTATACAAAGCACCGCCGTTGTTGCTCGCCTGGTTATTTGCAATTTCAATATTACCGCTTACACCGTTGATCAATAGGTATGTACTGTATGATACCCCGCTTACGGTTACGCTTGAACCATCGGCTTTATTATAGATGGCACCGCCGTCGTCAGCGTGATTGTTCATAATTGATAATGTTTTATCAGCGCCGACACTTTCAATGGTCATCTGTCCGTAATTACCGTTGAAGAAAGCACCGCCGTAATATTCTTTAATCGAACCGGAAGCCGATGTCGTTACATTTATTCCGTTATTGGAAACGTTAACATCAGCCGTTTGAGCCTGTAGTGTAAAACGCGAAATTTTATTTGCCTCGCCGTCATTGTAAACGGCACCGCCGAATGCATGAATTGTTCTGCCGGCAATTTCGGTAACTTCAATGGCATTATTGGTCAAACTGCTGTCGATAATTTTTGTTTCGGCCAAATTGTTATGATTGTATATCGCTCCGCCTAAACCGCTGCTTATGGCATTGACAACATTGCCCGTAAACGTACTGTCATAAACAGTGGTTGAATAATCGGCATTATCGATAACACTCGCCAGGGCACCGCCGCCGGTGAAAGTCGTGTCACTCACATTTTTCCATCTGGCACTGTTATTTGTAAATGTCGCATCATAAATTTCCATATGACCTATATTATAGACAGCACCGCCCAAAGCCGTATCACGTGCACTGGCATAGTTTTCGGAAAATGTTCGCGTACCGCCATCATCAGCCATCAGCAATTTACCGCCGTTATAAATGGCACCGCCGATGGCTTTACCGCCGGTTAAGCCATCATATTCATGATCAGCCAGCTCTGTTGAAGATACATAGTTAGACGCAAATTCAGAGGTACCGCTTAAATTATATTCCGGTATAATATTCTGTTGATCCAACACATACGTATCAGCATTGAATATAGCACCGCCCATAGCGTACTTACCGATTGCATAGTTGCTTGTAAAATTATCGCCGGCCGCATTATACTTTCCGCCATTATACAAAGCACCGCCGCTGGCGTATTTGGTTAAACCGCCGTTACCCGTTGCGGCGTATTCATCACTGTTTTTCCATGTAGTCATCAAACTTTGGTCGATTGAACCGGTTGTGCCTAAAATATATGTTTTAACCACATTATCTGCATTATAAAAATCTTCGTTACCGACATGGTTTCCCGTAAAAGTATTGCCGCTTGAATTAATAACGCCGATGTGCGCGGCTGTACCGACACCGCCCGGACCTAATCCGGTAAACGCATCATTGTAGATTGCACCGCCGGAAGCCTGAATAAAATTCATGGCAAAGTTGCCGGTAAATGTACTGCCGGTGATGGTATTATTGGTTATATCCGGTAAAATCTGCGAAATAATCGGCACCGGATCTTCATAAGAACTGATGTTAAAAATAGCTCCGCCAACTGATAAACTGTCGGCACCGGCATAGGCAAAATCGGTAGCACTGTTATTGCTGAAAGTCGCATTTGTAACAATCATTAAGCTGTCTAAAGCTACATTACCGCCTTCTTCTTGTTTTGCATTATGATTTTGAATCGCGCCGCCGCCGAAAGTAATATCTGTAGCGCCGGCATTATGCTTATTAGATATTACAGTATCACTGGCAGGTGATGGTATTCCGCCGTTTTTTTGGTAGCCGACACCTATAATACCTTTATTGGTTACCCAATATTTATACCCGCTGCCATACGTACCTCCGGCCTCGTCACGTGACACGAGTTCTTGTGTCATATCCCCGTGTATTAAAATACCCTGCAGTGTCGGTGATGCGGCTTGGGCATCAATATCCGTTCCCATTTCGCCTTGCAATTTTGCAGACACGGCAGCATCCGTGCTGTCATAAATCTTATTGATATCATAGTCGGTCGCATTGGCGGCATTGACTGACACAAAGCATCCTGCGGCACACATATTCAAAATAAGGCATTTTTTTAATACGCTGCGATATTGTGCGGTTAAAAGACCTATTCCGGTACGACTGAGCTTAAGCATAACATTTCTCCTTATAATCTAGAGTTAACATACAGAGAAAGTGTTAATATTTTGATAACATGCCGTAAAAACTTACAAAATTTCGCGAATTTTTGGAGTTATCATTCCGGCAAATAGACTGTCAAATTAAATACATTTTCCAAAAAGAATAAGCTGATAAAACAAATAATCATCGCCATAACCGGTGCCATTCCCCAACCGACAACGATTTTACGGACAATGGTCCAATTAATACCGCGGCCGCCTTTAATAAGACCGATACCTAAAATTGCACCGATCACGGCTTGAGTGCTTGATACCGGAACCATCGGCAGCGTCGGCAACGGAGAAGTTTCAAGCCAGTTATGCAATGTTACCGATGAAAACAGCAGCAAAACAACAGATTGAGACATAACGACGATTAAGGCAACCATCGGCGACATTTTCATTAAATTATTGCCGACCGTCATAATAACTTTTTTGGAATATGTCAAAATCCCGACACCGATAGCAATGGAACCGAGTAAAAATAAAACCTGCTCCGGACCGAGTGTCAAAACTTTACCTAAATGCAACGGCTTAAACGGGCATGATTCCACAAACACGCCGACAACATTGGCGATATTGTTAGCACCCAAAGCATAAGCACCTATAGCCGCAGTAACAACTAAACCGATACGTGTCAGCTGATCTTGTGTCAGCAGATGCACGCTTGAGCATTTAAGCAACTTTTTTAAGCCTAAATACAATATAACGGCGATAATACCGGATATTAACGGACAGGTAATCCATGTGGCGACAATTTCGGTCAGCGTGCTGTAATCGGTGTCACGGCCGGCATAAAGGTTCCATCCGATAATCGAGCCGACAATAGCTTGCGAAGTTGATACCGTTACGCCCATTCTGAGCACCAAATAAACAGCCAATGCCGCCGACAGTGCTACCATAAATGAGCCGGCCAGTGCATTTACGGCACCTAAATTTCCAAGTGTTTCGCTGGCACCGGCACCGCCGAATACCGCGCCTAATATAACAAACACCGAAGCTATGACGGCTATGGTCGTAAAGCGCACCATCTTAGAACCAACAGCCGTTCCGAAAATATTCGAAGCATCATTGGCACCTAATGACCACCCCAAAAACAAGCCGCTGCTCAAAAAAAACAAGTAACTTAAATCCATCAGATATCTCTTTTGATTGTAAATATAAGCACGGCATCGATGCAGTCTTCCGCCTTATCGGCAATATCGGCCACATCCCCGACTAAAGTGTTCAGTTGGATTTTATGTGCCAATTCCATATCCGAATCAAAAACATCTTGCTTTAGGCTGGCCCATGTTTTATCGCTTTCGTGTTCCAACAGATATACTTTTTTGGAATAATCGCGCACTGTGGCAAAGTCGCGAAAAAAAGCCCGTGAGGCAATAGCCATATTCTCGGCACATTCGGAAACCTGCTTAACAAGCGTTTTAAACTTAGGCTGAAACTTTTCCGGAAGATCCGGCTGCTCGATATAAAATTTATGCGCAACTTCATCAAATTCATTAATAACTTTATCGATATTTTCAACCATTTGTAAAACATCGGCACGTAAATCTGGAATAAGATTATGTATATAAAGACCACTTTCGATTTCGCGGCGCAAATCATCGGCCTGCGCTTCGATATCTTTGATTTTTTTACTGATACGGCGATAGTTTTGACTGCGTTTTTCTTTCAAAAAAGTATCAATGGCTTCCTGAAAATACATAGAGCATTCGATAACTTTATCGTGCATTTCATCAATTTTTTGTTCCAAATCGCGTGTTGCCGAAAACATAGATAGTTTTATATTAAACATAGGTTCCTCTCAGATTAATTTGTTTTGTTTTAACGATAAAACTCAAAAATGTCCACTGTTATTTAAATTTTGCGTAAATTTGTTACAAATACTCATTTATTTCTTGCATTTTAAAATAAACAGAACTACATTGTTTTCGTGTTTAAACATCAATCAGAATGGGGAAATATATTATGAAAGGTTTTTCAATTTTATTATCAACAGTTGCTATTATTATAGCTTCTGTATCTTTAGTTATGTCTACAAAGACAAGTGGCGGTAAAGGTTCTGTTGAAGCCGCATTAAAAGAAAATCCGAAAATGGTAATGGATGCCATTCAAGCATTCCAAGATCAGCAACGTATTGCTCAAGAGCAAGCTGCTGCCGAATCTTTGAAAAAAATGTCTGATGATAAAAACGGCATTTTTGTTGGTCCGGAAAAAGCTGCCGTTACCGTTGTTGAATTCTTCGATTTCTCTTGCGGTTACTGCAAAAGATTGGCTCCGGCAGTTGAAAAAGTTATTGCCGATAACCCTGATGTAAAATTTGTATTTAAACCGGTTTCTTTCGTTTCACCGGTTTCTCCTTATCAGGCTAAAGCCAGTGTTGCAGCTTTCAAACAAGGAAAATTTGCTGAATTTTATAAAGGTGTTATGGAATATAACGGAAGAATGACAGAAGCTTCTGTTGATGAAATTGCTACCTCTATCGGTTTAGATATGGATAAATACAAAAAAGATTTGAATTCTGAAGAAGTTTCAAGTCTTTTGGCAGAAGTTTCTTCTTTATCTCATAATATCGGAATAACAGGTGTTCCTGCTTTATACGTAAACGGCAAACAAGCAGCTGCTTACTCCGCAGAAGAAATTCAAAATGTTATTAATGCCGCAAAATAATTTATTTTATGGTAAGAACAAAAAACAACCCTTTGACGGGTTGTTTTTTTGTTCACCTTTCTTTTATACCATAACTTATAACTAATATTTGACATCTTAAATCATTTGGTATAACTGTTATATTGATATTAATTATGGATTGACATCATGGCTGATCAATTAAATTGTGCTGTATCCGTTATTATACCTGTCTACAACGTTGCAAAGATTTTGCCGCGGTGCTTAGACAGTGTTATAAAGCAGACTTTGCAAAACATTGAAATAATATGCATCAACGACGGCAGTCCCGACGATTGTGCCAAAATTTTGCAAGATTATGCGCAAAAAGATCAGCGTATCAAAGTCATAAGCCAAGAAAACAAAGGGTTGTCTGCCACCCGAAATCTGGGTTTGAACATAGCCACCGGAGAATATATCTTTTTTGTAGATTCAGATGACTATTTACATCCGCAGGCCTTGGAAATTTTTTATCAAACCGCCATAAAATCACAGGCCCCCGTTGTGGTATCCAAAAGCTATTATAAACTCGGCAAAGATGCCGTTTCGTCAGCCCTTTTTAACACCAACAATATTTCGTATTCCGTATGCCGAACTCCTCTGCGCGGCTTATACCGCCACCGTCTGATTTCGGCCGTTGCATGGAATAAATTATACAAGGCCTCCGCTTTAAAGGACTTCCGTTTTATCGAAGGTATATATTTTGAAGATTGGCCTTTTACTGCCTGTTTTTTCTCAAGTATAGATAAATTTGCCCTGATTAATGAGAAATTATACATTTATAATACAGTAACACCATCTATAACACGCAGCCAATTTACCATTAAGAAAATCCATGATTATATTGTCGGAATTCGCTACGTATATAATTACTTAAATCAAAAACAAATGGGGCAAGCGTGGAAAATCGTTCGCAAAAACAGAATCAATATTTCTTTAAAGATGATACTTTCAAAAATCTCAAAAAGTAAAGAAAATCGTGACGAGTTGGAACGTTATTTTAAAGCCGAATACACCAAATTAGCCCATGAGCATTTAATTTACTTCAGTGATTTGACATTAAAGAGTAAATTCAGATTAATCCGGCTGTTTTGGCATCAACGTCACAACTAATTTTCAATGTAAAAGAAGTCGTAAATCTTAGCAAATATAATGTTTGTCAACATAAAGGTTATCGTGCCGACAATATGTGACAACCACCCCTGTAAATTGTATGCAGTATCCAGATGATCGGCAATAACTTCCGGGTATATCAGCATCAGCGAAATTATAAAAAACTGCCAGAAATTGCCACGCGTTTTATCGCCCACCTTACTAAAAGATGCATTACGCCCGCGCAACGAGGCAATCCATGCCAAATAAGGTCGGCAAACGAGCGCAGGCATCAATAAAGTAAACATTCCGTAAAGAATCAGTTTATAACAAAATGCGCGCGGACTGTCGGAAACCGTCAGCACAAGATATTGTTCGTAAAAATCCAAATACAAATCTTTATACCCTAAAAACAAAGGAAGCATCGGTAAAAATACAATAAGCACCGAAACCAAAGCCAGTAAAATAATCGCTTTTGAAGACGGTGCCAAGCTGCCGATTAATTTTGAAAAATCGACATACGGCCTCAAATGATAGTAGTAGCGAAAGAAAAAACACCAAAACATATAATAACACAAAAACCATACCAGACTGAACGGATTGCTGATACCGGACGGAATATTTTTGATAACCAGCATAAATACCATATTCACAACAAAAAGACATAAGCAAAATTCGGCATTATACCGAACATAATTGTAACCGGCTTTCAATATGTCTCCGACTTTCATTTTAAGATTTTGCTGTTTCTTAGTCAATTTAGGCATCTTTATCCGTCTTAAGCTTATAACCGCCTTTATCCGTTATAATCAGGCGACGACCGTTATCCTGTTCCACTTTTTGGCGCAAACGATAAATATGTGTTTCAATCGTATGTGTTGTTACATCTTCATTATACTGCCAAACATTTATTTGTAAATCATTTTTACTGACAAATTCCGGCGCTTTTCTATAAAGATATTTAATAATTCCGACTTCTTTTTCAGTCAGTTTAAAGACATTACCGGAAATTAAATCAATAATTTCGCGTTTATTCGGATATAGGCGATAATCATTAAAAGTTAGGCAACCGGCTTCGGAGCCGTCAAGTTTATTATTGGCCGAGCGGACGACATCAAAAAGCCGCATTAACCGCAACGGTTTTTTAAGACAAATATTAAGCTCATCTCCGATATCATCACCATCATCAACCAGATATATTATCGGAACCGACGCATAATCGGCGCGGACACTTTGTGCGGACAGCATTTTGCCGTCATATACAATAACATCGGGCGAATCTGTCACAATTTCGGCACCGCTGACAAATCGGCTTAATTGATTGGCTAAATCATCTTTAAGTTCATTGTTATCCGAAATAATACTTATTTTAACCATCGTTTTCTCTAAAAATTAAGTTCCAAACCACTGATAACGGCATACCCGCGATTGCCGCCCGTTTCGGATTTAATTCCCTTATATTCGGCATAAGCCGTCGTCAAATAAATCGCTGCATATTTGCAAAAGGCAAAGCGATTGGCAAATGTGACAATATTATCTTGTGCCGATGTTTTATCCGCTTCGGCATGAAAATACGATAAGCCGGTTTTAAAAGGGCCTATTTCATAACTTAAACCGACATTAAAGGCTTGACCGCGGCGATAGCCGTCAAAATACCACGGCATATCATCGGCCTCTTGCAAATTCAACGCATAGTCGTGTGATGAAGTAAAACTTTTGCGATATGAACCGCCCAAAGTCCAGCCTTTGCGGTACAGGCTCAATCCGGCCGATACTTCCTGATTATTTTTACGATTGTAGGCATAACCGAGCGAACTTTCGATTTCAACATAATCCAAATCCAAATCGTTATACAGTCCGACGGCATAAGACGAACGATTATCGTAGCGGCTGTGTTTATTGATAAGACCGGCTTTGGTATAACTGTCCGGTGTGTAAGAAAAGGCTATTTTCGTTGCATAAAATTCCGGCGAAACATAACTGATTTTAGGCGCATCGGCATCGGTATTCAAATATGTCGAATTCAGGGTTCTGTATGAAGCCGTGCGGCTATGGCGCTGCCAATTCGGATTAGCTATAAAATCGGTTATCGGTGAATTATTTACCCTGAAAGCACCGACAACAGGTGCACCGACAGCCATTTGATATGCCGCATTATAAATTTGACCGGCACTCAATTCGCCGTATGCGGTTTCAACGGATGCATAAATATTTTCGCCCCATTCACCTTGATTGTAATCCTCAACTTCTTTACCATCGGCAATTTGTCCGTCAATACCCAATGTTACTGCCGTATCATCATCAAAGCGGTAACCGACGGAAGTTGTGATTTCAGCACTGACCGGCGTATGATTATGCTTATAGGCTTGGCGGTACTTGTCGGCATATTCGCTGTATCCGTAAAAACCGTTTACCGTCAAGCCATAGTTATATTCAACCTCTCCGGCCAATGCGGAAGAAGCGACACCCGATAAAATTAATGCTGTAAGATACTTTTTCATGATTTTCCCTAACCTTTTAAGTTAATTTATGAAGTACGAGCGTTTCTGTCAATATAAATTCGTCTTAAACACCTTTTAAATTAAGCCTGTTTATAAAATTATAAATAGTGCTTTTACATTTTGTTTTATTATATATAATGATGTCAGTTTAAATTGTTTTGCAAAAGAATCGAAAGGAAAAATAATGCAAAAACCGGTAATGTTACTTATTTTGGACGGTTGGGGATACAGAGAGAAAACAACTGAAGATAATGCCATAGAAACAGGCGAAACGCCTAACTGGCATAACCTTTTAAACACATGTCCGCATGCTTTTATCGAAACATCCGGCTTAGATGTCGGTTTGCCGACCGGACAAATGGGTAATTCTGAAGTCGGCCACATGAATTTAGGTGCCGGACGCGTTGTTATGCAAGATTTACCGAAAATTGACCAATCTATCGAAAACCATACTTTAGAACAAAATCCGGTTGTTGTTGAATTAGTCAACACCTTAAAAACAAGCGGTAAAACCTGTCATTTAATGGGTTTGATGTCTCCGGGCGGTGTCCACTCGCATCAGGCTCATATTGTCGCTTTATGTGAAATTTTAAACCGCAACGGCATTAATGTTTGCGTTCATGCCTTCTTAGACGGCCGTGATACCCCGCCGACATCGGCAGAAGGTTTTTTGGCTGAATTTTGCGAATCGATAAAAAATATGCCGCACGTCAAATTGGCAACTCTTTCCGGCCGCTTTTACGCCATGGACCGCGATAAGCGTTGGGACAGAGTCGAACTTGCCTACAACAACATTGTTTCGGCTAACGGCAAGCGTTATGCAACTGCCGATGAGGCCATTAAAGCTTCTTATGCTGCCAATGTTACCGATGAGTTTGTCGTTCCGTGCGTTATAGGTGATTATCAGGGTGCAAACGACGGTGATGCCGTTTTAATGGCCAACTTCCGTGCCGATCGAGCCCGTGAAATTTTGTATGCCTTATCCGATGAAAAATTTGAAGGTTTTGTACGCAGCAAAACCGTTAAGTTTGCCATCAATGTCGGCATGGCCGAATATTCGGTTGACCATAACCGCTTTATGAAAACGATTTTTGCGCCGGAAGCTTTAAAGAATATTTACGGCGAAATCGTTGCCAACCACGGCATGACACAGCTTCGTATCGCCGAAACCGAAAAATATGCTCATGTTACTTTCTTCTTTAACGGCGGTGAAGAGCGTATGTTTAAAGGTGAAGACCGCATTTTAATCAACAGCCCTAAGGTTGCTACTTATGATTTGAAACCGGAAATGAGCATTTATGAAGTAACCGATGCTCTAGTTGATGCTATTGAAAGCAAAAAGTACGACACCATCATCTGCAACTTTGCCAACGGCGATATGGTCGGGCATACCGGTATTATGAAAGCAGCCTTGCAAGCCGTTGCCGCCGTAGACAAATCTTTAGGGCGCGTTATGCAGGCCATAAAAAATGTTAATGGTGTATTGCTTGTTACGGCTGACCATGGTAATGTTGAAAAAATGATTGATGAAACAACCGGACAACCGTATACTGCTCATACCGTCGGCAAAGTTCAGGCGGTTCTGTACAATGCTCCGGCAAATATCAAAGGCATGACCGATGGGCGCTTGGCCGATATTTCGCCGACATTGCTTGATTTGCTCGGATTGGAACAACCGGCGGAAATGACCGGTCATTCTTTACTCAAAAAATAAAGGGAAACGTACTTTGAAAAAAATCTGTCTGCTCATTTTTGCTTTTTCGGTATTATCTGTTTTTAGTACAGAGGTAGATGCGACCGGTTTGAAAAAGGCCGATATATCCTCTGCCGATGTTGCTAAGGCTGAAGCTGAAGCACGTAAAGCCTCGCAAGAAAAACAGCAAATCGAAAAGCAGGCCGAAAAAGTCAAAAATGAGTTGGAAGGTATTAATAAAAAGCTTATTGCTGCCGCTAAAAAGATTCAAGACGGTGAAGACGAGATCAGAAAAAAACAAGATGATTTGGCGGAATTGCAAAAACATTTAGCCGAATCCGAAGCTAAATTTGATCTTGAACACGGTATGTTGGTTGAAACGCTTGCCGCTTTGCAAAACTTGGCGTTACGTCCGTCTGAGGCCGTATTGGTTCAGCCGTTATCACCGGTTGAAGTGATGCGCAGCAGTATTTTATTGCGCGGCAGTGCCCGCGCTCTCGAAGGCCGAGCTCATCTTATCCGTCAAAGTATTGAAGACATCAGCCAGCAAAAAGAAAAAATCGCCGGTCGGTTACGCGATATTGAAGAAGAAAATACCCGATTAGCTTCGCAGCATGAAGATATGAAAGTTTTATCCAAGCAAAAAAGTGAGGTATACAGTAAGTTATCGAATCAAAGCAAAGAAGCGGCTGAAAAAGCCAAAATTTTGGCCGGTCAGGCGCATAACTTAAGAGATTTGGTTGATAAATTGGAAAAGCAAAAGGAACTGCAACGTAAACAAATGGCCGAAAAAGCCCGTCTGGCACGTGAACGTGCCACCGAAGATTTGCGTGCCTCCACAAATTACGGCTACAAAACGGAAACACCTAAAGAAATTACCGGCTTCAGCAAAGCTAAGGGCAAGCTTGCGCGTCCGGCGCGCGGTCCGGTGGTTACCAAGTTTCATGACGAACTCTCGAAAGGTGTCGTTTCAAACGGTATTGATATCAAAACCGCTTCAAAAGCTCAGGTTATTGCACCGTTTGACGGAACCGTTATTTTTGCAGGTCCGTTTAAAAACTTTGCTAATTTGCTGATTATTGATCACGGCGAGGGTTATACTTCGCTTTTGAGCGGTTTGGCCGAAACCGATGCACAGGTCGGGCAGATGTTGCTTGCCGGTGAACCGGTCGGGGTTATGCCGTCAGGAGATAACGTCAAATTACACATGGAAATAAGAAAACAAAATCGTCCGGTTAATCCGAGCGAATGGATGTTAAAATAAATAAAAGGAAAAAATAATGTTAAAAAATTCATTGATTGTTTCAGCTTTGGTTTTCAGTCTGTTTGCATGCGCATCACACGCTAAAGAAGCGCAAAGGGAAGAACAAATAAATACCTATGAGCTTTTAAATATCTTCGGTGAAGTGATGGAACGCACTAAAGCTTCGTATGTAGAAGATATATCCGACAAGCAACTGATCGAAGCGGCAATCAATGGTATGCTGACGTCGCTTGACCCTCACTCAAGCTATTTGAATGCTGATGATTTCAAGTATATGAATGAACAAACACAAGGCAAATTCGGGGGGTTAGGTATCGAAATTACCCAGGAGAGCGGCGTCGTCAAAGTTATTTCGCCGATTGATGACACACCGGCAGCCAAAGCCGGAATTAAAGCCGGCGACTATATTACCGACATTAACGATGAAACAGTTATCGGTTTGACCTTAAATGAAGTTGTCAACAAACTGCGCGGTAAAGTCGGCACAAAAGTTAAGATAACGATTCGACGTGTCAATACCAAACCGTTTACGGTTACCTTGAAGCGAGATGAAATTAAAATTCAATCGGTTAAGAGTGAAATCAAAAATGACGATATTCTGTATATCCGTATTTCCGGTTTTAATGAAGATATCGACGAAGCTATTACAACCGCCGTTAAAGATGCCCGCCAAAAGCTGAAAAATAAGCTGTCCGGTCTGGTTATTGATGTCCGTAACAATCCGGGCGGTCTGTTAGACCAAGCTGTTAAAGTATCTGATTTGTTCTTAGAGCAAGGAGAAATTGTTTCTACCCGTTCACGCAACGAAGAAGATACGATTAAATTCTCGGCCACTGCCGGTGATATTGCCGAAAATCTGCCGATTGTCGTTATGATTAACGAAGGTTCTGCTTCAGCTGCCGAAATTTTGGCCGGTGCCCTGCAAGACCATCATCGTGCCGTTATTTTGGGTGAGAAATCATTCGGTAAAGGTTCGGTACAAACAGTTATTCCGCTTCGTAACAATGCTGCTATGCGTGTGACAACGGCGCGTTATTACACGCCGTCCGGTCGTTCGATTCAGGCTAAAGGCATTGAGCCGGATATTAAAGTAAGACAAGCCAAAGTTGAAGAAATCGAAACTTATGATTTGAACCTCAGCGAAGCCAACCTCAAAGGTGCATTGAAAAATGAGCAAGCTGAGAAAAATACCCAAAAAGGCGAGGCTAAAAAAGACGATGCCAAAGCCGGTAAAAAAGAAATTAAAGATTATCAGCTCGTTCGCGCTTTAGACATGGTTAAGGCTTTATATTTGTACGCGCAAAACGACAATCAGCATTTTGTAAAAAAAGTCGAAACCAAAGATGAGCCGAAAGTTGTCCCGGTACCGGAAAAGCGTCCGGAATACAAGGGCAATAAATCCGGAAAAAGCAAAAAAGGCCGCAAATAATGGTCGAGCATTATCGTCTTAATGCGGGAATTGTCGTTTTTAACAAAGCACGCAAAGTTTTGTTATGCAGGCGTAATGATGTTAAAGATTCATGGCAATTTCCGCAAGGCGGTATTGATGAAGGCGAAGCGGCAAAAGAAGCAGCTTTTCGCGAACTGAAAGAAGAAACATCATTAACCAGGGTAACATGGGTTACTACCCTTAAAGAACCGGCACGCTATCGCTTTCCGCCGGAAATTATTTCTTCAATGCAAAAGCGCGGTTTTAACAATGTCGGACAAGATATGTACTGGTCGCTTTTTTATTTTAACGGCGATGATAATGAGATTAATTTAAACACCGCACAGCCTGAATTTGATGAATTTAGATGGGGAACCTTGGAAGAAGCTTATCTGCTGGTTGTTGATTTTAAGAAGCCGGCTTATCAAAAAGCCGTATCTGCCTTTAAACCGCTCATTGAGCAATATAAAATAGCAGACAACAGGTGATTTTTATAGTAAATACTTTCATCCTTGCGCTTTTTATTTTATAGTCATCCTTGCTTTTTCCTTTTATTATCATCCTTGATTTTTCCTTTTATTGTCATCCTTGATTTTTCCTTTTATTGTCATCCTTGCGAATGCGAGGATCTCGGCCGAATCATTTTAAGTAGCCGGGTTTCTCGACCTAAAGGTCAAGAATGACTTAAATATAAAAAAACAGTCCTATTACTTTCGTCATATTTACATTACATTAAAACTATGGCATTATGTTTTATGTGTTATGCATAATCACTTATATTTTAGGAGAAAGACATATGTTAAACAAAAACAGTGAAAGCGGCCGCAGTCTTCTTTCGATGTGTGCTGCAGATGCGCAGCAATTTTCGAGTGCCGTGTACAACAGAGGTACACAAGCGAGAAAGTTGCAAGCAGGTGCCGCACAGAGCGGAAGAAGTATGATTGAAATGCTGGGCGTTCTGGCCATTATCGGTGTGCTGTCGGTGGGCGGTATTGCCGGCTATTCCAAAGCCATGATGCAATATAAAATCAACAAATCTGTTGATCAAATTACTCAAATTGTCGCCAATATCCGAACATTATATAGCGGACAAAAGGGATATACCGGTTTAGACTGCTATGGTAACGGTAGTTGTTCTACCGGACATAACGGCGGAAAAATTTTGAAGAAGGCACATGCCGTACCGGATGAAATGTGGAACACAGACGGTACGACTATGGAAAACCCTTTCGGTGGTGATGTCGATATTGCCACAACCGGTAAGAAAGGAAACGATGAAAAAGGGTTCTCCGTCCGTTTCAAAGGTGTTCCTGAAGAAGCGTGTATGGCTTTGGCTACTTACGATTGGGGTTCGGGTTCTTCTTCCGGCTTATTAGCTGTTTCCGTTAATTATGGAACCGCTAGTGGCTTTGATAGTGCCTATAGCGTAGGATGTACGGGCAGTTCAGCTACCGGAAGTGCTGTTGCCTGTCCAAATGGAGCTACAGTATCTGTACCTATGCCGGTTAGTATTGCGGCAACCGCTTGCCAAGAAGGTGATAATAATGAATTTATGCTCCAATTCTATTAATAACCAGTCCACACAAAAAAGGAGAAAAATTATGATTAAATCCTCTAACGAATCTGGCCGTTCAATGATTGAAATGCTGGGCGTTCTGGCCATTATCGGCGTGCTGTCAGTGGGCGGTATTGCCGGTTATTCAAAAGCCATGATGCAATACAAAATCAATAAGACTGCTGATCAAATCACCCAGATTGTCGGTAATGTGCGTACTTTATTTGCCAGCCAAAAAAGCTACAATATAACCTGTGTAAACAGTAGTGATTCTGGTTGCAAAATTATTAAAAAGGCCCATTTAGCACCTGAAGAAATGTGGAATACGAGTGGTACAGGTTTAGAAAATCCTTTCGGTGGAGATGTACATCTTCAAGAAGGAGGTAAGAAATCCGATTCTGATTCTAAAGCCTTTAGTATTTTTATACATAGTTTACCGGAAGAAGCTTGTATGGCTATAGCAACATATGATTGGGGATCTGGTTCATCTTCTGGTTTACTTGCTGTGGCTGTCAACACCCAGTCTCCTGGTGATTTTAGAATCTATGATGGTTATTGTGGTTCTTCAAGTGACGGCAAAGCTATTGCTACACCAAATGGATCTACCGTATCAATTCCTATGCCTGTCAGTGTAGCAGCCACGGCCTGCCGTGAGGGTGAAAATATGATTGGTCTTAAATTTTACTAATATAGAAAATCTAATAAAAAAAGAGGCTGCTTCAAGCCTCTTTTTTATTACTTAAACAGGTCTTTTATCTTGTCGAAAAAGCCCTTGATTTCCGGTTGAGCGCAATCATCTTTACACTCGGCTCGGAACGCTTCCATCAGTTCTTTTTGTTTGGCGTTCAGTTTTGTCGGAATTATAACCTTAACATTGACATATAAATCGCCGCGACGCTCCGAATCATACAAATGCATCCCCTCGCCTTTGACTTTAAGAAGCGTATCATTCTGGGTGCCGGCCGGAATTTCAACCGTAACCTTCTCGCCGTCGATTCCCGGAATCTCTACCGTGCCGCCCAAAATCGCACAACCGACGGATATCGGCACTGCCGTATATAGGTCATCGCCGTTGCGTTCATAAAGTTTATGCGCTTCAACAACTATGCCGACATATAAATCACCCTTTTCACCGCCGTGAATACCGGCCATGCCTTCACCCGGAATACGAATGCGCATATTAGTCTCAACACCCGGCTTAATTTTAATTTTAAGTTTTTTATTGACTTTTTTCTGACCACTGCCTTGACACTCCGGACACGGATCTTTAACGGCCCGACCGCTTCCATGACAAGTCGGGCATACCGTTTCAAACACAAAAAAGCCGCCTTGCTGACGACGAACTTTACCGCTGCCGTGACACATTGGGCATTCATCCGGCATTTTACCGTCTTTGGTCCCGTGTCCGTGACAAGTTTCACAAGTTTCCGTCGTCGGAATAACGATTTCTTCTTCCGTGCCGTTAAAAGCTTTCTCTAATGTGATATTCAAATTATAACGCAAATCACTGCCGCGTTGCGTATACGAAGCACCTCTGCCGGCACCACCGCTCATAAACTCTGAAAATATGTCATTAAAAACATCGGCAAAACCGCCGCCAGAAAAATCAAATCCCCCGCCGAACGGATTACCGCCCATACCGTTCAAGCCGGCTTTACCGTAGTGGTCATAAGCGGCACGTTTTTGTTCGTCTTTTAAAACTTCATAAGCTTCATTAATTTTTTTGAATTTTTGTTCAGCCTCTTTATCTCCGGGATTTCTATCCGGATGATATTTCATTGCCATTTTGCGAAAGGCCTTTTTTATCTCATCTTGCGAAGCACTCGGGCTTACTTCTAACAAATCATAGTATTCAGTATCTGCCATAGTATCAAACTCTTAAATTACGTTATACTGTTATTTAGAGTTTTAATTTTGTAAATGCAAGAGGTAATCACGATAATTCACGGATTTTTATTACGCCGAGCAATAAAAAACTCCGTCTCATTACAGACGGAGTTTTTTATTTTTTAGAAAAAGAAATTACTTCACTTCTTCAAAATCGGCATCGACAACATTGTCATCTTTAGGAGCTTCGCCTGCAGATGCACCGGTATCAGCACCATGCGGTTCTCCACCGGTTTGCTGAGCCTTGTACATTGCTTCGCCGAGTTTCATTGAAGCCTGCATTAAGGCATCGGTTTTAGCCTTCAATTCGGTAATATCTTCCTTATCCATACAAGCTTTTGTTTCTTCAACGGCTTTAGAAATGGCATCTTTATCCGCAGATGAAACTTTATCGCCATATTCTTTAAGGTTCTTTTCAACTTCGTGAACTAAACCTTCGGCATGATTTCTTGCTTCAACCAATTCCTTCTTTTGCTTATCGGACTCGGCATTAGCTTCGGCATCTTTAACCATTTTGTTGATTTCTTCATCACTCAAACCGCCGGAAGCCTGAATACGGATAGCCTGCTCTTTATTCGTAGCTTTATCTTTTGCCGATACGTTTACAATACCGTTAGCATCAATATCAAAGGTAACTTCGATTTGCGGCATACCGCGCGGAGACGGCGGAATACCTACCAAATCAAATTGGCCCAACAGCTTGTTGTGTGCGGCAATTTCACGTTCACCTTGGAAGACACGAATCGTAACAGCTGTCTGACCGTCTTCGGCAGTCGAGAATACCTGTGATTTACGTGTCGGAATGGTTGTGTTACGATCGATAAGACGTGTAAATACACCGCCCATGGTTTCAATACCCAAAGACAACGGGGTAACATCCAAAAGCAATACGTCTTTAACATCTCCCATTAAAACACCGCCCTGAATGGCTGCACCGACGGCAACAACCTCATCCGGATTAACACCTTTATGCGGCTCTTTACCAAAGATTTCTTTTACCTTTTCTTGAACTTTAGGCATACGTGTCATACCGCCAACCAAGATAACTTCGCTGATGTCGCTTGATTTCAAACCGGCATCTGCCAAAGCTTTTTTGCAAGGTTCGGCTGTTTTTTCGATTAAGTCTTCAACCAACGATTCTAACTTAGCACGTGTCATCTTCATATTTAAGTGTTTCGGACCGGTACTGTCTGCGGTAATAAACGGCAAATTAACTTCGGTTTGTGTTGTCGAAGATAACTCGATTTTTGCTTTTTCGGCAGCTTCTTTCAAACGTTGTAAAGCAAGTCTGTCGGTGCGCAAATCAATACCCTGCTCTTTTTGGAATTCATCAGCCAAATAATTTACGATACGTTGGTCAAAGTCCTCACCGCCCAAGAATGTATCACCGTTTGTGGCTTTAACTTCAAATACGCCGTCACCGATTTCCAAAATAGAAACATCGAATGTACCACCGCCCAAGTCATATACAACAATAGTACCGGATGTTTTTTTATCCATACCGTAAGCTAAAGCGGCAGCCGTCGGTTCGTTAATAATACGTAAGACTTCCAAACCGGCAATTTTACCGGCATCTTTTGTTGCCTGACGTTGTGAATCGTTAAAGTATGCCGGTACGGTAATAACGGCTTTTTCAACCTTTTCGCCTAAATAGCTCTCGGCATATTCTTTAATTTTTTGTAATACGATTGCCGAAATCTGCGAAGGAGCATACTTTTGGCCTTTAACTTCAACCCAAGCATCACCGTTATCGCCCGGAACAATTTTAAACGGTGAATGTTCTCTGAATTTGGCAACTTCGGCCGAATCATAACGACGACCGATTAATCTTTTAATGGCAAACAATGTATTTTCCGGATTGGTAACGGCCTGACGTTTTGCCGGATAGCCGACCAAGCGTTCCGTATCGGTAAATGCGACCATAGACGGGGTTGTTCTGGCACCTTCCGAGTTTTCCAAAACTTTTGCTTCTTTACCGTCCATAACGGCAAAGCAAGAGTTTGTTGTACCCAAATCGATACCTATTACTTTATTACTCATTTAAATTCCTCCTGTTAACTTTTCTAAAAGTGTATATAGGGAGTCAATTTTACCTATGCAAGTATTTGCAAAAATTTTTTCATATTTTATGCAAAAAAAATTCCGCCTTACCAAAAAGCGGAACTTTTTTTGAAATATTTTTATTTATCTAAACGTAAATTTAACGGAAGAATCATCCTCACATACATCAGATGCATCGCCTATTCCCAAAGGGGTTGAAGATGTTTTTTCACCGATAGTAATCTTAACAAAACCGTTTGTACCGACCGATCCCCAGTTTGTGGAAACAACCTCCATACAGGCCTCGGCAGACAAACCATCCACATCCATTTCAAACAAACTGCCGTTGGTCTTATTGTATGTCAAAGTATAGCTGACATCATCCGTACCGATAAAACAGTTGCATCCGGCATCCCATTCAACCGCATCAGGATAAGCTCTGGATTTTTGCAAAAAGCCGCTCAAACCGCTATACTCATCACCGGTATCGCCGTCATCATATTCTCGGATTATACCGCGAGCCTTACCTGCTAATGAACTGATTTCATCAATAATGGCATTCGATTTGCGGCTGTTTGAGATTTTAGTCATCATACTGAAACCGCCGATACTTAAAACGCCGATAATAGCTAAAACGCCCATCATTTCTATCATCGAACGACCGGATTGCATACTTGTTTTCATCTTTTTTCCTTTCAATAAATAAATATATATTAGCGGCAGGCCTTAAACCATATTTTTACAGTGTTGTTATTTCCGGAACAGTGTGTAGCGGCCGTGGCTGCCGACATCGGATAATTGCCGGTATCGTTTGTGGTTACCGCAAAGGCATTGCTGGCACAATTACCGGATAACATACAAACGCTTAAATCCGTAGCACCTATCGAAACACCTAAACAGCCGTTAGAGTTGCGACGTCCCCAGTCCGTTGTAGCCATTTTAATACAACTGCTTTCATCTATACCGGCAACCGAAACCGCAAAATATTTATCATTACCGGTAATTGTTGTTACCGAATCCAAAACACCTTCTATTTGATTGTTGGTTGCATTATACGTCAAATTGGAAGGAATGGCTTCAGAGCGATTCAAAAAATTGGTATATGTCGAATAAGCATCATCATATTGGCAGGCCAACTTTTTACTAATCATGGCAAGCTGAGATGTATCGGAAATAAGTTGCCCTTCATTTTTTCGCTGCTGAGCGCTGTTAACAACGCTTAAACCGCCGACACTCAATACACCGACGACCGACAATACGCCGAGCATTTCAACCATACTTCTGCCGAATTGATTTGATTTATACATAAATATTTCTCCTTAAACTACAAGCAGAAAGCCGCCCCCGAAGGGGCAGCTTGTTTTATTTTCTATCTTTCGGTTTCATAACTTCAGGTTGCTGCTGAACAACTTGAATTTGCTCGGTAACCGGCTTATAGACAGTTTGCTGCCACGGACTTTCTTCGACATATTCATGACCGCAAATACTGATACCCAAGCTTCTTAAAGCCGTTTCAGTCGGAATATATACATCCAAACCGTCATTTGTTCTGATACCCGAATGAGCCATACCGCTGATGGTGCAGTCTTTATAGAACAGTGCGCCGCCGACGGTAACGTTTTGGATAAAAGTATTCGCCAAAATCTCAGCACCTTTTTCTTCGGTGTAACGATATCCTTCAACACGTGCGCTGTTTTCAAGGTAATCTTCACCGTCTTTGAAATCTTTAACATCTAACAAACCTAAAGTCAGATATCCGTTGCGGCCGACTTCAGGCAGCTGTAAATTCAAAGCCAACGGCGTGTATTCAACTGATTTATCCAACATCAACAGAGCCGTATTTTTGCTCGGATTTACTCTGACAGCACGCGCTGTCAGATTATCGTTACGAATGGTTTTGATTTTATACGAATTGTTCATCGGATCAATCAAGTCACCGGACGTTAATATAAAGCTGTCAGAGATCAAAAGACCGGCACCTTTTTTACCGTTAGGGCTGTCAATTTGAACAACCGAAGAACGCAAACGATATACGGTTTCCGGTGATAAGGCCTTGCACGGATTTGCGGTCACGACGCATAATTGATCAAGTGCTTTAACGTCACCCGTATCAATCCAGGTATCGTCAACAACCTGACAATTACTATCAGCTTTGACGTTGCCGTTTTCATCAATACAAGATTGAACAACTTCCTGTGTTTCAACCACAACCTCGGTTTCGGCCGGTTCTTCTACAACTTCACCGGTTTCGATAACACCGCCGTCTTCATAGATAACCGGAATAACCGGTTCGCACCCGTAGCCGTAAGCACCGCCGTAGTAAACCGGTGCATAACCTGATTGGCAACTCATAGCCGGCTGCGGTTCAATCAATGTCGGGCAAGTAGGCTGACAGTTACGTAAATCGACACCCGGACGGCTGATTTCGCAATTTTTAGCGCACTCATATTCCTTCAAATAACCGCATTTTATAGGGTTTAAGGCTCTTTCTTCTTCAACTAAAGCATTGCGCTGCGCGGCCAAAGAAATAGGATCAACACGTTGCATCAACTGGTCTTCAAATCCGAGTGCATTGCGCAAATTGCTTGTGGCATCGGCAAAAGCACGTTCAATCAACTTAACTTCGCCGTTGGCTTCACCGTCATACAAATCGCCGTAACCGGTGCTTTCACCTTTCCAATATACGGTGGATTTGGTTAAATCCATCAAACGCCATGTTACGGTAATTTCGGATGAACCTTTGCGTTGATTTGTTTTTTCGGCCTTATCCCAGTCATATTCATCACAAACATTCATAAAGTAATCGGTAATTTCTGCCGTCAAAACATATTCCGGTAATTCGGTCGGAACGGTCTGCAGGCACAAATCTTCAGGCATAGGTAATACACGATAGCAGTCATTAACCGTTTCTTCAAATACAGTGGCAAAATTAATATTTTTTTCCATAACGCGGCCGGCATTCAATCTGGCTTCTTTATTGAAACGGCGGCATCCGAAAATACGGAAACGATAGTTACCCAATCTGTTGGAGTACGAACCGTTGCCGTCTTTGATACGGAAATCAACATGGTCTAACGCCAACGGGGCCATTTGGCAACAGTTGCGTTGAACCGCCTGATAAACAACAGGGGTATACGGTATAACATAGTTTTTAATCGGTTGTTCTATGCGGCGAGCCTCGCATTTTTTGCAAGGTCCCGGGAACAAACTGCCGTCTTTTGAGCAACTTTTACAAGGACCGCCCGGAAACAGACTGCCGTCTTTTGAGCAGCTTTTGCAAGGGCCGCCCGGAAACAGACTGCCGTCTTTATCGACAGCCGGTGCTTTAGGAGCTTCCCCATATCCGCCATTTACATATGCCGTTGCAGATGTACTCAACCCCAGAGCAACTGCCAGTGCATATAATATTGTTTTGTTTTTGTTCATTATATTTCTCCTATACCTGTTTGGACGGCATGACATACCTGTATGACAACGCCTCTGCTATGTGTACTTTAGACACATTTTTTTCATTTTGCAAGTCTGCAATTGTTCTTGCAAGTTTTAAAGTTCGATGATAAGCCCTGGCTGACATCTTCATTTTGTCGGCAAAGCCCACCAAAAGTTGTTTTGCATCATCGGCCAAAGCCGTAACCTGCTCCAAGAGATCGCCCTTTAATTGCGCGTTTGTACGCAAATGAGGGTGCCCTAAAGCTTTAAATCTTTCTTGTTGAATTTGACGCGCTTTAACAACGCGTTCACGTATTTGCGCCAAGGTTTCGCCTTTTTTGACCTCGGCAATATCCCACGGACTGACCGGCGGCACTTGAATATGAATATCAAATCTGTCCATCAACGGACCGGAAATTTTAGATTGGTATTCTTCGGCGCATTTCGGTGCGCGAGAACATTCTTGTCCGTTTACGCCCAAATAGCCGCAACGACACGGGTTCATGGCCGCAATAAGCTGAAAATTCGCCGGATACCGCGTATGACTGTTTACGCGGGAAATTGATACATAGCCGGTTTCAATCGGCTGGCGTAAAGCCTCGAGTGTCGAACGGTTAAATTCCGGCAACTCGTCTAAGAACAGCACGCCGTTGTGTGCCAAAGATATTTCACCCGGTACACCTTTGCGGCCGCCGCCGACCAATGCCGGTGTCGAAGCGCTGTGGTGCGGATCGCGATACGGCCTGTCAAAACTGAGTTCACCGTCTTTTAATTCACCGGCTACTGAGTGTATCATACACGTTTCCAAAGCTTCTTCGGTTGAAAGCGGCGGTAAAATTGTCACTAAACGCGCTGCCAACATTGATTTTCCGGCACCGGGCGTACCGACCATAAGCATATTATGTCCGCCGGCTGCGGCAATTTCCAACGCACGCTTGGCGGTTTCCTGCCCTTTAACATCCGCCATATCCAAATCGGATGTGCGGCTCTTTTTTTGCTTCGGCATCGGCAGCGGCAACTGCTGAACCCCTTTAAAATGATTAATCAAAGCCAGTAAATTCGGCGCGGCAACAATTTCTTTTAAGCCGGACCATGCCGCTTCACTGCCTTGTGCTTCGGGACAAACTAAGCCTTTATGGCAACGATTGGCATGAATGGCCACAGGCAATACGCCGTTAACCGGCATAATCGAACCATCCAGCCCTAATTCACCGATGATGATATAGTCCGCAATATCTTCTGCGGGGACAATACCCAAACCGGCAAGCAGAGCCATCGCAATCGGTAAATCAAAATGCGAACCTTCTTTTAATAAGTCGGCCGGTGCCAAATTAACGGTAATACGCTTAGCCGGAAGTTCAACTCCCATTGTATTAAAAGCGGCACGCACGCGCTCTTTACTTTCGGCAACGGCTTTATCCGGCAAACCGACAATATTAAATGCCGGCAAACCCGATGAAATTTGCAGTTGCAAATCAACATCGAGTGTTGTTAATCCGTTAAAAGCTATTGTGTTTACGCGTGCCAGCATTTTACCACCTCGGGGCTGTTTCCCCGTTACGCCAACGGCGTGTCGGGTAGGTACCGCGCTTTAATATATCGTATTTGGCCGGTCGTCTCGGAATATCCTGCAATTTCACATAACAAGACCCTTCCATACGTTCAACACACGAAGCAACTTCTTCGGCCGAACCGCGGCAATAAGCTAAAACCCGTGTATTTAAGTTTTCCAAAACGACTTCGTTACTGCCATACTTGTTGTCCTCGACCTGCGGATAATCGCCATACAAATCCGTATCACCGTAGTTTTCCGCAAAATCATAATCGACACATCCCGGAACCGAATACATGCCGTTGTCATCATATATGGCAACCATTGTCTCGGCATGGCATTTCGGGCGATGATGCGTTTGATATCCGGTATTAATACCGTATAAATCCGTTGAATCAGTGCAGCCGGCTAAAATTAACACCGACAGCAATGAAAATATTTGATAAAATTTTTTCATATAACACCTTCGTACGTACTAGTTTGCCTATACGATAAACCTAAAGTGTTAAAATAATGTTTATTTTTGAGGTAATGTTTCCTGTACTGAATTGAATTGTCTCGGATTTTCACAATAGCTTATTCCTCCCCATAAGGTCAAAACAGAAGCATAGACAGATCCGGCCACTATAAACGTAAACAGTATTATATTGATGATTTTCTTGTATTTAGGTTCTTCTGATTTTTTTTCGCGCGTATCACGAATTAAAATATACAAGAAATATAAAGAAACAACAAATTGAAGGGCTCCGGAATTTGTTTTATTCTCAATTATATCCGGAGTAAAAATTAATATGCACCACAGGATAAAAAACGTTATCATACCCTTACCGGCATCATTAAAACGCCGGATATGCAGTGATGTTAGCGGTATGATTGTAGCCGTGAAAAATACAGGCATCAGCAAAAGCACCATACAGCTAAAATTGCGTGTTTCGTATATAAAGGTAAATATACCAACCAAAGAAATGAAGTACAATAAAGTAGTCAACCAAAAATCTTTGCGCGAAGATACGCCTTTTATATCGAAATATTTTTTAAAAAAATCGCAAATATATTGTTTCATATCTTTATTCCTTGTTTAGATAAGTAGAAAAATTATAATTTTGTTTTTTTCTATTGTCAATATATAAAAAATGCTTGCATTTGCCTGATTTTTATGTATATTAACGCTGTCCCTTGCCGGACTTTAGAGGTTCGGCTATACATTAGTTGGTCGATTTTCGGCTTTTATAGGCATAAGATCGGCCGTTTGTTGAGTAATCCATAAGGAGATATTAAAAATATGGCTAATTATGAAAGCGTATTAATCGCTCGTCAAGATCTCGGCGCTTCTCAAGTTAACAGCCTCGTTTCAGATTTGAGCGAAGTTATTAAAAAAGAAGGCGGTGAGGTTGTTAAAACCGATAATTGGGGTTTGAAGAACCTGGCTTATCGCATTAAGAAAAACCGTAAAGGTTATTATGTTTTGTTAAACATTGTTGCTCCGGCAAAAGCTATTTTCGAATATGAAAGACTTATCAGACTTAACGAAGACGTTATTCGTTATATGACTGTTAAAGTTGACGAATTCAACAACGAAACAGCTTCTGACGAAGAAGTTGCACAAATTGAAGAAGCTTAAAGGAGAACGATAATGGCTAAACAAACATTTTTCAAAAGAAAATCTTGCCCGTTTTCCGGTGAAAACGGTTTGAAGATCGATTACAAGGATGTTAAATTACTTTCTCGTTATGTTTCTGAGAAAGGTAAAATTATTCCTTCTCGTATTACTTCAGTTTCAGCTAAAAAACAAAGAGAATTGGCTCGTGCCATCAAACGCGCTCGCTATATCGCTTTGTTACCGTATGTTGCTATGTAGGAGGGTATTATGGAAGTTATTTTACTCGAACACGTAGAAAAATTAGGTAAAATGGGTGATAAAGTTTCGGTTAAAACCGGTTATGCCCGTAACTATTTGTTACCGCAAAAGAAAGCTTTGCGTGCTACCGAAGCCAACATGGCTTATTTTGAAGCTCAAAAGGCTGCCTTGGAAGCTCATAACAAAGAATTATTTGAAACAGCTTCTAAGTTAGCAGAATCCTTAAACGGCTTTAACGCTGTTTTGATTCGCCAGGCTGCCGAAACAGGTCAATTATACGGTTCTGTAACAATCCGCGATATCGCTTCGGCTATTAAAGATGCCGGCTATGATGTTGCTCGTCGTTACATCTATATGGAAAAACCGATTAAAGATTTGGGTATGTACCAAATCAAATTAAACTTGCACCCTGAAGTTTCTCAAACAATTTTGGTAAACGTTGCCAGAAGTTCTGAAGAAGCTAAAAAGCAAGCTAAAGCTTATAATCAAGAATAATTTATTTTTGATTTGATAAAAAACACCTCCGATTTAATGAATCCGAGGTGTTTTTTATTATTTTTGAAAGTACTATTACTTTCGTCATATTTACATTATTTTAAAAATATGGCATTATAGGTATATAGGAAATTTGAAATAATGGAGAGAATATTATGCACAATACAAACAATGAATATGGTCGTTCTATGATTGAAATGCTCGGTGTATTAGCCATCATCGGTGTGCTGTCGGTGGGCGGTATTGCCGGCTATTCCAAAGCCATGATGCAATATAAAATAAACAAAACCGCTGACCAAATCACCCAAATCGTCGGGAATGTTCGAACATTGTATGCCGGACAGAAAAGTTACGACGGATTTGGATATTCATGTGGCTATAATAATTTTATCTCTATTGTCAAAAAAGCTCATTTAGCACCGGAAGAAATGTGGACATCTACTACGGATCCACACAATTTTTTGGAACACCCTTTTGGTGGTTTTGTCACAATGAATTGTGCTAATAAAAAATCAAGTGGCTTTGATTCTAAAGCTTTCGGTTTTGATATTAGAGGCCTACCTGAAGAAGCTTGTATGGCGTTGGCTACTTATGATTGGGGATCGGGTTCTTCTTCCGGTCTTATTTCTGTTGCCGTTAATGCCTCCTCTGTTTATGGCGATGACTATTCCGTTGGTTGTGCAGGCTCTTCTGCCGATGGTCAGGCAGTTGCCTGCCCGAATGGTTCGACCGTTTCTGTACCGATGCCGGTTAATATTGCGGCAACCGCTTGCCAAGAAGGTGATGATAATCAAATAAGTCTTAAATTTTACTAATATTATCTAATCTACACAAAACAACGCTTTCTAAAGAAAGCGTTGTTTTGTTATATGTTATAAAGAAAATCAATCACCGTTAAATTGTTTGGAAAACTCGAATTTATCTTTTCCGTTAATCAACTTAATTTTATCATTTTGCAAAATAAGCGGCAATTCAACCGAAACAAACGTACTTCGCCTGTCGGCATTTTCCACAAACGCCGTTACATTACCGCTCGCCGACATAATAAATCGCTTGGAGGCAATACGCCAAATTTTCATCAATTCTTCCGGCGGATTATCCGGACCGGTTTCAAGACCTAAAGCAATTAATTGTTTACCGCAATCGGTATCATCCAACATCATACTTTCGGGATGTTCATTCATATATTGATATGCCTGTTTT
Organism: Alphaproteobacteria bacterium; assembly: GCA_017635595.1. GTDB lineage: Bacteria > Pseudomonadota > Alphaproteobacteria > RF32 > CAG-239 > RUG410. The sequence goes on from JAGBLF010000006.1 coordinate 73,356, forward strand.
TTATTTTTATCGGTCGGCTGATAGCTTATACTGTATAAAACGACACTGTTTTCCGGTGTTGTTACATCTGCGACTTCGGCAATCCGATACGCTTTTTCCAAGTCTGCCATAAATTTTATTCCGTTGCCTCTTTTGCAACGCGCGGTTTACGCCCTAAAGCGCGGCGACGCGGCTTTTCTTCAGTTGAGACATCTTCTTGAGCCGGTGCTTGTTCGGCACTATTTTCCGACACTTCAATAATTGTAAAATTGCGGCGGCGACGAACCTTCTTTTCAGCGGTTGCCGTTTCGGAAGGCGATGTTTCCGCGGCCGGTTGCTCGGCGCTTTCGGTTTCTACCAAACCGTTATCAACCGGTTTGTTTTCAGCCGGCTCTTCATTTTTTTCAGCAGCTGTTTCATTTTGGCTATCACGCGTTTGATTTTTCCGTTCGTTAATTTCGGTCACAATTTTACGATAGTGTTCGGCATATTGACGAAACACTTCCATCTCAACGTAATTTCCGTTGCTTTGAGCTTCTTTGGCCAATTCATTATATTTTTTTATCAATTCCAGTGCCGTGCCACTGAATTTTCCGGCAACACTGACGCTATCAAATTTATAATTAAGAGAATAAATCGCATTTCCACGAAACTTGTTATTGTTGTTATTGATTTTTTTCATATCAATCCATTCAAAAAAATTAAAATATTAAATCTAAGTTTTACTCGAGCGACAAAATATGCTCTGCTCTTTGTATATCAACTTTTTTTTATTTATGCAACTATTTTCGCATAATTACGCAGCGGTCGATACCGGCCAAATCCTTAACCGTTTTGACGTGTTGCAAACCCGATAAGGTAAATATTTTTTGAATTTCCGTTGCCTGATTAATGCCGGCCTCAAGCAAAATACTGCCGCCGTCTTTTAAAAGTCTCGGCGCAATTTCGGCAATCCGTCGATAGCTGTCAAAGCCGCTTATACCGCCGTCAAGAGCCACCAAAGGATCATATTGTTTAACTTCCTCATCTAAGCGAGCAATATCTGCTGTCGGTATATATGGCGGATTACTGACTATCACATCAAATCTATCCTCAAACAGATTGATAAAATCGGTGTCAAACCAATCTGCCTTGATAAATTTCAAACGCTCGGCCACACCTGTAAAGACCGCATTCTCCCTTGCTATTTGCAGTGCCGCCGCAGATATATCGACAGCCGTTGCCTCGGCCATAGGCAGTTCTTGCAGCAATGTTTCGATTATACAACCGCTGCCGGTTCCCAAATCCAAAATATGCGGACTTTGGATATTGCGCAAGCACTCTATGGCTTCTTCAACCAAAATTTCGGTATCCGGACGCGGAGACAACACTTGTTCATTAACTTTAAATTCGGTTTTATAAAACGCCTTCTTCCCGATAATTTTATCAAGCGGTTTATGTGCCAAACGTTGCTGCAGCAAAGCATCAACCTTTTGCTCATTTTCCAAACTTACATCGATGCCGGCAAAAATTTCATCCGGATCAAAATGCAAAACATGCGCGAGTAAAATCCGAGCTTCCAAGCGCGGATTTTCGATACCGCCTTTTATCAGTTTTTGTACAATTTGAGAAAAATAATCCGTCATTTATGCCGCCACGGACATTGCTTGCTTAACTTCTGCCGAAAGTTTTTCGAAAGCACGTTTTTCAATTTGACGTACGCGTTCACGGCTGATTTGAAATTTATCGCCGATTTCATCCAAGGTTTGCGGTGTATCGGTCAACATTCTGTTTTTAACAATATATTGTTCACGATCATTTAACTTTGCCAAGGCTTGAATTAATATTTTTCGACGTAAATCGGCCTCTTGTTTTTGAGCCAGATGACCTTCGACATTTTGAGATTTGTCGGCCAATAAATCTATCGCCTCAACGGCATCATCGTCACCATCTCCGATCGTTTTATTCAGCGAACTGTCGCCGCTCATACGGCGATTCATTTCGACAACATCTTTTTCACTGACCACTAGTTCATTGGCTATTTTTTTAACCACTGTCGGCTCAAGCTCTTTATTATCATATAATCCCAAACGCGCTTTAATACGTCCCAAATTATAAAACAGTTTTTTCTGTGCGGCAACCGTGCCTATTTTTACCAATGACCACGAACGCAACACAAAATCGTTGAGCGCTGCTTTTATCCATAGCATAGCGTATGTCGATAAACGAACGTTTTTATTGATATCAAATTTTTTAACCGCCTGCATCAAACCGATATTGGCTTCGGAAATTAAATCTGCCGTCGGCAAACCGTAACGGCGATATGTTAAAGCAATTTTAACAGCCAAACGCAAATGTGAGGTAATCAGTTTTTGGGCGGCCTGCAAATTTCCTTTTTCCTTAAAATCACGAACAAGCTCATACTCTTCTTCTTCGCTTAAAACCGGAAATTGCCTAATTTGTTCCAAATAACGATGCACCCCGTCATCTTCAACAATGACAGGTAAATTACTTTTATTTTCGTAAACTACAAGATCCTTACCGCCGGTCATATTTACTGCCAATTATAAATAAATGTTGCTTCATCCATTTTGTCTGATGTCGGCATTAGGTTAGCGACAACAACCTTATAATAATCCTGATCGGCATATATAATGACATATACACTCTCAAATTTGCTGTAATCGTTTCCTTTACTGGCACAAATTCTGTAGATAGGTATTACTCTGTTTACTTTTAACTCCATAATGGCGGCCAGGGCTTCAAACTTATTTTTACCGGTAACTTCTTCAGCCGTTATTTCTTCAAAATCTTTCAGATTTTTAACAAGCAACACGCGCAAACGCTTTTCAACAACCGAACGCGTTGTATGTTTACTGATATTTTGATAAATATACTGTTCGACCTGTTTTTTTAAGCCGATATCCGAACACAACAACTCCGGCAGCTTTTTCTCGCCGAACAAATTGGTCAATTCGGTACTGTTTTCGTTTTGGCGTTCTTCGCCCGACATTTCTTTATTAAGCGGTTGAACCTCAGAATCGGCATATAAGTCATCTTCTTCTTTTTCCAAAACCAACTTCTTAATCTCGCCGAGCTGGTCATATCCGGTATGAATAACCTGCTCCACTGTCAACGGAACTTCAATAATTTCACCGTTTTCATTCTTACCGATAAAATTAATCGAACCGTCTTCGGCAATGGCCATACCTAAAGTATTATTTTCCGATTCCGATATTGTGTCTTCGGCCAAAGTTTCATCTGCCGGCACGGCAACTTGTTCTTCAATTTGCCGAGCTTCTGCAGCCGATACCGCATCATCTGCCGGTTCTTCACTCCAAGCCGGTCGAACGACCAAGCTCAAAATAAAACCGAATATAACAAGAAGTTTTTTCATACGTTTTCCTTAAAAGCTGATAGATTTCGGTGTCCGCGGGAATGGAATCGTATCACGAATATTGGCAATACCCGTTACCAACATCATCATACGTTCAAAACCCAAGCCGAATCCGGCATGCGGCACTGTTCCGTATTTACGCGAATCGAGATACCAGGCATAACTCTCCGGATCCATCCCCAAATCTTTAATTTTTTGCAATAAAACATCATAGCGATCTTCACGTTGTGAACCGCCGATTAACTCACCTATTCTAGGGACCAAAACATCCATAGCGGCAACCGTTTTGCCGTCCGGATTTAATTTCATATAAAAAGCTTTAATCTCTTTCGGATAGTCGCGAACAATTACCGGGCGTTTGAAATGTTCTTCAGCCAAAAAGCGTTCATGTTCGGTTTGTAAATCAACTCCGTATTCCGGCTTATATTCAAAATTGTGTCCGGATTTTTGCATAATTTCGATGGCTTCTGTATAGGTAATACGCGCAAAACCATTTTCAACGATATTGCTTAAAGTTTGTTTTAAGGTCGGATCAATAAAGCGCTCAAACAACTCCAAATCCTCGGCGCAATTTTCCATAATATCTTTCACGCAATATCGTACCATATCTTCAGCCAAATCCATATCATCATTGATATCGGCAAATGCCATTTCCGGTTCAATCATCCAAAACTCGGCGGCATGGCGTTGGGTATTGGAGTTTTCGGCACGGAATGTCGGCCCGAAAGTATAAATATCGCCCAAAGCACAGGCATACATTTCGCCGTTGAGTTGTCCCGAAACGGTCAGATGAGCTTCTTTTCCGAAAAAGTCTTTGCTGTAATCGACCTCGCCGTTCGGTAACAGCGGCGGATTTTTCATATCCAATGTTGTGACTTGAAACATCTCGCCCGCCCCTTCACAATCGGAACCGGTAATCAGCGGCGTATGCACATAGGCAAACCCTCTGTTTTGGAAAAATTGATGAATGGCATACGACAAGCGCGAGCGAACGCGGAAAGCCGCACCGTATTTGTTGGTACGCGGACGCAAATGCGCTATTGTGCGCAAAAATTCATCACTCATCCCTTTCTTTTGCAACGGATAATCTTCCGGCGCAATACCGTATATTTCAATTTCTTCGGCTTTAATTTCAAACTTTTGTTTACCGCCGGCAGACTCGACCAAAGCACCTTTAACGGCAACCGATGAGCCGGTTGTCAATTTTTTGACATCGTTATAATTGTTCAGAGTATTATTGGCGATGATTTGAATATTTTTCAAGCACGAACCATCGTTGACTTCAATAAAAGAAAAATCCTTAGAATCGCGTTTTGTTTTAACCCAACCTTTTACCAAAACTTCCGCAATAGTGTGCTCGGAAGCCAATAATTCTTTAATTTTTGTTCTCTTTAACATTTTCCCCTCTAAACAATGATTATTATAAAATCTTATGCACTATATACCACTTAACTTTAATTGTCCAGTCTTGACAAACATTTTTAGATAGATAATTATATATTCAGTTTAACTATCGGGAGAATCATAATGAAAAAGAGTGTTTATCTTGTATTGCCGGCTATGTTATTGGCCGCAGCTTGCGCACCGCGTATCGGCAGTAACGATTACAGCTATTCGGGTGTCAGACAAGCCAGTAACGCTTTTCCGTGCACGGTTGTATCGGTTCGTGCAGTCACTGTCAGCAGCGATGATAACAGTGCCGGTACATTGTTAGGCGGTGTTGCCGGCGGTGTTGCCGGTTCGACCATCGGACATGGAAGAAGTGCACATACATTCGGTGCTTTGGGCGGTGCGGCTGCCGGTGCTTTGCTCGGCAATTTGGCCCAAGATTCGATGATGAAGCAAAGCGGTTATGAATATATTGTCAGAACCGACAGCGGTCAGACTTACAGTGTAACCCAAGGTACAGATACTTTGTTGTCTGCCGGTCAGAGATGTATGTTCATCAACGGTGCGGAATCAAGAGTTATTCCGTATTACTGATAACTTTGTGCTGATTATTTTCAAACCGCCGAAACCAAACTTCGGCGGTTTTTATTATGCAATCCAGTCTATTTCAATCCGGTTAAATTATGCGCCAGAGCGACTTCCGTCTGTGCATTCATAACTATCGGGTGCAATTCTTCAATATTCCGTCCTGTTAAGTTGGCTAAGGCTTTTGTATAATTACCATTCTGATGCGTTGCTGCTTCAAATTGCAAATTCTTATAATTATACAAACTAAAAGCACGAATTTGCGAATCTTTACCAAATCTTTGAGCTTCGGCTCGTTTCATATTTTCAGGCTCCATATTAATATACACACCGTCTTGCGTATATTTCCACAGTCCGCCCATGGCATAATCTGTTGTTGCCGCAGAAAAAGAACCATAAAGCCATAAAATATCAAACCATGCTGTGCTGTTTATTTTAGATTTAATGCTAGCCATACCATCTTTATAGCCATCTCGTTTTGCCATAATAATCAGCGGTGAAGATGCCCTGTCTACATCCACCGAACATGGTACCTGATTACATACTTGCTGTCCGTTTACATAAACTTTGACATCTTTGATATTAGAATCGAAGGTTATGGTTTGGGTGGTGCCGTTAAAAATTGTTCCGCATGCACTGAGTAAAATCGGGAACAATAATAGAAATTTTTTCATTAAAACTCTCCGTTCAAAAATAAAAAAAATCACCCTGAAAAAGGTGATCGGGGAGTTCAGAAATCATACGTATAGAAATGACCTTATAGCCTTTAGAAAAACCTGAACATACGCTAAAAGCTCCCCGATCAAAACGAGAGTTTCAATCGGGGGATATAAGCACTACTGCCTAAAATTCAAGACAGCATTTCTAACGATGTATATCCGACACCGCTATACGTAGAAGCTTCTGACAGCTCCGCACCTTTTCAGGCACTTTTCGGGATTAACCGAACAAGGGAATTTTATTTACAACTCTGACAAAAGTCAAGAATAATTATCCTCTATACCACTGTCCGTATTTACTGTTTACAATTCTGTCATTGTTTTTTCCTTTGCAAATATTAAGGGCTGTCGCTACCGACAGCCCCATTTTGATTAAAATTGATAAATAAAACAACGCTTTACCAAAACCTAAAATTGTCTGTTTATCACTTCCAACCGTTATCTTCCATAATGGTGGTAATAATAAAAAATGTTGCTTTATGATAGTATAACAACACCATAAGTTCCATCATAGTATAAGGCAACAAAATATATTTTATCTTAAGATACATATCTTTTGTACATTCAAGCCACTTTCGTTTTAGAACATATCTCAAAAATAGTGGATATCCGAACAGTCCACAAAAATCGAATAAGAACAGAACAGGGAAAAAAGACACTATTTTATGAAATGCTAAAATTGTAAATAAACCAAATATATAGAATATAGAAAGAATAGCATTTATTGCTTTCAAGGTTAACTCTTTTATTTCTTTGGTAATAACCTCTTTTTCCATGTTCTGTTCCCTCTATTATGTTTTATTTTCTAAGGAGTTTGTAATATTTCATTCGGATAACATATTATAACCACAAACAGTGCCAATATTTCTATAAACAATATAGGTAATAATATATATTTTATCTGTAACAATTTATCTTTGCAACAGTCAAACCATTTCATTTTTAAAACATATCGTAAAAACAGCGGATATCCGACGATAAGACACAAATCAAACAGGGAAAGAATAGGAAAAAGAGGTATAATGAAATGTAATTCGTAGAATTCTATACTAAATAATACGATAACGAATATAATAGTATAACTGATAAACTCTATGAGTTTTGTTTTTATAACCCCTTTTCCCATATCTTATTCCTTTTAACGTTTATTTTAGTAGTATCTCTCTTCGCCCTCATTCTCTTTGTAATACATATTTTTCAGTTTGTCAGCAAAAGAATTTATTCCTTGCTTGATAAATTTTTTGCCACTGTTTAATAGATTTTTCCCTGTATTGCTCCCTAGAGTTCTTAAGATAGGTATTGCGTCAAATGTCAATCCCGCTGCATTAGCAATTCCGTTTACCGCCAAATTTGTTCCAAAATCATTCCAATTATCCGCATATCCGGCGGAAGCATTTATTGTATCTGTAAAGGCATTAAAGCCTTTCTGAGCAAGAGTTTCATCTTTTACTAAATGCATAGGCGTATTCATTGCCCCTAAAAACTCGCCTCCGCGCGGATCTAAATAATTCTTGCTCCGTAAATTCTTGCTGCACTACGTTTGCAATCATTAACTTCGCTTCGGGCACTCGTTTTGTAAATTCGTTACAGTCGGTTTACACCTCCTTTACTTATTAACAAAACTTCGCCGCTTGCGATAAAAACAACATTTAGAGGTTGTTTTTATCCTCGCCCCATTTTGATTAAAATTGATAATTAAAACAACGCTTTACCCAAACCTAAAATTGTCTGCTTACTTATTTCCAGCTACTGCATCATTAATTAAAAAGCATATAAAAAAATGAAGAAAATAAGTACATAAAAAACAATTTTTAAAATTAAACTGAATATAGGTTTATTTTCCTTTATTGATGAATTCTTTTTTTCTCTATAAAAGTTAATACAGCATCCTAATACCACCACATATACAAAATTTAGTACGGAAGAATATTCAACTTTTTGAATATTCAAGAATATGAGAATACTTGAAAACGCAAAAACAAGCCCAGCTATTAAGAAAATCTCTTTTGACAAACTTTTCTTTTCTTTTTCAGTATATTTAACAAGAACATATTTATACAAAAAAGTTTCAAATAAAGATTTCTTTTTTTTCTTCTCTTTGTTCATCTTACCTCTTACCCATTAATTTCCATTGGTAATAACATAATAATACACTTAATAATTTTGTAATGCAATATTATTTTTCCTGCTTTTCTTTATTCAATAAATATTCAGAGGAAACATTTTGACCAAAATTACGCAAAGCTTTCGGTAAGATATTTATTTTTTGTATCCCATTTGTGTATCGAGAAACAATTGCATTTTTTCCAATATTTATAGGAATATCATTCAAACTATTTGCATAACCAATACCTGCTACTACGGGTGCTAAAATAGGTTTTGTGAACATACTTGTTGTGGTCGCCCCCAGAACCTCTGCTCCGCCGTAAATATACGGATGACGTTGTTGCAAATCATTTTGCAACTGTCTTGTGGCATCTCGTCCCATTGTATAATTATCCGGATTTAGGGTTACCGCCGCATTTGCCGCACCCATCGCCTCGTCAAAATTGCCTAAACTTGCACCGCTAGCATAACCAACCGCACCGGCTTGCATTGCGTCTCCAGTATTTTCTGCCCAGTTCACAAATTTATCTAAAGCACTCTCCTCTTGCGGTTTCGGCATGGTTATTTGTTGCTCGGAACCTTCCGGCATTGTCTGTTGCTGAACATTATTATTCTGTGTTTGCACCGGTGGCGGGGTATTGCCGTAAAGCTGTTTATAGTTATACTGATCATTTTTATACAGATAATTCTGTATTGCATCGGCATACGGGTTCGGCGAAGTTTCACTTTCAACATCTATATGCTTCATGCTGTCAAATGTATCAGCACCGCGCGGATCCAAATAATACCAACTACTTTCTCCAGGTCTCGGGTTTGTTCGGCGTACCGGACGCATACCGAACAATAATTCTTTTGTATAGTCTGTCATTTTTAAACTCCTCTTATTTTAATTGATGTTATTTTATCGTAATATTTATATTACGATTGTTTTTAATAAAAATATATTTCTTATCATAAAAATAAAACACAATAATATCTTAATATGTTTGAAAGGATAGGATATATGGATTTTTTATATCTAGCATATATTTTATAAAAAATCAAGTTTAAAATTAATATAATTCTTATTTATTTGTTTATTAGTAATATTTTTATTATTTATAGAATACATTTTATTACACAATGAAGAAAAAAATGTTGCGAAATTAAAAATATCGGTATATACAAGGTTAGATTTTCAAGGATAGATGGCCGAGTGGTCGAAGGCGCACGATTGGAAATCGTGTGTACCCCTAAAGGGTACCGTGAGTTCGAATCTCACTCTATCCGCCATTAAAACAAAAAGCACCCTTTTGGGTGTTTTTTTGTTTTAAGCGTGATGAGTGGGAGAAAAACTCACGAGAAAGTGAGTTCGCCGACGACTGAGAGGCGAGCGAAAGAGCGCCGGTGAGCGATAGCGAGCGAAGAAGGAGGAATGGAGCGAAGCGGAATAATCTCACGGCTGACCGCCATTAAAACAAAAAGCACCCTTTTGGGTGTTTTTTTGTTTTAAGCGTGATGAGAGGGAGAAGAACTCACGAGAAAGTGAGTTCGCCGACGACTGAGAGGCGAGCGAAAGAGCGCCGGTGAGCGATAGCGAGCGAAGAAGGAGGAA